>DATDKA010000141.1:0-3821 GCA_036520235.1 Gaiellaceae bacterium
GGAGTGCCGGATCGTCGACGAGAACGACCGCCTGATCGCCCACGCCACGAGCACCTGCATGGCCCTCCGAGGCGCCATGGCGCAGGGCCGCTGAGGGCTAGTTGCAAGTTGTTACAAGACCAGAACGGCTCGAGCAGTCGCCCAACTCCGCTTGGTTGAGCCGGGCCGAGCCGGCCAAGTAACAACTTGTTACTTGGCCAGGGTGCGCTCGATCAGGTCGGGGTAGTCGGGGTCGGACTCCGGCTGCCAGCCGGGGATCAGATGGCGGCGCTCGAGGAGCTCGGCGCTCGCAACGTCTGCCTCGCGCAGCGCCGAGATCTGTAGCGAGCGCACCAGGCGGTCGAGTTGGCGCCGACCGTGGAGCGCGCCCCAGTCCGGATCCTCCACCGCGCGCCGTAGCCCTTCCGTGACCTCCGGGGTCGCGCCCGCCCGCTCCGCGACGAGGTCGACCGCGTCGAACCGCGCCAGGTCACGGAGCACCTGGGCGCAGAGGACGTTGTGCGTGCCCTCCCAGCTCTCGAAGACGATCGCGTCCCGGTAGAGCCGCGGCAGCGGGGAGAAGTCCTCGATCGTGCCGTTCCCGCCGAGGGTCTCGATCGCCCGCCGCACCGCTTTCGTCGCCGCCAGCGAGGTGACGAACTTGTTCGCGTTGACGAGCACGCGGTGCCAGGCGACGTCCTCGGCGGTCGCCTCGCCGCGGTCGATCCGCTCGACGAGCTCTGTCAGCTCCGCTGTCGAGGCCGCCGCGCCCTCGGTCTCAGCCCTCATCACCGCCAGGTTCTCGCGGACGAGGGGGAACTCCGCGATCACGCGCCCGAACGCCTCCCGCTCCGCTGCGAACTCGGACGCGACCCGCCAGGCCCGGCGCATCAACCCGCTCGACCCGACCGCGTTCAACCAGCGCGAAGTGTTGAGCACGCTGACCGCGATCCGGAACCCGTCCTCCAGTGGGCCGAGCGGGTACGCGACAGCCCCGTCGAACTCGATCTCGCCGGTGGCGAGCGCCCGCGTCCCGAGCTTGTCCTTGAGCTTGCGGATCCGGAAGCCGCCGTCGGCGCTCGGGACGAGGAAGCAGCCGATGCCGCGCGTGCCATCCGGTGCGCCACGCGGCCGCGCGGTCACGAGGAACTGGTCCGCGTCCGCCACCGAGCAGAACCACTTCTCGCCGTGGAGGCGCCAGACGTCGCCGTCGGGGACGGCCTCCACACGGTTGGCGCCGACGTCGGACCCGCCGTGCCGCTCCGTCAAGAACTGCGCGCCGCGCTGCGCCCGGTCGTAGTCGGCGTCGAGGAGCGGCGGGAGGAATCGCTCCCGTAGCTCGTCCGAAGCATGTGTCCGCAGCGCGCGTACCAGTCCCGCGGTACAGACCACCGGGCAGGCATGGCCGCCCTCGCCGGCCTGCGCGACCTCGTAGAAGAGCGCCGCCTGCTCCCGCGCACCGGCGCCGACGATCCCGGTCGCCCAGACCGCCCGCCCTGCCCGGTGGTACGCCTCGTCGAACTCGACCCGCCCGTCCACGAGCCGCGGCGGTCGCCGCTCCGACTCGGCCACGGCCTCGTCGAGGACGGCCAGAAGATCACTTGTTACCGTCGGTAGCACCCGTTATAGGCTAAGCCCCGTGGACCTCCGCGACAGCCCCGACGAAGCCGCGTTCCGCGACCAGGTCCGGGCGTGGCTGCAGGAGAACCTGCCGGCGGGGGACTCCCGTGAGTGGAGCCGGAAGATCTACGACGCCGGCTACGCCGGCCTGACCTGGCCCGAGGAGTACGGCGGCCGGAGCGCGCCCTACAGCCACCAGGCGATCGTCCTCGAGGAGTTCGCGCGGGCCGAGGCGCCGTCGCACATGGGCGTGATCGGGATCGGGATGGCGGGGCCGACGATCATGGCCCACGGGACGGAGGACCAGAAGCGCCGCTACCTCCCGAAGATCCTCTCCGCCGAGGAGATCTGGTGCCAGGGGTTCTCCGAGCCGGGCGCCGGCTCCGACCTCTCCGCCGTCCGCACCTCGATCGAGCCGCGCAACGGCTCCTTCGTCGTCAACGGCCAGAAGGTCTGGTCGTCGTTCGCGCACATCGCCGACCACTGCATCCTCGTCGGCCGCAGCGACCCCGAGTCGCAGCGCCACGAGGGTCTCACGTACATCATCGTGGACATGAAGGCGCCGGGCGTCGAGGTCCGGCCGCTCCGCCAGATCACCGGTGAGGCCGAGTTCAACGAGATCTTCCTCAGTGACGTCGAGGTGCCGCAGGAGAACCTCCTCGGCGAGATCGGCGGCGGCTGGCAGGTGGCGATGACGACGCTCCTCCATGAACGCGGCACCCTGGGGTTCGCCCTCGGCGGGGCGCTCGAGGCGCAGGTGCAGAAGCTCGTGACACTGACGAAGGAGAAGGGCGCCGACGATCCGATCATCCGCGACCGTGTCGCGCAGGAGTGGATCGAGCTCCAGGCCTTGAAGCTGACCAACTACCGCTCGCTGACGACCCTGATGAAGACCGGCATCCCCGGTCCCGAGGGCTCCGTCTCGAAGCTCCACTGGTCGGAGCAGAACCAGCGCCTGACGAAGCTCGCAATGGAGATCCTCGGCGGCGAGGACGACGGGTACTGGCGCCACCAGCAGCTGCGCAGCCGCGGCAACATGATCGAGGCGGGGACATCGGAGATCCTTCGCAACATCATCGCCGAGCGTGTGCTCGGCCTCCCGAGGAGCCGATAGTGCAGTTCGCCTTCACCGAAGAACAGGAAATGCTCCGGCGCGAGGCGCGCGACGTCCTCCAGAACGGCGGCTGGTCGAAGGAGGAGCTCGGCTCGGCGGAGCTCGGGTTCGTCGACCAGGCCGTGCTCTTCGAAGAGGCCGGGCGCGCGAACCGCGGGGAGTCGCTGTTCGACGAGTCGCGGCCGGAGCAGGAGCAGCTCGCGGCGCTGGCACTCGAGGCGGTCGGGATCGGCAAGAAGGCGCTCGAGCTGGCCATCGCCTACGCCAAGGAGCGCGAGCAGTTCGGGCGGAAGATCGGCGTCTACCAGGCCGTCTCGCACAAGCTCGCCGACACGTTCGTCGAGACGGAGCTCGCGAGCTCGCTCGCCTACTGGGCCGCGTGGTGCGTCGCCGAGGATGACGAGCAGGCGGACGTCGCCGTCGCCGCGGCCAAGTCCTATGCGGCCGACGCGGCGGTGGCGGCCTGCGAGCGCTCGATCCAGGCGCTCGGCGGCATCGGCTTCACCTGGGAGCACGTGCTCCACGAGTACTACAAGCGCGCGCTCTGGATCCAGGCGTACGGCGGCTACTCGCGCGTGCAGCGCGCGAAGATCGCCTCCTGGCTGCTCGATTGAGCCGCACGGTTCTCGTGACAGGCGCGTCGTCCGGAATCGGTCAGGCGTGCGCCGTCAGGCTGTCGCGACACGGCTGGCGGGTGCTTGCCGGAGTCCGGCGCGAGGGGGATGCACCCGCCGGAAGCGAGGAGCTGCTGCTCGACGTCACCGATCCGCCCGCCGCGCTCGAGGTCGACCGGCTCCACGGGCTCGTCAACAACGCCGGAATCGCGGTGGCGGGGCCACTCGAGTTCCTCGATGCTGACGAGCTCCGCCGCCAGCTCGAGGTCAACGTCGTCGGCCAGCTGCGCGTGACGCAGCTCGCTGTGCCGGCGCTGCGCGAGGCGCGAGGCCGGATCGTCAACATCGGCTCGATCTCCGGCCGGAGCGCGCTCCCCTTTCTCGGTGCCTACGCGATGTCGAAGTTCGCGCTCGAGGCGATGACGGACTCGCTTCGCGTGGAGCTCCGGCCGTGGGGGATCCATGTGGCAATCGTCGAGCCCGGGACGATCAAG
>DATDKA010000142.1:0-4490 GCA_036520235.1 Gaiellaceae bacterium
CCGCGCCGCGGGCTCCGAGGTCGACCGGGCCGACCCCCCGCGCGTCAGCGTCCATCCCACGACGCGTCGCCCGTCGCTCACAGCCTCCACCAGATGGACGGCCACCGACGCCGCCGACTGCGTGTAGGGCTCCGGCTCGGGATCACCTTCGCGGAGCGCGAGCAGCTTCTCCAGCAACCCGTCGGAGAGGCACAAGCGGAACGAGGCCGACTCGAGGCTCGGGAACGCGGACGGCAGCGTCGCCAGCTCGGAGTGCAGCGTGTAGATGCCGGTTGCGGCGCCCACCGGCTCCGGTAGCTCACGCGTCGCCTTGCCGGCCAGCGGCTCGACCTCCCGAACCTGCCCGCCTTCGACGACAACGGGCTGCATGTGCAGCTCGTCGAGCAGGGTTCGCACCGAGTACGGCGCCGGGAACGGATGACCCTCCGCGGCCGGGTCGCGCGTCGCCGCCCAGAGCTCCAGCGACCTCGGCGCCGCGCCGAGCCGCGTCACCGCCGCCGCCGCCAACAGGTTCGTCTTTCCCGGCGCCGACCCCATCCCGAGCAGCGCGCCGAGCCCACGCTCCTCAAACGCCGAATCCAGCTGCAGCTGCCGCTTCGTGACGTGGTAGAGGCCGCCGAGGTCGACGTAGTGCGCGCCGGCCTCGAGCGCGCCCTCCATCACCGGGAGATTGAGGCGGTAGTCGACGCAGTTCACGCAAACCGACGCCCCGTCGAGCGCCCCGGCGACGGCGCCGGCGTCCGATGCGTCCACCCGCTGCTCGCCCTCGAGCCGGAAGTCCCGCCGGGCATACGGCACGCCCCAGGCCTCCAGAAACGCGGCGACGTTCCGGCCGATCGTGCCGGCGGCTCCGACGACTGCGATCAAGACGGAGAAGATTAGGGCAGGTTGAGTAGGCTCCCTAGGGATGTCCCTGCGCGAGCGAACGGGGTCGTCTGAGGCGGTGATCGCAGCCCGCGAGCGCTACGTCGCGCGCGGGATCGCCACGCCGCCGCTCGTCGTGGAGCGCGCCGAGGGCGCGCGGATCGAGGACGCGGACGGCCGCAGCTACATCGACTTCGCGGGCGGGCTCGGCTGCCAGAACACCGGCCACGGGTTCGCGGCGGCCGCGATCCACGAGCAGACCGACCGCTTCCTCCACCAGTGCTTCATGGTCGGGATGTACGAGCCGTACGTCGAGGTCTGCCGCCTACTCGCCGAGCAATCGCCGTGCCGGGGCTCCGACCAGAAGTCGATCCTCCTGAACACCGGCGCCGAGGCGGTCGAGAACGCAGTCAAGATCGCCCGCGCCGCGACCGGCCGCCCCTCGGTGCTCGTGTTCGAGCACGCGTTCCACGGCCGGACGCTGCTGACGATGACGATGACGAGCAAGGTCGTGCCGTACAAGCGCGGCTTCGGCCCCTTCGCACCGGAGGTCTACCGGGCGGCCGCGCCTCACCCGTACCACGGGATCTCGTCCGACGACGCGCTCGCCTCGGTGGAGAACGTGTTGAAGGAGGACGCCGACCCGCAGACGATCGCCTGCGCGGTGCTCGAGCCGATGCAGGGCGAGGGCGGGTTCATCCCGATGCCTCCCGACTTCCCGCAGCGGTTGCAGGAGCTCCTCGACCGGCATGGGATCCTGCTCGTCGCCGACGAGGTGCAGAGCGGCACGGGGCGTACCGGCAAGGTGTGGGCGATCGAGCACTACGGCGTCGAGCCCGATCTGCTTGTCTCGGCGAAGTCGCTCGGCGGCGGACTGCCGCTCGGCGCCGTCACCGGACCGGCGGAGGTGATGGACGCCGTGGAGCCCGGCGGCCTCGGCGGGACCTTCGGCGGCAACCCGCTCGCCTGCGTCGCGGCGATCGAGGTGCTGGAAGAGGTTCGAAAGCCCGAGTTCCTGGCGCGCGCGAACGAGATCGGCCAGACGATTCGCGCGCGGCTCGAGCTGCTCGCGGCGCGCAACGCCTCGATCGGCGAGGTCCGCGGTCTCGGCCCCATGCTCGCGATCGAGCTCGCGGAGCGCTCGCCGGAGCTCGCCACCAGGGTGACCACCACGGCCCGCGAAAAGGGCCTTGTGCTTCTGTCCTGCGGTCTCTACGGCAACGTCGTGCGGATTCTCGTCCCGCTCGTGATCTCCGACGTCGACCTCGCCCAGGGGCTGGACCTCCTCGAGGAGTCGCTTGTCGACGCAAGCTCCCGCTCGGACTAGCCCGGACGACCAGGCTGCGGAACGGCCGCCCGACGTAGAGGCGGTAGGGCTCTCCAAGAGCTACGGCGACGTCGCCGCGGTCGACGGGATCGACCTCAGGATCCCCGCCGGGGAGTTCTTCACGCTGCTCGGCCCCAGCGGCTCGGGGAAGACGACGACCCTGCGCCTGATCGCGGGCTTCGAGCTGCCGGACGACGGGCGGATCCTGCTCCAAGGCCGCGACGTCACGAACCGGCCGCCGTTCGACCGCAACGTCAACACGGTCTTCCAGGACTACGCGCTCTTCCCGCACATGACGGTCGGGCAGAACGTCGAGTACGGCCTGATGGTGAAGGGCGTCGGCAAGGACGAGCGACACCGGCGCGCCGGCGAGGCGCTCGAGATGGTGCGACTGGCAGGTCTCGCACCGCGCAAGCCGTCCCAGCTCTCCGGTGGGCAGCGGCAGCGCGTCGCCCTGGCCCGCGCGATCGTGAACCGGCCGCAGGTGCTCCTGCTCGACGAGCCCCTCGGTGCCCTCGACCTGAAGCTCCGCCAGGAGATGCAGATCGAGCTGAAGCGGATCCAGCAGGAGGTCGGGATCACCTTCGTCTACGTCACCCATGACCAGGAGGAGGCGCTGACGATGAGCGACCGGCTCGCCGTCTTCCGCGACGGGAAGATCGAGCAGGTCGGCCCGCCCTCCGTCGTCTACGAGCATCCCGAGAGCGAGTTCGTCGCCGGGTTCGTGGGCGTCTCGAACGTCCTGGAACGCGACGGCCGGCGGATCACCGTCCGGCCGGAGAAGATCCGGCTCCTCAGCGAGCAGGACGAGCCGACGCCCGGCTGGATCTCGGAGCGCGGGCGCATCCGCGAGGTCGTCTACGTCGGGATGATCACCCGGTACATCGTCGACCTCGAGGGCGGTGGTGCGCTGACCGTCGTCCGGCAGAACCTCGAGACCACCTCGGCTGACGTCGTCGAGGCGCGTGACCGCCCAGTCCGCCTCGAGTGGCGTCCAGAGCACACCTACGAAATCGATCCGGGGGGAGAGACGGAGGACGAATGAGAAAAGGACGATGGCGCCGGTTCCGCTGGGCCGGCCTCGCCGTCTACGTCGTCATCGCGCTGCTCGCGGCGACGAGCTGCGGCGGCGACGACAACGACTCGAGCGGCACGACGACGGAGGGCACCGCGGCTTCGACCGCGATCCCCGGGCTCGGCGCGAACCTCGACGAGATCAAGCAGAAGGCGCGGAGCGAAGGGATGGTCAACCTCGTGATCTGGGCCGGCTATGCGGACAAGTCCTGGGCCAAGCAGTTCACGCAGCAGACCGGCTGCAAGGTCGTCACGAAGGACGGCGCGAGCTCGGACGACATGGTCGACCTCATGGGTACCGGTGCGTACGACGGCGTCTCCGCCTCGGGTGACGCAACACTGCGAATGATCGCTCGCGGCGACGTCGCTCCCGTCAACTTCGACCTCACGCCGAACTATGCGGACGTCTTCGACGGCCTCAAGAACAGGTCGTACAACACCGTCGACGGCCAGGGTTACGGCGTGCCGCACGGGCGTGGACCGAACATGCTCGTGTTCCGCAAGGACAAGCTTCCCGCGAACACCGACAGCTGGGCTCCGATGTGGGACGGCTCTCAGGCCGGGAAGCTGTCGGTCTACGACAACCCGATCTTCATCGCCGACGCGGCGGTCTATCTGAAGGCGACGCAGCCGGACCTGGAGATCGACAATCCCTACGAGCTCGACCAGAAGCAGTTCGACGCCGCAGTGGACCTGCTCAAAAAGCAGAAGCCCCAGATCGCCAAGTACTGGGACGGCACGACGTACGCCTCCCAGGTGACGACCTTCAAGTCAGGCGAGACCACAGTCGGGACGACGTGGCCGTATCAGACGAACTTGATGGCGGCGGAAAAGCCACCGGTGCCGGTGTCGTCGGTCAAGCCGAAGGAGGGGACGACCGGCTGGTCGGACACGTGGATGATCGCCAAGAAGGCGAAGCATCCGAACTGCATGTACCTCTGGATGAACTACATCATCTCGCCGGCGGCGAATGCCAAGGTCGCCGAGTACTTCGGCGAGGCGCCCTCGAACGAGAAGGCATGCGCCCTGACCAAGGACAAGGACCACTGCAACACGTACCACGCAACCGACGAGGCCTGGTGGAAGGACGTCTACTACTGGGACACGCCGGTCGCGGATTGCGGTGACGACCGAGGCGAGACCTGCAAGACGTACGAGGACTGGAAGTCCGCCTGGACCGAGATCAAGGGCTAAATGAGCTCGGTTCCGGTCGCTGAGCCGCCGC
>DATDKA010000143.1:0-11907 GCA_036520235.1 Gaiellaceae bacterium
CTCCAGCGTGGAGCAGGCCGGAAACCGTGGCGCCGTCAAGGCGATCTTCTCGCCGCCCCCGCACCAGGTGAACGTGCGGGCCGACGAGCTCCGCGCCGTCCAGGACGGGCTCTACGAGGCGACGCACGCGTCCTACGGCACGTCCTCGGGAATCTTCGGAGCGTTTCCGATCCCGATCGCCGGCAAGACGGGGACCGCCGAGAAGAGCGTCGACGGGATCATGTTCGACCAGTCGTGGTGGTGCGGCTACGGCCCGACGTCGAAGCCCGAGCTCGTCGTGTGCGCACTGATCGAGAACGGCGGCCACGGCGGGACGGCTGCGGCGCCTGCGGCGCTCAAGGTGTTCGAGAGCTACTTCGGGAAGCGCGCCAGCTTCCAGACCTACGTGCCCAGTGACTGATTACGCAGCCCCACTGTCTCCGCGGGTCCGCCGGCGGCGCCGGGAGGCCGTCGGTGCGGTCGCATTCCTGCGCCGCCTCGACTGGGTCATGTTCGCTGCGCTCGTCGGCCTCGTCGGCTACGGCCTCTGGGCCGTGGACGGCGTCACGCGCCACGACGTCGCCGGCGATCCCGAGTACTACGTCTACCGCCAGCTGATCTTCGCCGTCATCGGGTCGCTCGGGATGATCGGCGTGCTCTTCGTCGACCCCGAGTACTACCGGCGCTACCGCAAGGTCCTCTATGCCGGGCTGATCTTCCTGCTCCTGCTCGTGATGGCCATGGGCACCGATGCGCGGGGCTCGACCCGCTGGATCAGCCTCGGCTTCTTCCAGTTCCAGCCGTCCGAGTTCGGAAAGCTGCTCCTTGCGATCGTGCTCGGCGGGGTCCTCGCGACCCGCGGCCGGCGGATCGGGGAGTGGCGAACTGTCGCAGTCGCGATCGGCGTCGCGGCCTTGCCGACGCTGCTCGTCTTCATGCAGCCCGACATCGGCACGGCGCTCGTCTACGGCGCCATCCTCGCGGCGGCGCTCTTCTTCGCCGGCGCGCGGTGGCGGCACCTCGGCATCCTCGCGGCGATCGCGCTGCTCGTCGGGACGATCGTGCTCTGGCTCGCCCCGTCGCTCGGCGTCGACATCCTGGCCCCCTACCAGCGGGCTCGGATCACTGCGTTCCTGCACCCGAGCGACAACCCGCAGGGCGCGGCCTACAACATCAACCAGTCGATCACGGCCGTAGGCTCGGGCGGCTCGACGGGTCGCGGCGTCGCAGGAGCGACGCAGACGAACCTCGACTACCTGCCGGAGCATCACACGGACTTCGTCTTCGCCTCGATCGCCGAGCAGCGCGGGTTCGTGGGCGCCTCCGTGCTCCTGCTACTCTATCTGCTGCTGATCTGGCGCGGCGTCCGGGTGATCGCGACGGCCCGAGATCCCTTCTGCGCCACCGTCGCGGGCGCGATCGTGTTTGCGCTGCTGTTCCAGATCTTCGTCAACGTCGGGATGACGGTCGGGATCGCACCTATCACCGGCATCCCACTCCCGTTCGTGAGCGTCGGCGGCTCCGCGATGGTCACGAATTTGCTTGCGATCGGCGTGCTGCAGGCGATCGCCATGCGCCGACGCTAGCTCCCTTCCTGGGCGCATGGAGCCCGCAGCGGCTCCTGCCGTCCGCCGCTGGTCCTACGATCCGAAACATCGATTCGACGGAGGTACCGGTGGCTGGGAGACGTGATCCGCACGAGCTCTTGCTGATCGAGGAGGCCGATGCCTGGTTCGAGTATCTCGCCGCGACGAGGAGCCAGTCGCGCGGCCGGTACTCGGAGGTCGAGCCGTGGGCCTGGGCCCGCCTCTCTCAGCGGCTCCGTGCGATCAGAACACGCCGCGCCAAGCTCCGGCCGGCGGCCGCCTGAGCCGGTCCCGGCTGGGGCGACTGCTAGCCTGAAGGCGAGCTTTATGCAACTTTCAGTGTCCTATTTCGCGCAGCGCGTGACCGGAAACGCCCAAGTTGGAGGTCATGCGCGCGCTCATCACCAAGGAGATTTCTCTTGCTTCAGTGGTTCCGGCGCAAGAAGCGCCCAGCCGAACCTACGCCCGCCCCGGAGCGGGCCGAGCCGAGCGACGAGCTCGTAACGAACGCGCCCGCCGAGACGGGCGATCCCGCACAACCCAGAAAGCGCCGCCGCCGTGGAAATCGCGGTGGACGCAACCGCCGCAAGCCCCAGGAGACCGCCGAGCGCGCCTCCGAGGAGAAGAAGGAACCGGCCGACAAGCCGCAGCGCACCGGTGACCGGCGCCGGTCCGACCGCGGTGGGCGCCAGGCACGCGGGACGACCCGCAAGCGCACGGCGACCCCGCGGACGCTCCCGCCGCCCGCGAAACGCGAGCTCGTGATCTCGGTCGACGTCGCGGAGCAGCGCGTCGCCGTGCTCGAGGACGACAAGGTCGCCGAGGTCTATCTCGAGCGCGACGAGAGTCGCTCGATCGCCGGGAACATCTACAAGGGCACCGTCGACAACGTCCTGCCCGGCATGGAGGCGGCGTTCGTCGAAATCGGGCTCGAGAAGAACGGCTTCCTGTACGTCGACGAGATCGTCACACCGGAGCTCGAGGGCCGGCGGCAGGGCCGGAAGATCCAGGACCTCCTGAGCCGGGGCGAGGAGATCCTCGTCCAGGCCGTCAAGGACCCGATGAAGTCCAAGGGCGCGAGGCTCACGACCGAGATCTCGCTGCCCGGCCGCTTCGTCGTCTACGTCCCGAGCGGCGAGGGGTTCGGCGTCTCGAGGCGGCTGCCCGACGACGAGCGGTCGCGGCTCCGCGAGATCCTCAAGTCGGTCGGGCCGAAGAAGGGCGGCGTGATCGTCCGGACCGCCGCCGAAGGCGCGTCCGCCGAAGACGTCGAGCGCGACATCGACTTTCTCGAGCGTCTGTGGAAGGCAATCCAGGACCAGGCAAAGCAGGTCGAGGCGCCGGCGCTCGTCTATCAGGAGGCCGAGCTGCCGCTGCGGGTCGTCCGTGACCTCTTCACGAACGACTTCGAGCAGGCGGTCGTGGATCACGACCTCACCTACAAGCGCATCGTCGGGTACCTGAAGAAGACCTCGCCGTACATGGCGGAGAAGGTGCACAAGCACAGCGGCAAGGCCACGCTCTTCGAGGACTTCGGGGTGGAGAGGGAGATCCAGTCCACTCTGTCGCGGCGGGTCGACCTTCCGTCGGGCGGCTACCTCGTGTTCGACTACGCCGAGGCGTTCACGGTCATCGACGTCAACACCGGGCGCTTCGTCGGCTCGCGCTCGAAGAGCTCGGGCCAGCGACTCGAGGACACGATCACGAAGAACAACCTCGAGGCAGTCAAGGAGGTCGTCCGCCAGCTCCGGCTCCGCGACATCGGCGGGATCATCGTGATCGACTTCATCGACATGGCGAACCCGAAGAACCGCGAGGCCGTCGAGAACGCGCTGAAGAGCGAGCTCGAGCGCGACCGGACGAAGACCTACGTTGTCGAGATCTCGCCGCTCGGCCTCGTCGAGATGACGCGGCAGAACGTCGCGCACGGGCCGCGCGAGATCCTCACGAAGCGCTGCCCGACCTGCCACGGCGACGGCATCGTCATCTCCGAGACCTCTGCCGCCGTCGAGGCGGAGCGGAAGCTGCGCGGGCTGGCGGCGGGCTCGCGGACGGGAGCGTTCAAGGTCGAGCTGAACGCGCACGTCGCGACGATCCTGATCGGACCGGGGGCCACCCGGCTGCAGGCGATCGAGGAGCGGACGCGCCGGCGGTTCTTCCTCGTCGGCAAGGAGGGTGTGCCGTCCGACCACTTCGAGGTGCTCGAGCGCGGCTCGGTCGCGAAGCTCCAGCCCGAGTCACCCCTCGCCGAGGGCGAGGAGCGCCAGCTGAAGCTCGTCGAGGTGGGCCTCCACGACTCGACGGCCGGCGTCGCGAAGGAGGGCGACCTGACGATCTCCGTCGCGGGGGCGGCCGGGATGGTCGGGAAGCGGGTCAAGCTCCGCGTCGAGCGCGTGCTCGATGGGACCGCGTTCGCGACCCTTGCCGGCGGCGACGGCGCCGTCCAGGCCCCGATCACGGCCGAGGCGCTGGCGGAGAAGCCCACCCGTGCCCGCCGCTCCCGCGCCGCTCAGGGAAAACCGAAGGCCGCTGAGGCTCCGACCGAGGCCGCCGAAGAGCCCCAGGAGGAGGAGGAGGAGCCGGCCGAGGCCGTCGCCGAGCAGGCGGAGGGCGAAGCTGGGGAAGCTGCGCCGAAGAAGAAAAAGACCCGCCGAGGATCTCGAGGCGGACGGCGTCGCAAGAAGAAGCCCGCTGCGGCGAGCGCGGTTGGCGGGGAGTCCGGCGGGGAGTCCCAGGGACCGGCCGTCGAAACCCCGAGCGAGAACGGCCAGGCGGAGGAGCCGCCGGTGCTGATCCACGTTCCTGACCGCGAGCTCGGCTCAGGCGCCGCCCAGGCGGAAGACGCCTCCGGGAACGGCGAGCAGCCGCCGAAGAAGAAAAAGACCCGCCGGGGGTCGCGCGGTGGGCGTCGCCGCAAGAAGCCTGCGGCTGCAGCGCAATCGGACGCTCCTGAGTCAGAAAAACCGCTGGTAGACTGACCGGCCCGCGGGCAGGAACCCGCGTTTTTCCATGGCCGATTACGCGATCATCAAGCTCGGTGGCAAGCAGTACGTCGTCCGTGAGGGCGAGAAGCTGCTCGTGGACCGGCTTCCGCTCGACGAGAACAAGACGTTCAAGCCGGACGTCATCTTCGCGAGCGGAAACGGGAAGCCGGACCTGGCTCCGAAGGGCTCGCCCGTCACGGCCAAGGTGCTCGCGCACGTCCGCGGCGAAAAGATCCGGATCGGCAAGTACCGCCGGCGCACCGGCTACCGCCGCCACACCGGCTTTCGCTCGAGCCTGACGCAGATCCAGATCGAGTCGATCGGCGCGAAGCGCTCGACGGCTGCGAAGAAGGAAAGCGCGGCGGAGAAGCCGAAGCGAAGCACCTCGACGACCAAGAAAAAGGAAACGGCGTAGATGGCACACAAGAAAGGACTTGGCTCCTCGCGGAACGGCCGCGACTCTGAGGCGAAGCGCCTCGGCATGAAGATCTTCGACGGCGAGACCGTGAAGGCCGGCATGATCCTCGTCCGCCAGCGCGGGACGCGGTTCCGCCCCGGTCCAGGCGCCGGCCTCGGCCGCGACGACACCATTTTCGCGACGCGCGACGGCAAGGTGGAGTTCCACCGCAGCGGCGAGCGCCGCACGATCGTCGTCGGCGAGCCCGAGACCTCCTAAGGCCGACGGCCCCGATGTTCCACGACCGGGCCCGCATTCGCGTGGAGGCCGGTCGCGGCGGCCACGGCGCGCTCAGCTTCCGGCGCGAGAAGTATGTCCCGAAGGGCGGGCCCGACGGCGGCGACGGCGGGCGAGGTGGAGACGTCGTCCTCGTTGCGGACCCGGACCTCCGCGACCTAGGGAAATTTCAGGCACCGCGCACCTACAGGGCTCGGAACGGCGGCCACGGCCAGGGGTCGCGCAAGCACGGCGCCGACGGCGAGGACGTCGCGCTGCCCGTGCCCGTCGGGACGCAGGTTCTCGACGACGAGGAACGCTTGATCGCCGATCTCGCCGCGCCGGGCGCTCAGGTCGTCGTGGCGCGAGGCGGGGCCGGCGGCAGGGGGAACCGGAAGTTCGCGACGCCGACCCGGCAGGCGCCCCGGTTCGCGGAGGTCGGAGTCCCGGGCGAGGAAGCGGAGCTCCACCTGCGCCTCAAACTGCTCGCCGACGCGGCGCTGGTCGGTCTCCCGAACGCGGGGAAGTCGTCGCTCATCCGGCGGATCTCGAACGCGAAGCCGAAGGTGGCGGACTACCCGTTCACGACGCTCGCGCCGGTGCTCGGGACGGTCGAGGCGCCGGACGGGCGCCAACTGATCGTCGCCGACGTGCCGGGGCTGATCGAGGGCGCGAGCGAGGGGGTCGGCCTCGGTCACGAGTTCCTGGCGCACCTCGAGCGCGCCCGCCTTCTCGTCCATGTGATCGACGCCTCCGAAGGGGAAGCGGAGCAGCGGTTCCAGCTCATCGATCGGGAGCTCGCCACGTACGGCGCCGGCCTCGACCGGCTGCCGCAGATCGTCGTCCTGAACAAGGTCGACATCGCGCCGGAACCGCGGTTCGAGCTCGAGGACGAGCGCGTGCGGCAGGTGGTGCGGACCTCTGCGGCGACCGGGCAGGGAATTGACGCCTTCAAGGGCGCGCTTTTCAAGCTCTGTCCCCCGGCGCCGGAGCCCGAGCTCGAGCCGGAGGACGGCCTTGTGGACTTTCTCGACTACCGGCCCCGGCCGGAAGGCCGCGGCGCCTACCGCATCTTCCGCACCGACCGCGGCTACCGGGTCGTCGGAGACGTGCCGGACCGCGTCGAGCTGGAGGACGCGCTGCGCGCGGCCGGCGCGAAGACAGGCGCGGAGGTCGAGGTGGGCGACGAGGTGCTGGAGCTCTCGTGAGGACGGCGATCCTAGGCGGGGTCTTCGACCCGCCGCATCTCGGCCATGTCGCGCTCGCCGAGGGCGCGCTCCGCGAGCTGGGGGCCGACCGGCTGCTCGTGCTCGTTGCGGCGGCGCCGGGCCACAAGCCGACGGTCCTGCCGCCCGCGGAGCGGTTCGAGCTTGCGCGGCTCGCGCTCGGGCAAGTGCCGAACACGGAGTTCCGGCTCGACGACCACGCGTACACCGTCGACTTCCTCCGCGACGAGCGACCCGACGACGCGGTGTTCGTCCTCGGCGCGGACGAGTGGGCGGCGTTCGACACGTGGAAGGAGCCGGAGGAGGTGCTGAAGCTCATCCAAGTGGCGGTGGCCCGGAGGCCTGGCGCTCCGGAGCCGGGCGGCGACGTCGAGGTGTTCGAGATCGACCAGCGGCCGATCTCCTCGTCGGAGATCCGCGAGCGGCTGGCGGACGGCGAATCGGTCGACGACCTCTTGCCGGCGCAGGTGGCGCGGGAGATCGAGCGGCGCGGGCTTTACGGCCGAACCACCGGGGTACACTGAGCGCAGACCTGACGCGAAAGGATCTTTCCCGACTGACCTCGCTCGAACAAGCTCGCCTCATCGCCGGCCTCGCCCAGGAGAAGCTGGCGGAGGACGTGGTCATCCTCGACCTGCGGCCGGTTTGCGTCTACACCGATTTCTTCGTGCTCGCGACGGGTCGCAATGCGCGGCAGACGAAGTCGATCGTGGATGAGGTCCGGGACCGGCTGAAGCGGGACCACCAGCTGCGTCCTCGCTCGCTCGAGGGGGCGGCGCAGGGCAACTGGATCCTCGCCGACTACCTCGACGTCGTCCTCCACGTCTTCACTCCGGAGACGCGGGGCTACTACGGCCTGGAAGAGCTCTGGGGGGACATGCCCTCGATCGAGCTCGACGTCGCCACCGCCTAGTCGTCCGAGTTGACAACTACAATCCGTTGTCGATGTTGACGACGGACCAGAAAGGCGCGATCGCCGAGATGGGCATCGCCTGGCATGCCTATTTGCTGGGCGTCGACGTCTACAAGCCGCTGCGACTTCGTCGGGCAGCGCAACATCCAGCTCCGCCTCGCGCCGGCACGCAACAACCAACGACTTCGCATCAACTGGGCGGATTCGTACGACTTCGCGGCTACACTCCGAGGCGACGGGGCCATAGCTCAGTTGGGAGAGCGTCTGGCTGGCAGCCAGAAGGTCGCCGGTTCGAGCCCGGCTGGCTCCACTCTCTTCGGCGAATCACCTCCCGATTGACTTCGGGGCCGGCGACGTCATCGCCGCCGGCCCCGAAGCGTCGACTCAGCGCACCCGCATGCCGAGCGTGACGTCCCAGTGGAGAATGCTGTCGTACCGCTGCAGCGGTGCTTCCGGCAGCTCCCCGACGCTGACGCCGTAGCGCCAGCTCTTCGGGCAGATGGCGATGAAGCGGGCGTAACCCCCGACCCCGCCGCCGAACTTCGGGTAGCCGATCTCGATCAGGCACCCCGTGGGCGGCACCTTGTCCAAATTCGCCACTCCCTCGGCCTGCGCGAACCCGTTGTGCATCAGCCAGCTCTCACCCTCGAGCGTCGGCGTCGAGTCGGTGTCCAGCGGCTCGTGGCCGTGGAAGAGGATGTGACGCTGGAGGTGCAAGAACTGGAGCGCCGCGAGCGAGACGCCGGGGAACCGGGTCAACGTCGCAAGTGCGGGATCAGGCCAGCGCTTCGACCAGTCGGAGCGGACCATGACCACGCTCCCCTCCGGGATCCGGCCGTAGCGCTGCTCCCACCGCATGATGTCCGACACCTGCAGGTGATAGTTGAAGTTGCTGCGGACCTGGTCGACGATCGAGATAACGACGAGCGGCCGGACCGCGAACGTCGGAGGTAGCTCATCGATCGCCGCGTACTCGGGCGCCCAGTGCGCCGGCGGGTCGAGCTGCGTGCCGAGCTGATCGGTCTGCAGCAGATACGAGGTCGCCTCGAACCCGTCGGCCGCGTAGGTGTACGGCTGCCCGGTGGACGGGTTCTTCGTCGGCATGAAGGTCGACGGGCCGAACCCGGACCAGACCGGGATCGACGGCGTGATCGTGTGCGTCAGGTCGACGTACTTCGCACTGCGTAGAACGTCGTCGTAGAAGCCCCACAACGATTGTCCCTGTCCGTGCCCGTGGCCGTGTCCGTGCCCGTGGCCATGCCCGGCTCCGGCGGCGCCGGCGCCCCAGAGCGCGATGCCGACGGCGGCCACGACCACGAGTGCGAACCGGCCGAATCGGTGTCCGTGAAGACTCATCCGAGCCCTCCCTTCGTCGATGGACCGTGCGTGCCGCAGAGGGTCGCGCCGGAACGTACCAGCGGCCGCTACCCGGTGACGCTGGGGAGCACGAGCTCGAAGCGCGCCCCGTGCGGCAGGGCCTGGCGGTAGCGCAGCTCACCGGCGTGGGCCTCCGCGTAGGAGTGGGCGATCGCGAGGCCGAGCCCGGTCCCGGTCGCCCGGCGCCGCGAGAGATCGCTGCGCGCGAACCGCTCGAAGAGGCGGGGCACGAACTCCGGTGAGACACCTTCGCCGCAGTCCTCGACGGCGACCTGCAGCTTGCCGTCCTCGCGCTCGGCGCTGATCCGGACCGGGGCCTTCCCGTACCGCAGCGCGTTCGTGACGAGGTTCGAGAGGATCCGGTCGAACGCGTTCGGGTCGACGGTTGCCACGAGCTCCTCGGGGACTTCCACCTGCACCTCATTGAGCCGCTCGCCGGCGGCGAGCGCGACGATCTGCTCGACGCGGTGGCGCACCGTGATCTTGCGTGGCTCGATCGAGACCGCATGGGCGTCGAGCCGGGAGAGGTCGAGCAGCTGCTCCACCAGGTCTTTGAGCCGCCTCGTCTGCGTCCGCAGCATCTCGTCGAGCTCCACCCGCTGGGGCTCGTCGAGGTCGCTTGCCCGCCGGTCGAGCGTTTCGATCACACCGTGGACGACCGCGACGGGCGTCCGGAGCTCGTGTGCCGCGAGCGCGACGAAGTTCATCTTCAGCTCGTCGGCCTCCTCGAGCGCCTGACGCGCTGCCTGCTCCTGGCTGAAGAGCCGGGCGCGGTCGAGGGCCAACACTGTCAGCGAGCCAAGCGTCCGGAGAATCGCCAGCTCCTCTTCGCCGAAGAACGGGGCGTGCTTGCTCGTCCAGACCGAGAGCGACCCCTCCGGGAGCGCCAGGTCGAGCACCTCGACCTCGTCCTCGCCGTTGCTCTCGCGCGGCCGGTAGGACCCGACGATCTGACCGGACGCGTCCCGCAGCTCGACCGCCCGGGCGCCCACGAGCCCGACCATCGCCGGCAGGACGCCCGCAGTCACCTCGTCCGGCGTCTCCGCACGCATCAGACCCGCGATCGCCGACTGCGAGCGGGCGATCTCCGGCCGGCGCCAGAGCAGGCGCAGGATCATCGGTGGCGCGACGCCGAGAATGAAGCCGATCGCGCTCAGGCCGGCGAGCACGTTGATCAAGAGGGAAAGGAGCGAGTCTTCGCTTGACCCGAAGCCGGCGAGAAGGATGGCGGCAGTCAGCAGCGTGGAGGCGCCGCTGAGGAAGCGCATGCGCCGCCGCGCGACGCTTGGCTGCCCGGTCCCGGCGCGCCAGAGCCGGACGGCCGCGATGCTCGAGAGGACCGACCAGTGGAAGAGGAACGCGACCACGTAAACGGTGAAGCCCGTCGACCAGGCCTCGTCCCCCGTCGGGATGTCGCGCAGCGCAGCGGACCAAAGCACGAGCACGATCGTCATGACGCCGACGAAGCGCTCGAGCCCCGCGGGCGCTCGCTCGAAGGCCGTCGTGAACCTGTACAGCAGGTACGGGTAGAGCACGAGCAGGACGAGCTCGAGCCGGACGACCCCCTCCGGCGGCGCGTCGCTCACGAGGCCGACGAGCGACACGAGGTCGATCGCGGCAAAGCCGAGCGCAGCCCAGAGCAGCGGCCGCCCGCCGCTAGTCCGCCATTGGAGGAAAGCGACAACCGCCAGGATCGAAAAGAGCCCGGCGTTGACGAACGTAACTGTCTGTACCGCAGCAGACACTGGGCGGGGGATCGCCTCGGAGTGTAAGAAATACGGCAGCCGGTGACCAGAAAAGCACCAGCAAGGGAGGCGTTTGGAACGATGGGATGGCGATTTCGAAAGCGGAAACGGCTCATGCCGGGGGTGACGCTCAACCTCGGGAAACGCGGCGGCAGCCTGAGCCTCGGGCGCCGCGGCGCGAGCGTGAACGTCGGCCGCCGCCGGCAGACGGCGACAGTGTCGGTGCTCGGCACCGGTCTCTCCTACGTGAAGCGCCTCGGGCGTCGCTGAGTGGACGGCGCGGTCATCGCCGCCTGCGTCCAGGTCGAGCCGGTCGTGCTGAACCGGGACGCGACCCTCGAGCTACTGGCGGAACGCACCGCCGAGGCTGCGGGCAGTGGCGCCACGCTGGTCGTCTTCCCGGAAGCCTTCATCCCCGTCTACCCGTCGTCCGTGTGGGCGAAGGCGTTCGCCGGCTGGTCCGTCGACGCCGCGAAGGAGGTGTTCGCGGCCATCGCCCGCGAGTCGCTGGCTGTGCCCGGACCAGAGGAGCGCCGGCTTGGCGAGGTTGCCCGCGAGCACGGGGTCGTCCTGGCGACGGGCGTCACGGAGGTCGAGCCCGACCGGCCGGGCACGCTCTACAACACTCTCCTCGTCCATGGCGCCGACGGCGCGCTGCACCTCAAGCACCGGAAGCTCGTGCCGACCAACCACGAGCGCCTCATCTGGGGCCAGGGAGACGGCGGCGGACTGCACGGCGTGGACACGGAGGTCGGCCGGGTCGGCGGCTTGATCTGCTGGGAGAACTACATGCCGCTCGCACGGTTCGCGCTCTACGCGTCGGGGGTCGAGATCTACCTCGCGCCGACCGCGGACGACGGTGCATCGTGGCAGCCGACGCTCGTCCACATCGCGCGCGAGTCACGCGCGTTCGTGGTCAGCCCGAGCCACTACCAGCGCACCTCGGCGTACCCGGACGACTTCCCGCTCCGCTCCGAGCTCGACGGCCACGAAGTCCTCGGCCGCGGCGGGAGCGCCATTTTGGCGCCGGACGGGTCGTACCTCGCCGGCCCGCTGTACGACGAGGAGGGGATTCTCTACGCCGAGCTCGTCGCCGATCGGCTGCTCGAGGAACGCCAGCGCTTCGATCCCGTCGGGCACTACCACCGGCCCGACGTTCTCCGGCTGAAGGTCCGGCGCACCCGCGCATAGGAGCGTTCGACGCAATGCGGCTGTGCCGCAGCTGCGCGCTGCTCGCCCCGAGGACAGCGTCCTCAGTCGCGCCCGTATCTCATTCGATACGGGCGCTCCCTGCGTCCTTGCCTCGGAACGACCATCGCACCCCAGCGACGAGCGACGTCCCACCAAACCCTCCTAGACTCCCCGCGTGGCAATCGACGCGCGGCGGATCGCGATCCTCGGGGCCGGGAAGATCGGCGAGGCGC
>DATDKA010000144.1:0-11219 GCA_036520235.1 Gaiellaceae bacterium
TCCGCAGCCGACGCCGACTGACTGGAGGCCGCTGATGTACGTTGCGTCCCCGATGCAGCTCGACCCCGCCGAACTGCACCGCGAGCAGCCGCCGCAGCGCGAGATCGCGAAGGAGACCGTCTTCCGCATCGAGGACCTCGCGGCCTACTACGGCCGCGCCGCCGCGATCAAGGACGTCTCGTTCGACATCTACGGACGCACGGTCACCGCGATCATCGGCCCGTCCGGCTGCGGCAAGAGCACCTTCATCCGCTGCCTCAACCGGATGAACGACGTCGTGCCGTCGTTCTCGAGCGAGGGGCGGATCCTCTTCCACGGGATCGACCTCCAGGGCGGGGACGTCGATCCGGTATCGGTGCGGCGCCGGATCGGGATGGTCTTCCAGCGGCCGAACCCGTTCCCGAAGTCGATCTTCGACAACGTCGCCTACGGGCTCCGGATCCTCGGGAAGAAGGACAACCTCGGCGGGCGCGTCGAGCACGCGCTCAAGCGGGCGGCGCTGTGGGACGAGGTCAAGGGCCGGCTCCGCGACAGCGCGCTCGCGCTTTCCGGCGGGCAGCAGCAGCGGCTCTGCATCGCCCGGGCGATCGCGATCGAGCCGGACGTGATCCTGCTCGATGAGCCCGCATCGGCGCTCGACCCGATCGCCACCTCGAGCATCGAGGACCTGATGCACGAGCTGAAGGAGGACTACACGATCGTGATCGTGACGCACAACATGCAGCAGGCCGCGCGCGTCGCCGATCGCACCGCCTTCTTCTCGATCAGCGAGGGCGAGGACGGCGCCCGGCACGGCGTGCTCGTCGAGTACGACGAGACGGAGAAGATCTTCACGAACCCCTCGGAGCAGCGCACCGAGGATTACGTCACCGGCCGCTTCGGCTGATGCGGGCGCTCTTCGTCTGCGTGCAGAACGCGGGCCGGTCGCAGATGGCGGAGGCGCTCTACACCCGGCTGGGCGGTGAGGGCCGGTCGGCTGGGACGGCGCCCGCCGAGCGCGTCCACCCCGAGGTGGTGGAGGCGATGCGCGAGCTCGGGATCGACCTCGCTGAGCGGAAGCCCCACCGGCTCGAGACGGCAGACGCAGAGTGGGCCGACGTCGTCGTGACGATGGGCTGCGGCGACTCGTGCCCGGTGCTGCCGGGGAAGCGCTACGTCGACTGGGAGGTCGAGGACCCGGCCGGGAAACCGCTCGACGAGGTGCGCGCGATCCGGGACGAGATCGCCCGGCGCGTGGCCGAGCTCAGCTAGCTAGCAACAGCCGGCCTCGGCAGCCGGGGCGACGACCGGTAGCCCCTTCTTCTGGGGCTCCGATGTCTTCACGGCCTTGACGATCGCACCGTGCATCCCGTCGGCGACCTGGTGCGTGAACTCGACCGAGATCTGCTCGAAACCCGCGGCCTCGAGGCCTGACTCGTACTCGCCCTTCGAGAGCGCGCCTGCGATACAGCCGACGTAGCTGCCGCGCTCCGCGCGCTCCTCCAACGAGACGCTGTCCTCCGCGACGACGTCGCTGATCCCGATCCGGCCGCCGGACTTCAGCACCCGAGCCATCTCGGTCAGCACCGCCGGCTTGTCGGTAGAGAGGTTGATGACGCAGTTCGAGATCACGACGTCCACGGAAGCCGCAGGAAGCGGAATCTGCTCGATGACGCCTTTCAGGAAGTGGACGTTCTGGATACCCGCCTCACGCGCGTTTTGTTGGGCGAGGGCGAGCATCTCGTCGGTCATGTCCAGCCCGTAAGCGATGCCGGTCGGACCAACGCGCTTGGCGGAGAGGATCACATCAATCCCGCCGCCCGAGCCGAGGTCCAGCACCGTTTCGCCTTCGTGTAGATCGGCGACCGCCGTGGGATTCCCGCAGCCGAGCGATGCCAGAGTGGCGGCTTCCGGCAGCTCCCCGCGCTGCTCTGCGTCGTACAGCGCCTGGCCAAAGGGCTCGCTGTTCGTCTCGGCGTCCGCGCAGCACGAACCGCTGCCACAGCCACAGCCGCCGGATCCGTCGACCACGGCGCGCGCGGACTCGGCGTACCTGCGCCGGACCTCGTCGCGCAGTTCGTCAGCGGTCGTCGTCATCAGCAGCACGCTCCTTTCAGGTCGGCAACCGTCGCGAGCTTCTGGATCGCGTCCGGATTGAGCGAGTAGTAGGCCCACTTGCCGCGCTGCTCGCGCTCGACGAGCCCGGCATCGAGCAGACGCTTCAAGTGGTGGGAGACGGTCGGCTGGGACAGCCCGAGGGGATCGATCAGATCACAAACGCAAACCGCCTCTCCCGCAGTCGCGAGAATGTTGATCGCGCGCACCCGCGCCGGATCGCCCAGAGCCTTGAAGAGCTCGGCCGTAGCAGCCGCCTCCTCATGGCTGAGGCGGGGTGCGTCGAGCGGTGCGCAGCACACGATCGGCTCGGCTTCCAGAGTCGGTAGTCCCATCGACATCTATCAATGTATCGAAGTATGTCGATCTGTCAAGGCCGGGCCCGTTCTCCTGATCGACACAGGACGTTCACCGTCTGGTGCCCCACGAGGACGCGGCCTCTGGCGACGCTTTCACCATGGAACGGAACCTGCTCCTCTGCGAGCTCCACGCGCACACGACGTGGAGCGACGGCGACCTGACGGTGACGGAGGTCGTCGATCTCTACGGGAGATCCGGCTTCGACGTCCTCTGCATCACCGACCACGCCTATCCAGGGCTGCGCCCGGTTGACTTGCGCCTCGACGCGGGCTCGTTCCCCCACTACCTGAACGCGATCGACCGCGAGGCGCGACGGGCCCGCGAGCAGTACGACCTGCTCGTGATCCCGGGCCTCGAGCTCACGTACGACGCCGAGGACGGTCACGCGCTGGCGGTGGGCGCGAGGTGCTTCTCGCCCGTCCGCCCCGAGCTCGCGGACGCGCTGGCCGCCGCCCGCGACCTCGGCGCCGCGACGGTCGCCGCGCACCCGACCGTGGGCGGCTGGTTCTGGCGGAAACGGCTCGGCGTGCACGAGCTCGTCGACCGCTACGAGCTGATCAACCGCCGGCAGACCTTCGGCTGGGTCGCCGAGGCGGGGCTGCCCGCGGTCGCGTCGGGCGACTTCCACCAGCTCGACCAGCTGGCGACGTGGAAGACGGTGCTGCCGTGCCGGAAGGAGGAGGAGGACGTGGTGCAGTACCTGCGGTCCGACGGCCGCGCCTATGTCGTCCCCTGGCACCTCGGTCGCGAGGAGGCAGCATGACCCGCGTCCTGATCGTCGAGGACGACGAGGTGATCGCGAACGGGATGGCGAGTCACCTCGCCGCCGCGGGGCTCGAACCGTCCTGGGCATCGAACGGCGTCGCCGGTCTGGCGCGGCTCCGGTACGAGCGGCCGGACGTCTGCGTCGTCGACCTCATGCTCCCCGCGCTCGACGGCTGGAAGCTGATCGAGACGGCACGGGCGAACGGCATCGGCACCCCGCTTCTCGTCGTCTCGGCGCGGGGAAGCGAGGACGACCGCGTTCATACGCTCGGGCTCGGGGCGGACGACTACCTCGTCAAGCCGTTCTCGATGCGCGAGCTCGTCGCCCGCGTCCAGGCGGCGGCGAGGCGCGGCGTCCGAGCGCAGGAGCGCGACGTAGGCGAGCCGATCGAGCTCGAGGAGCTCCGAATCGACCCGCTGAGCGTGCAGGCCTACGTGGACGGCAAGCCGGCCGGGCTGACGCCGACCGAGTTTCGGCTGCTCCAGGCGCTGGCGACGCAGAGCCCGCGCGTGGTCACGCGCGACGAGCTCCTGCAGCAGATCTGGGGCCGGCGACCCACGCGCCGCGACCGGACGGTGGACGTCTTCATGCGCAAGCTCCGCGAAAAGATCGACGAGCGAGCCCCGCGGCACACCTTCCTCCACACGCGCTACGGCGTGGGCTACAAGCTCGAGCCGCAGCCGAAGGCCGGCTAGCCCACCTCGCCGTCGAAGTAGTCGACCTTGCTCTCCCGACGGACGATGATCTGGTCATCGCCGCCGCCCTGGACCGGCCAGACGCCGATCTTGTCGCTGTCGGGATAGACCGCGACCCCAGGGTTCATCTTCGTCGAGAGCAGCATCACGCGGAGCGTTTCGTCCGTCTTGTTCGTGACCTTGTGCGCGCCGGCCGGCCCCTCCGGAAAGCAGACGAGGTCGTTCGCACGGAGCTCGTGCTCGCCGTCCGGGTCGCGCAGCGTCGGCTGCCCGCTGAGCACGAGCAGCCACTCCTCGTCGGGGTACTCGTAGTGGTACGGGCAAATGCTCTGGCCCGGCGGAAGCTCGTAGACGGTGGCGCCCAGCCGCACGGCCTCGATCGACGGGCCGAAGCGGTTGTAGCCGGCGTTGTAGCCCTCGGGATCGTCCTCGTCGTACTGCATCTCGAGCTCGGCGATGTTCAGCTTCCTCATGCGGCGAGCCTACCGCGGTGATAAGACCTGCGCGGATGCGGGGCCGAGTCGGCATCTACGTGGTGGCCGGCGTGGCGCTCGGGCTCGCGCTGCTGCTCGCCGTGCTCGGCGTCGGTGAGGCGGCCGGGGCACTGACGGACTGGCAGGCGCTCGTGCTCGGCCTCGTACAAGGCGCGACCGAGCTCCTGCCGGTCTCGTCGTCGGGCCACCTGATCCTCGTCCCGTGGCTCGCCGACTGGACGTACCTGGAGCAGCACGACGAGTTCAACCAGACCTTCGACGTCGCGCTGCACCTGGGCACGCTGATCGCGGTCGTCGGCTACTTCTGGCGCGACCTCGGCGTCTATATCGCCGCTTGGGCCCGCTCGGTGGCGCGGCGCTCGGTTCAGACCGCCGACGAGCGGATCGCATGGTTTCTGTTCGTCGCGACGATCCCGGCCGTGATCATCGGCGGCGTCGGCGAGAGCTTCATCGCCGACCACCTCGGCGAGCCTTGGCAGATCGCGATCTTCCTGGCGGTGTTCGCGCTCGTCCTGTGGGTCGCCGACCAGCGGCCGACGACGCGCCACATGGACGATCTCTCGACGCGGGAGGCGGTCCTGATCGGCTCGGCCCAGGCGCTGGCGCTCGCCCCGGGTGTCTCGCGCTCGGGGATCACGATCTCGGCCGGACGCTTCCTCGGGCTCGACCGCGACGCGGCAGCGCGGGTGTCGTTCCTCTTGCTCGTGCCGATCACGCTCGGCGCGGTCGTCTTCAAGGGGACGACGGACGTCCTGCTCGGCGACCTCCCGGACGGCTGGCACGGTCCGTTCGTCGTCGGCGTCCTGGCCGCGCTGGCGAGCGGGCTCGTCGCGATCGACTTCCTCCTCGGCTTCGTCCGGCGCCACACGTACACGCCCTTCGTCGTCTACCGGTTGATCGTCGCGGCGATCGTGCTGCTGATCATCGCGAGCGGCTGGCGCGCGGCGACCTTTTAGAAGACCAGGTAGAGGACCTCGCCCACCATCGCGGGCTTGTCCGAGCCCTCAATCTCGATCTCGGTGGCGATCCGGTAGAGGACGCCCTCGCCCCGCTTCTCGCTCGACTTCAGCGCGGCTTTGAGCCGGACTCGCGATCCCACGGGAACGGGCGCAGTGAACCGGACCTTCTCGATCCCGTAGTTGATCCCCATCTTCGCGTCGGCAACGCTCAGCACCTGGGAGACGAAGTACGGCATCAGCGACAGGCTGAGGTAGCCGTGTGCGACCGTCGTCCCGAACGGGCCCTGCGCGGCCATGTCAGGGTCGACGTGGATCCACTGATGGTCGTGGGTCGCCTCCGCGAACTGGTTGATCTGCTCCTGGTCGATCGTCTCCCAGTCGCTCGTGCCCAGGTCTTGCTCGTGCGCGGACTCGAGCTCGGACAGGGTCAGCGTGGTGGTCATGCGGGTGCCTCCTCGAGGAGTTTGGCGCGGAGTGCCTTCCGGTCGACCTTCCCGACGGGCGTCAGCGGCAGCGAGCCGACCACGTGCACTTCCCGGGGGTACTTGTAACCGCCGATCCGCTGCTTCGCGTAGCCGACGAGGTCGTCGGGGGTGGCCTCGGCGCCGGACGCGAGCTCGACGAACGCGACGACCTCCTCTCCGTGCGCCTCATCCGGTCTCCCGACCACGCCCGCTCCGATCACCGCCGGATGCTCGAGCATCGCCTCCTCGACGTCTCGCGGGAAGACGTTGAACCCGCCGCGGATGATCAGGTCCTTCTTGCGGTCGACGACGTAGAGGTAGCCGTCCTCGTCCAGGTAGCCCAGGTCGCCGGTCCTGAGCCAGCCGTCCTCGATCGCGTCGGCCGTCGCCTCCGGCTGGCCCCAGTAGCCGAGCATCACGCTCGGCGAGCGGACGCAGATCTCCCCGATCTCCTCGTCGCCGTCGATCCGAAGCTCGACGCCGGGCGCCGCCGTGCCGACGGAGCCGAGGCGGGGCCCGCCGGGGGCCGTCGAGGTGACGAGGGCCGAGGACTCCGTCAGCCCGTAGCCCTCGCGGATCTCCACTTGCGGTAGGCGCCGGATCAGCTCCTCTGCGACCTCGACCGGGAGCGGGGCGCCGCCTGAGACGACGTAGCGGAGCTCGGACAGGTCGTAGTCCTCGAGCGGCTGGGCGAGGAGCAGCTGGAGCATCGACGGGACGACCGCCGTGATCTGCGTCCGATGCTCCTGGGCCAGCTCGAGCCAGAGAGTCGGGTCGAACCAGCGCAGCAGCACGGTCTGGCCCTGCTCCTCGGCGTGGAGGCCGACGACGGTGACGAGGAGGCCGTACGCGTGGGAGAGCGGGAGCGCGAGCAGCCCGCGTCTGATCTCGGGGAGGTGGCCAGCCTCGTGGCCCGACTTGCCCGCGAACCAGAGGTTCTCGTGCGAGAGCAGGACGCCCTTCGAGCGGCCGGTGGTGCCGCCGGTGTAGAGCAGCGCCGCGGGGTCCTCGGGCGCGCGGTCGGCGATTTCCGCCGGCTCGGCCTCGCCGAAGTCGTCCGTGGTCACGACGCGAACGCCGTCAGGCGCGTTGCCGGCCAGCTCCGGTGTGGCGAGGATGAGGGTCGCCCCGGAGTCGGCGACGATGTGCTCGAGCTCCGGCGGCGGGAGGAGGAAGATCGCCGGGGTGACTACGGCGCCTGCGCGCCAGAGCGCGTTGTAGGCGATCGGCACCTCAGGACAGTTCGCCATCAGAACGACGACGCGGTCCCCCGGGTCGACTCCCTCCTGCTGGAGCCAGCTCGCGAGCCGTGCGGCGCGGTCGTGCAGCTCGCCGGACCGGATCCACCGTCCGTCGAACCAGAGCGATTCGTAGTCGCCGAGTCGAGCGAACGTCTCCTCTGCGGCGCGCGCGAGGTTGCGCTCAGCCAACGCGCATCGACTGGCCGCCGGCCTGGCCCATCATCGCGACCATCCCCGCCGGCGCGGCGCCGTCGGGGAAGCGCTCCTTCAGCTGGGCGAGGAGCTCGTCGGCCTCCCACTTTTCGTCCGCGGCGAGCAGCTCCCCGGCCTCCCACGGGCGGAGCACGTTGACCGAGCCGCCCCAGACGAAGAAGCATTGGCCTGTGATGTCCTGGGCGTCGTCGGCGCTGAGCGCGACAACAAGCGGCGACATGTTCCCGGGATCGAGGGGATCGAACTGTCCCTCCCCCGGCGGCGGCAGGTCGCCAAAGGTCTCTTCCGTCATCCGTGTGCGGGCGTTCGGCGCGATGCAATTGACGGTGACGCCGTAGCGCTGGAGCTCCTGCGCCGCGATCAGGGTGAAGCCTGCGATCGCGGCCTTCGCCGCGCCGTAGTTCGCCTGGCCGACGTTCCCGAACACGCCCGACGGGCTGGAGGTGTTGATCACCCGGCCCCGGACGTCCTCGCCCGCCTTCGAGCGCTCGCGCCAGTGGGCGGCGGCGTGGCGGGTCGGGCCGAAGTGGCCCTTCAGGTGAACCGCGATCACAGCGTCCCACTCGTCCTCCGTCATGTTCACGAGCATTCGGTCGCGGAGAATCCCGGCGTTGTTCACGAGGATGTCGAGGCGGCCGTAGCGGTCGACCGCACGGCCGATCATGTGCTCGGCGGCGGCGAAATCGGAGACGTCGTCGTAGCTCGCGACGGCATCGCCGCCGGCCGCGACGATCTCGTTCACGACGGTCTGGGCCGGGCTCGAGTCGGTGCCCTCGCCCGAGAGGGATCCGCCGAGGTCGTTGACCACGACCTTGGCTCCGGCGTCGGCGAGTGCGAGCGCATGCTCGCGCCCGATCCCGCGGCCGGCGCCGGTGACGATGGCCACCTTCCCGTCGAGTGACGGCATGGGAGGATCGTACGTCGATGGGCTTCGAAGGTGGGCAGGTACAGAACGCGATCTACGTCTCGGGCGAGTCGCCGTGGCCGATCTCGGCGGCCGAGTGGGAGGCGCGCGCCGCGGAGCAGCTCGAGCCCCGGCCGTTCGACTACATCGCGGGCGGCGCCGGGTCCGAGGCGACGATGCGTGCGAACCTCGCGGCCTTCGAGCGTCGCCGGCTGAGGCCGCGGATGTTGGCGGGGACGGCGGAACGCGATCTCTCGGCGGAGGTGCTCGGGACGCGCTCACCGGCCCCCTTCCTGCTTGCGCCGATCGGGGTGCTCTCGATCGCGCATCCCGACGGGGAGGTCGCAGTGGCGCGAGCGGCGGCTGCGACGGGCGTGCCGCTGGTGCTCTCGAGCGCCGCCTCCCACACGATCGAAGAGGTCGCCGAGGCGATGGGCCAGGCACCGCGGTGGTTCCAGCTCTACTGGGTGAACGACCGCGAGGTCGCGGTCAGCCTCGTGCGCCGTGCGGAGGTCAACGGCTACGCGGCGCTCGTGGTGACGCTCGACACCATGACGCTCGGGTGGCGGCCGCGCGATCTCGCGAAGGCGTATCTCCCCTTCGTCACCGGCGAGGGTTGCGCGCAGTTCTTCTCCGACCCGGTCTTTCGGAGCCGACTCGAGCGGCCGCCGGAGGAAGACGTGCCGGCCGCGGCCGTGGCGATGCTGGCGACCTTCCCGAACCTGGGGCTGACCTGGGACGACCTGGTGTGGCTGCGGGGCCAGACCGAGCTTCCCCTACTCGTGAAGGGGATCCTGCGCGGTGACGACGCCGTACTGGCGCGCGAGGCGGGCGCCGACGGCGTGATCGTCTCGAACCACGGCGGACGGCAGGTGGACGGCGCCGTGGCGGCGCTGGATGCGCTCGTGGAGGTGCGCGACGAGCTCGGTCCGGAGGCGGTCGTGCTGATGGACGGCGGCATCCGCGGCGGCGCCGACGTCCTGAAGGCGATCGCGCTCGGCGCGGACGCGGTGCTGCTGGGGCGGCCGTACGCGTACGGGCTCGCCGTCGGGGGCCAGGAAGGGGTCGAGACGGTGATTCGCCACCTGATGGCGGACACGGACATCACCATGGCGCTGATGGGCGCGAGACGACCCGGGGATCTGGATCGGACGTGGATCGCGGCGTCGTCCTGAGCGAGCTCGAACGGTTCGACGTCGAGGAGATCGACCTCGACGAGCCGGAGGCGGGCGAGGTGCGAGTCCGAATCGAAGCGAGCGGCGTCTGCCATTCGGACCTCCACATCATCCGGACCGGCTTCGGCCATCCGTTGCCCGTCCTGCTGGGGCACGAAGGGGCCGGTGTGGTCGAGGCAGTTGGCGAGGGGGTCACGCACGTCGCTCCCGGAGACCGGGTCGTGATCGGCTGGCGTTCGCCCTGCGGCCGCTGCACGTGGTGCAGGCGAGGCGCGCGGCACCTGTGCCGCACGCCGCCGGGCGCGCGCGGGAGGATGCACACGCACGACGGACGCGACCTCTTCGGCGCGCTCCAGACGGGGACGTTCGCGACGAGCACCGTCGTCCACGGTGCGGCGGCAGTGCCGGTCGGCGACGACCTGCCGCCGGAGCAGGCCTGTCTGATCGGCTGCGCGGTCGCGACCGGTGTCTGCTCGGTGCTGAAGACGGCGCAGGTCTGGGAGGGCGCGCGCGTCGGCGTGATCGGCTGCGGCGCCGTCGGGCTGTCGGTGATCCAGGGCGCCCGGATCGCAGGCGCCGAGGAGATCTACGCGCTCGACCTCGACGAGCGGAAGCTCGACGCAGCCGAGCGGTTCGGCGCCACTCACCGGGGCGAGGGCGACCGGCTGGACTTCGTCTTCGACGTCGTCGGCCGGCCGGAGACCGTGGCGCAGGGCCTCGGGATGCTCGGCCACTCCGGGACGCTCGTCTACATCGGGCTCCCGCAGCCGGGAGTGGAGGCGTCGATCTCGCTGCAGTTCCTCTTCGACCGGCGGCTGCGGATCGTCGTCTCGCACGGCGGCGACCACGTCCCGGACGAGGACTTCCCGCGGCTCGCCCAATTCGCCTCGGAGGGGCGCCTCGACCTGGCCGGAATGGTCACCAAGCGGATCGCGTTGGACGAGGTGCCCCAGGCATTCGAGGACATGGAGGCGGGGAACGTGATCCGTTCCGTCGTGCTGTTGTGAGGATCCCGCCGCCCGTCGCGGAGCTCATCGGGATCGAGGTTCTCGAGCGCGGCGAGGGCGAGACCGTGTTCAAGCTCGAAGCCGAGGAGCGCCACTCGAACCCGATGGGCACGATCCACGGCGGGATCCTCTGCGACCTCGCCGACGCCGCCATGGGCATGGCGTTCTTCTCCACGCTCGAGGACGGCGAGTCCTTTACCACGCTCGAGCTGAAGATCAACTACCTGCGTCCGTTCTGGACGGGAACGCTGCTGGCGCACGGCAAAGTCGTGTCGAGGGGGAAGACGATCGGCCTGACGGAGTGCCGGATCGTCGACGAAAACGACCGCCTGATCGCCCACGCCACGAGCACCTGCATGGCCCTCCGAGGCGCCATGGCGCAGGGCCGCTGAGGGCTAGTTGCAAGTTGTTACAAGCCCCGAGCGGCTCGAGCACTCGCCCAACTCCGCTTGGTTGAGCCGGGCCGAACCGGCCAAGTAACAACTTGTTACTTGGCCAAGGTGCGCTCGATCAGGTCGGGGTAGTCGGGGTCGGACTCCGGCTGCCAGCCGGGGATCAGATGGCGGCGTTCGAGGAGCTCGGCGCTCGCAACGTCTGCCTCCCGCAGCGCCGAGACCTGTAGCGAGCGCACCAGGCGGTCGAATTGGCGCCGACCGTGGAGCGCGCCCCAGTCCAGATCCTCCACCGCGCGCCGTAGTCCTTGCGTGACCTCTGGGCTCGCGCTTGCCCGCTCCGCGACGAGGTCGACCGCATCGAACCGCGCCAGGTCGCGGAGCACCTGGGCGCAGAGGACGTTGTGCGTGCCCTCCCAGCTCTCGAAGACGATCGCGTCCCGGTAGAGCCGCGG
>DATDKA010000145.1:0-30035 GCA_036520235.1 Gaiellaceae bacterium
CGCTTCGCTCCGGGACGTCTTCCGGCGCCCGCCCGTGAGGCGCCATCAGACGCTCCGAGGAGACCGCCGCAACCGTCCTCCCAGGAGCGGCTCGAGGCGGAGCGTCTCGCCGCGCCGATCGAGGACGAAAATCTGCGCAAACTTGTTGCGAACGCGGCCGCTGCGAGCCTTGCGAGGCGCCCGTGACGACCGTTTCGTCTGGTACACTATCCGCGGCCCTAAAAGCGGCAAAATGCAGGGCTTTTTCTTTTGGCTGAAGCAGCGTACACCGCAAAAGACATTACGGTCCTCGAGGGACTCGAGCCGGTCCGGCTGCGCCCGGGCATGTACATCGGCTCGACGGGCTCGAGAGGGCTGCATCACCTGATCTACGAGGTGGTCGACAACTCGGTTGACGAGGCCCTTGCGGGCCGTGCCGACCGCATCGAAGTCACGCTGCATCCGGACAATGCGGTGACCGTCTCCGACAACGGTTCGGGCATTCCGGTCGACGTCATGTCGGAGCAGGGATTGCCGGCCGTGACCGTCGTCCTGACCAAGCTCCACGCCGGCGGGAAGTTCGGCGGCGAGGGCTACAAGGTCTCCGGCGGGTTGCACGGCGTCGGCGTCTCGGTCGTCAACGCGCTCTCCGAGTGGCTGAAGGTCGAGGTGCGCCGGGACGGAAAGATCTACCACCAAGAGTTCGCGCGGGGTGACGCGACGACCGAGCTCGAGGTCGTCGGGAAGACTGAGCCGAAGAAGGACACGGGCACGACGATCTCGTTCCTTCCCGACCTCGAGATCTTCGACGAGGAGGAGTTCGAGTGGCAGCTGGAGACGCTCGTGCAGCGCCTCCGCGAGACGGCTTTCCTGACGCGTGGGCTTCGGATCGTGCTCACCGACGAGCGTGAGGGCGAAGAGCGGCACGAGTTCCACTACGAGGGCGGAATCAAGGATTTTGTCGCCCACGTGAACGCCGCCAAGGAGCCGATCCACAAGCGGATCGTCTTCTTCGAGGGCGAGATGGAGCACGGCGCCGTCGAGGTGGCCATGCAGTGGAACGGCTCCTACGTCGAGTCGGTCTTCTCTTTCGCCAACAACATCAACACCACGGAGGGAGGGACGCATCTCTCCGGTTTCAAGGCGGCGCTCACCGGCACGCTGAACAAGTACGCGCGCGACAAGGGCCTCCTGAAGGAGAAGGAGGACAACCTCGAGGGGGAGGATGTCCGCGAGGGCCTTGCCGCGGTGATCTCGGTCAAGCTGCGCGACCCCCAGTTCGAGGGCCAGACCAAGACGAAGCTCGGCAACCCGTGGGTACGGGGCCTCGTCGAGCAGACCGTCAATCAGCGCCTCGCCGAGTTCCTCGAGGAAAACCCGACCGACGCCAAGCAGATCGTCACCAAGGCAGTCGCGGCGCGGAACGCCCGCCAGGCTGCCCGCAAGGCGCGGGAGCTGACCCGGCGCAAGAGCGCGCTCGAGAGCTCGTCGCTCCCCGGCAAACTCGCTGACTGCCAGATCAACGATCCCGAGTCGGCGGAGCTCTTTCTCGTCGAGGGCAACTCCGCCGGCGGGTCGGCCGTCGAGGCCCGGAACCGTGTCAATCAGGCGATCCTGCCGCTACGCGGAAAGGTGATCAACTCCGAGAAGAACCGGATCAACAAGGTGCTCTCGAACGCCGAGATCCAGGCGATGATCACCGCGATCGGCACGGGGATCGGCGACGAGTTCGACATCGAGAAGCTTCGGTACCACCGGATCATCGTCATGACCGACGCCGATGTGGACGGCGCTCACATCCGCACGCTGATCCTCACCTTCCTCTTCCGCCAGATGAAGGAGCTGGTCGCCGGACGGCACGTCTACATCGCCGCGGCGCCGCTCTATCGCGTCAAGATCGGCAACCAGGAGACGTACGTCGAGAAGGAGTCGCAGTTCGAGGACCTGCTCGTCCGCGAGCGGGTCAAGGACATGGAGGTCACCGATCGCGCCGGCTCGACCTTCAAGCTGACCGAGAGCCGCTACAAGCGGTTCACGAGCGCCCTGGCCGAATTCGAGGGCTGGGCCTCCCGCCTTCGCGCCGATTACGGGGCCCCGACCGTCAACTTCCTGATCGAGCATCGTCTGCTCGAAGGCCCGGAGGCCGGCGGCGACCTGGAGCGAACGCTCGAGGGGCTCGACACCGACGGCTACGAGCTCGCTCTCGTCGAGAAGACGGCGGAGAGCTTCCGCGTGAAGGTGGTCGAGCGAGAGACGAGCGCAGCGAGCCACGTCGTCGTGCCGGCCGAGCTGCTCGCCTCGCCCCACTACACGAGCCTTGCGCGCTCGTACGCTCGACTTGTCGAGCTTGCCGGGCCGCCCCCGTTCCACCTGGCGCTCGGGCGCAAGTCGCGGACGGCGGAGACGTTCGAGCAGCTCCGGTCGCAGGCGCTCGATCTCGCGAAGGACGGAATCGAGGTCGGTCGCTTCAAGGGTCTCGGCGAGATGGACGCCGAGGATCTGTGGGAGACGACGATGAACCCGGAGAACCGGATGCTGATCCGGGTGGAGGTCGAGGACGCGGAGGCCGCTGACTCCGCCTTCTCCAAGCTGATGGGTGACCAGGTTGAGCCGCGCCGGCTGTTCATCGAGCAGAACGCCCGAGACGTGCGCTTCCTGGACGTGTAGCGATGTCGAATCTCGAGCCATTCGGCGCGGGACGGATCGAATCCCGGGAGCTGGAGCAGGAGCTCCGCTCGAGCTTCCTCGACTACGCGATGAGCGTGATCGTCTCGCGCGCTCTCCCAGACGTCCGAGACGGTCTCAAGCCGGTTCACCGCCGGGTCCTCTACGGGATGCACGAGGCCGGGATGCAGCCGAACCGGCCGTTCAAGAAGTCCGCGCGCATCGTCGGCGACGTCATGGGGTCGTACCACCCTCACGGCGACACCGCGATCTACGACACGCTCGTGCGGCTCGCACAGCCCTTCTCGATGCGCTATCCGCTCGTGGACGGTCAGGGGAACTTCGGAAACATCGACGACTACCCCGCCGCCGCGATGCGGTACACGGAGTCACGGCTGTCGCGGATCGCGACCGAGTTGCTGCGCGACATCGACTCCGACACGGTGGACTTCAAGCCGAACTACGACGAGTCGCGCCGCGAGCCCTCGGTTCTTCCCGCGCGCTTCCCGAATCTGCTCGTCAACGGCTCGGCCGGCATCGCGGTCGGCATGGCGACGAACATCCCGCCGCACAACCTCGGCGAGGTGATCGACGCCCTGGTGGCGTTGATCGATGAGCCGGAGATCGACGTCGACAGGCTGACCCGGCACATCAAGGGGCCCGACTTCCCGACCGGGGCGATCGTCCTCGGCCGGGAGGGGATCCGGGAGGCCTACCGCTCCGGCCGGGGGCGCATCGTCATGCGCGCCCGCGCACACATCGAGGAGCTGCGAGGCGGCAAGTCCGCGATCATCGTCACCGAGCTCCCGTACGGGGTGAAGAAGGGCGGCGATGTCGGCGTGATCAAGAAGATCGCCGACCTCGTCAACGACAAGGTCCTGACCGAGATCTCCGATCTCGCCGACCACTCCGATCGGTCGGGGATGCGGATTCAGATCGAGCTCAAGCGGGACGCAATCCCACAGGTCGCGCTGAACAAGCTCTTCAAGCACACTGCGCTCCAGTCGACCTTTGGCTTCAACGCCGTCGCGCTCGTGGACGGTGTCCCGAAGACGCTCTCCCTGCGCGACATGCTCCAGCACTACCTGGACTTCCAGCGTGAGATCGTCACGCGCCGGTCGAAGTTCGAGCTCCGCAAGGCCGAGGCTCGCGCGCACGTCCTCCAGGGCTACCTCGTCGCGCTCGACAATCTCGACGCGGTGATCGCGCTGATCCGCGGCTCCGCGGACCCGGACGAGGCGCGGGAGGGTCTCCAGCGCGAGTTCGAGCTCACGGAGATCCAAGCGCAGGCGATTCTCGACCTTCGCCTCCAGCGCCTGACCGGCCTGGAGCGGAAGCGGATCGAGGACGAATTTGCGGACCTCCAGGAGCGCATCGCGGAGCTGCGGGCGATCCTCGGCGACGAGGCGCGGATCGACGCCCTGATCCGCGAGGAGCTGCTCGAGATCAAGTCGATCTACGCGAAGAACGACGACCGGCGTACGGAGATCGTCGCCGCCGAGGGCGAGCTCGAGCTCGAGGACCTGATCGCGGAAGAGGACATGGTGATCGCGATCACCAGCTCCGGCTACATCAAGCGGCTACCGGTCGACACGTACCGCGAGCAGCGCCGCGGCGGGATCGGTGTGATGGGAATGGAGCTGAAGGACGAGGACTACATCGAGCACCTGTTCGTCGCGTCGACCCACGACTACCTCCTCTTCTTCACCTCGATCGGAAAGGTCTATCGCCTGAAGGTGCACGAACTCCCGCTCGGGACACGCCAGGCGAAGGGCCGCGCGATCGCCAACTTCCTGCCCTTCGCACAGGGCGAGACGACACGCGCCGTGATCGCGACGCGCGACTTCAAGGAGGCCGAGTACCTCGTCGCCGCGACGAAGAACGGCATCGTCAAGAAGACGCGGTTCGAGGAGTACAACACCCCGCTGAAGGCCGATGGGATCATCGCGATCAATCTGCGCGCCGGCGACGAGCTGATCGGCGTCGTCCACACCGACGGCAACGACGACATTCTGATGGTCTCGCGGAAGGGGCAGGCGATCCGGTTCCACGAGTCCGACGCGCGCCCGATGGGCCGTGCGACAGGTGGCGTCCGCGGCATGAACCTGCGCAAGGGCGACGAGGTGATCGAGGTCGACCGGGCCGAAAACGACGCGGACATGCTCGTCGTGACCGAGAACGGCTACGGCAAGCGCACGCGGATCGACGAGTACCCGGTCAAGGGCCGCGGCGGCCTCGGTGTCAAGACGGTGCAGCTGACCGAGGCGAAGGGCCAGCTCGCCGGCGCCCGCGTCGTCCGCGACGGCTACCAGGTAATGCTGATCTCGACGGGCGGCACCGTGATCCGGATGCCGGTCGACGGCATCCGCCGCGCCGGCCGCGCGACGCAAGGCGTGATCGTGATGCGGCTGCGCGAGGACGAGCAGGTCTCGGCGCTCGCTCCCGTCGTCGAGTCGTCGGCCGACGCCGAGGCGGTGGTCGCCGCTGGGGACGGGGCCGGACCTGAGCCCGAGCCAGCCGTGACGGATTAGTCCGTCTGCGTCAATTCTCGGGAGTTTCCGGTCGTTTTTGGTCGGTTTGCCCTTCCCAACGTCGAGGCCAGGGGTTATCTTCAACGCGAGGGGTCAGAATCGATCGAACAAGGGTGGTGTATGCCTCCAAGCACGCAAGCGGATCTCCTCGAACCGGTTGACCTCGCGAAGCACTTGGACAAGGTGGAGCTGTACCTCGGCCAGGTGTGCCAGATCGCGGGGATCTCGAAAATGCAGCTCGACTACTGGACGAACAAGGCGCAGATCCCGACCAAGGGCCGCAAGCAGCGCATCTACGACATGGACGCGGTCGAGACCGTGATGCTGATCAAGCAGGCGAAGGACAAGGGGCTGAACCTCGGAGCGGCGATCGAGGCGGCTCGTCGTTTCCGGGAGCGCGAGCGCAGCGCCATGGCTCCACCGGCGCCGGCGCCCGAGCTCAGCTCGTAGTTCGCAGCCGCTCCGCCGCCCGCTCCGGCGGTATCACGTTCACGTAGATCCCTGCCCCGAGCTCGATTCCGGCGAGCGCGGTTAGCCGCGGCACGAGATGGAGATGCCACGGGGGGCCGGGGTGGAGCCACGCATTCCACGGCCTGTGCCCCTCCAGTCGCTGGAGCCGGCGGACGACGTCACGGAGCAGGAGCAGCCCGTCTGCGAGCTCGCCGTCGTGCTCGCGCGGGCCGATCAGGCTCTCGTAGGGCGCTGCACCGACCGGATGAACTGCCGCCACGACGTCGCCGCGGTGAAGCACCGGATGCCGTTCCAGGAGCCGCGGCAGCTCGTTCACCGGCTCGTCCGGGAGCTCGAGCCAGACGAGCTGCGAATGGCTGTGCGGAAGGCTCGAGCCTGCGAGGCGTCCCTCGTTGACGAGGGCGAGCGCCGGACCGCCCTCCTCAGCCATCCGGCGCTGCCACGCCTCCGCGACCAGCTCCACGTGGTCGTCGTCGAGCTCCGCGAAGGAGCGGACATGCTCGGGCGAGTGGATCACGACCTCCTGGCGGTCGAACGCCGGGTAGAGGTTCGGGACGACGCGAACCTGCCAGGGGTCGCCGAGCCGGAGCGTCTCCGGCGGTGTGCGGTCCTCGCGGCCGGCATCGAACGGGCACCGCTCGAGCTCGTCCTCCGTCGCCGGTTCGAGCTCGGGCAGCCAGGCCCCGGGGCGGTCACTGCGGCCGGGCGCGTAGACGACCCGGCGGCCGGTCAGCGGATCCTGAAGGACGTCGGTTAGCGGCTGCCGTCGCCGCGGTTCAGCCACGAGGTGAAGAGCTCGATCGGCAGCGGCAGGATCAGGGTCGACGTCCGCTCCGAGCTCATCTCGAGCATCGTCTGGAGGAACCTGAGCTGGAGCGAGATCGGGTTCTGCGACAGGATCTCCGCCGCGTCCTTCAGCTTCTCGGAGGCCTGGAACTCGCCCTCGGCCGCGATCACCTTCGCGCGCCGCTCGCGCTCTGCCTCGGCCTGGCGCGCCATCGCCCGCTGCATCCCGGTCGGGATCTCGACGTCCTTCACCTCGACGATCGAGACCTTGACGCCCCACGGCGATGTGGCCTCGTCGATGATCTGCTGCAGGATCGCGTTGATCTTGTCGCGCTCGGAGAGGAGCTCGTCGAGGACGTGCTGGCCCAGCACGCTGCGCAGGGTCGTCTGCGCGATCTGCGAGGTGGCGACCATAAAGTTCTCGACCTGCACGATCGCCTTCTCCGGGTCGATGATCCTGAAGTAGGCGACCGCGTTCACCCGAACGGGGACGTTGTCCTTCGTGATCACCTCCTGCGGCGGGACGTTCAACGTCACCGTCCGCAGGTCGACGCGCACCATCTTGTCGACGACCGGGATGAGGAGGAAAAGGCCTGGGCCCTTCGGCGGCGACTTCAACCGGCCGAGACGGAAGATGACTCCCCGCTCGTACTCCCGCGCCACCCGGACGGACGCCGAGAGCAGCAGGATGACGATGACGGCGATTGCCGCAAGGGCGATGAGGGCCGCTGTCACAGCCGGATCCTACGTGGGCGCGACGTTCAGGGTTAGCTCCTCGCCGAGCCCCTCGACGCGGACCTCGCGCCCGGGCTCGATCGCTGCGCCGTTCAAGGCCCGCGCTCTCCAGAGCTCGCCGCGCACGAACACGAAGCCCTCCGGGTCGAGGGTCTGCCGGACGGTGCCCACCTGTCCGATCAGGTCGGACTGCCCGGTCACGACGGGCGCGCGGCGCGCCTCGACGATCTTGATTGCCGCGAGCCCGGTCGCCGCCGCGAGGCTGGCGGCGATCGCGAACGCGACCGACGTGGAGACCTGGTACGCGCTCCCGGCCGGGTCGAACAGCATCAGGGCGCCGATGAAGAAGCAGATCGCTCCCGCGAGCGTGAGGGCGCCGTGGCTCGGCAGGAAGAGCTCGGCGCCGAAGAAGCCGGCCGCCAGGATCATCAGCAGCACGCCGGCGGCGCTGACGGGGAGAACCTGGAGTCCGAAGAGGCCCACGATCAAGGAGATCGCCCCGACGGTGCCGGGGAAGATCAGACCGGGGTTCCAGAGCTCCACGATGATCCCCAGCAGCCCGATCGACAGCATGAGGGCGATGATGTTCGGATCGATCAGGAGGTCGAGCGCGCGCTTCCAGAGCGACATGTGCACCTCGTCGATCTGCGCGCCCGCCGTGTGGAGCACGATCCCCTTCGGCACGGTCTTCTGGCCGTCGACCTGGTTCAGGAGCGCCGGCAGCGTCGGCGCGATCGTGTCGATCACGTTCTCGCGGAGCGCCTCCCGCGCAGTCAGGTTCGAGGCGCGACGCACGGCGGCGTCGGCCCACTTGACATTCCGCCCGTGCTCTCGCGCCAGGCCCCGCAGGGATGCGGCCGCGTCGTTCACGACTTTGCGCCGAAGGTCGCGCTGGATGTCTTCGCCCCCGACTGAGATCGGGGTGGAGGAGCCGATGTTCGTCTGCGGCGCCATCGCGAGGATGTCCCCTGCCTGGCCGATCCAGACGCCGGCCGAGGCGGCTCGGGCTCCCTCCGGCGCGACGTAGACGATCACCGGGACCTTCGAGGCGAGCTCCTTTTCGTAGATGTCCTTCATCGCGTCCGACAGCCCGCCTGGGGTGTCGAGCAGGATCACCACGGCGTCGTAGTGCTCGCGGTTGGCGCGGTCGATCTGCCCCGTGACGTAGTCCGCGGTGACCGGGTTGACGTCGTTGTCGAACTCGACGGCGAGCACCCGAGGGGTCGCGGCGGCGGCTGGAGGAACGGCGGCGAGCGCCGCGAACGCGATCAAAAGTCCCCGCAGAACGCGGCTTTTCACGGTGTAAGGATCGTATCAAGAGGTCTTGCGGCCCCAAAAGGGGGCTGCGACGCTTGCGAGGGGTCGGATGAAGCTGCTCGTCGCCATATCGGTTGCGCTCGCCTTCCCCGCCACTGCCTGGGGTGACGTGACCATGGTCACGCGTGACCTACCGGTGGGCGGCGCCCGCGCGCTGGCCGCGGCGCAGGCACCGGCGCGGTTCAACATGGTCGGGCTCCACTGGCGGGGGCCGGGACGCGTTTTCTTCCGCTCGCGGGGCGCTCACGGCTGGAGCGGCTGGCACGAGGCCGAGGCGGAGCCGGAGGATCTCCCCGACGCCGGGACCCGCGAGTGGCGCCGGATGCGCGGCTGGCGGATCGGTAGCCCGTGGTGGACCGGGACCGCCGAGCGGCTGCAGGTCAAGACGCGCGGCGTGGTGCGCCGGGTGCGGGCTCACTACCTCTGGAGCCCCGAGGAGCTCAATCCCGGCCGCTCCCTGCAGACCGCCGGCTCACCGAAGATCATCCTGCGCCCGGCGTGGGGCGCGAACGAGCGGATCCGCCGCGACAACCCCTCGTACGCGACCCGCCTCCTGACGGCCGTCGTGCACCACACGGCGGGCGCGAGCCCGCGGACGCCGGGCGAATCGGCGGCGATCGTTCGCGGGATCATGAACTACCACGTCCTTGTCAACGGCTGGGACGACATCGGCTACAACTTCCTCGTCGATCGCTTCGGCCAGGTCTTCGAGGGCCGCTACGGCGGGATCGAGCGCAATGTGATCGGCGCCCATGCGCAGGGGTTCAACACCGGCTCGGTCGGGATCGCGGTGATCGGGACGTACGGCGGCGCAGCGCCGGCGCCGGCCGCCAACGACGCGCTCGCGAAGCTGATCGCGTGGCGACTCGACGTGGCGCACGTGGATCCGCTGTCGCGGAATCAGACGATCTCGAACGGGAACCCCCGGTTCCGCAAAGGCCTGCCGGTCCTGCTGCGCGCCGTTTCCGGTCATCGCGACACCGGCTTCACCAGCTGTCCCGGCGCCGGGCTGTACGGCCGCCTCGGCTCGATCGGGCAGACCGCAGCCGTCACCGGCCTGCCGAAGCTCTACACACCGCAGGTCGAGGGTGCCCTCGGCGGCCTCGTCAGCTTCTCGGCGCGACTCTCGTCCTCGCTGCCCTGGACAGTGCAGGTCTTCGACGCGGCCAAGCAGCAGGTCGCGATCGGCTCGGGCACGGGGCGGTTCGTCCAGTGGACGTGGGACTCGCGGCTGCTGCCACCGGGTGCGTACACCTATCGGATCGGGGCGGGGCCGACCCTTCGACCGGCGACGGGGCGGCTCTCCTCCTCGGCAGCGCCCGGCGCACCCGTCGCGATCGGCGCGCTGCGCGCCAACCCCACCGGTTTCACGCCGAACGGCGACGGGCTCACGGACACCACCCAGCTCTCGTACACCCTGAGCGCCGCGGCGAGCGTCTCCATCGACCTCCAGGCCGAGGACGGCGCGCTGATCGCACCGCTCTACGGGGCCAGCGAGGCCGTCGGCCCGCACACGTTCCTCTGGGACGGCGGCGGCTACCCGGACGGCCGCTACCGGCTCCAGGTAGCGGCGCGCAGTGGTCGCCGCATCGTGACGGCCGGGACGGCGGTCGTGCTCTCGCGCACCCTCTCCGGCTTCGCAGTGAACCCGACGGTGCTGTCACCGAACGGCGACGGCCGCAATGACGCGGCCACCGTCACCTTCAACCTGCTCGTCCCGGCCTTCGGGCGACTCGAGGCCCAGGAGAGCGGAAAGGTGGTCGTCCGGCCGCTCTTCCGGGCGCTGCTCGCCGGTCCGCAGACGGTCACGTGGAAGGGCGGGGTCCGCGACGGCGACTACGACCTCGCGGTCACGATCACGGACGCGACCGGCCCCGTAACGCAGCTGGTGAAGGTGCGAGTCGACCGGCGGGCACCCAAGCTGACCCGGGTGCGTGGTCGTGTGCTCCGCGTCTCGCTGAGCGAGCCCGCGCGAGTGACGTTCGTCGCCGACGGAGCGCGGACGACGGTTCGCCGTCCGAAGGGCGGCAGCTTCCGGGTCGTGGTCGGGCGCGGCGCGAAGCGCCTCGAGGCGTACGCCGAGGACGAGGCAGGCAACCGCTCTAAGCGCCTGAGGCTTCGCTGACCCAGTCGTCGTAGCCCCGCTCGAGCTCCAGGAGCACTTCGACGAGCAACCGGGCCCGGTCGACGGGCTCTCCGGTCGCGACGAGGAGGGACGTTGGCGGCGTGTCCACGGCGTCGGGCAGCTCGGCCTGCGGAATGTTGGCGTTGATCCCGATCCCGAGCACGACCCGGCCGTCGCGCGCCTCCGCCAGGATCCCCGCGACCTTGCGACCGTCGATCAGCAGATCGTTCGGGAATTTCAGCTCTGGCCGGACGCCGGTGACGGCGGCGACCGCCTCGGCGACTGCCTGCCCGGCGACCACCGTCAGCTCGGGCAGCCTCGCCGTCTCGACCGGCGGTGCCAGGTTCACGGAGACCAGCACGCTCGCTCCCGCCGGCGCGTACCACGCCCGGCCGAGGCGGCCCCGCCCCTCCGTCTGCTCCTCGGCCACCGCCACGGCGCCCTCGGGCGAGTCCACGGGCAGTTCGCGTTGCGTCGACTCGCAACGCTCCAGGTAGCGGTAGGGACGCCCGAACCGGCCGCGCAGGAGCGGCGCCACGGTGGCCGGTGCGAGAGAGCCGTCAGTCACACCCAGCAAACTAGACTCCTCCGGTGGCCGCCCTGAACCGTAAAGAGATCGAGGCGATCCTGCCGCATCGCGATCCATTCCTCCTGCTCGACGAGGTGACCGAGCTCGCACCCGGCGAGCGGGTCGTCGCGTTGAAGCGCGTCCGTCCCGACGAGTGGTACCTGTCCGGGCACTTCCCGGGTCGGCCGATCATGCCGGGGGTGCTGATCGTGGAGGCCATGGCGCAGGCGGGCGCGGTGGCCGTCCTGTCCGAGGAGGAGAACCGCGGCAAGCTGGCGCTCTTCGCCGGGATCGACGGCGTTCGCTTCAAGCGGGTCGTGGAGCCGGGGGACGAGCTCGAGCTGACCTGTGAGCTGGAGCGCGTCCGCGGCCCCGTCGGCAAGGGCAAGGCGACGGCGACGGTCGGCGGGAAGCTCGCCGCCCGCGGAACGCTGACCTTCGCGGTGGAGCAGTGATCGCCGTGGTGAAACGGTGATCGGCCGCTCGAACGGCGCGCCGGTCTCGATCACCGGCCTCGGCACCTACGCGCCGGACCGCGTGCTGGACAACGACGAGCTGTCGAAGCTCGTCGACACCTCCGACGAGTGGATCATGGAGCGCACCGGGATCAGGGAGCGTCGGATCGCGGCGCCGGAGCAGGCGATGACGGATCTCGCCCTGCCGGCGGCGCGGATCGCGCTCGAGCACGCCGGCGTGAAACCGGAGGAGCTCGACCTGATCATCGTGGCGACGGTGACGCCGGACATGATGTTCCCGACCACGGGCTCGCTGCTCGGCGACCTGCTGCCCGCCCCGAATGCGGCGGCCTACGACCTCCTTGCGGGCTGCACCGGCTTCGTCTACGCGCTGGCGCAGGCGCACTCGATGGTCTCGGCGGGCCTCTCGAAGAAGGCGCTCGTCGTGGGCGGTGACGTCCTCTCCAAGATCCTCGACTGGTCCGACCGCTCCACGATCGTGCTCTTCGGCGACGGGGCCGGAGCGGTCGTGCTCGAGCGGGTCGAGGACGGCGGCTTCCTCGGCTTCGAGCTCGGCGCCGACGGCGGCGGAGGCGAGCACCTGTGGCTTCCGGGCAGCGGCTCGCGCACGTTCGACCACCCGGACCGGCTCGTGAAGATGAACGGCCGTGAGGTGTTCAAGTTCGCGACCCGCGTGATGGTGTCGTCCGCGGAGGCGCTGCTGAGCGAGGTCGGGAAGACGATCGACGACGTCGACGTGTACGTCCCGCACCAGGCAAACGTCAGGATTATCGATTACGCGACGAAGAAGTTGGGAATCCCAGAGGAGAAGGTCGTCGTCAACGTGGACAGGTACGGAAATACATCGTCCGGGTCGATCCCCTTGGCGCTCGCCGACGCGGAGCGCGAGGGACGGCTCGCCCTCGGAGCGACGGTGCTGATGACCGGCATGGGCGCCGGCTTGACGTGGGGCTCGGCCCTGATCGATTGGACCGCGAATGGGAGGATGAGTTGATCGCGTTTTGCTTCCCCGGCCAGGGGTCGCTCGAGGAGGGCATGGGTCGCGAGATCGCGACGGCCGTCCCCGAGGCGATGGAGATCTACGACGTCGGCAGCGATGCCGCCGGGCTCGACCTGAAGCGCCTCTGCTTCGAGGCGCCGATCAACGAGCTCGTCCGGACGGACGTCCAGCAGCCGGCGCTCGTGGCGACTAGCCTCGCCGTGCTCGCGGCGCTGCGCAACCGCGGCATCGTCCCGGACTACGTCGTGGGCCACTCGGTCGGCGAGTTCTCCGCGATCGCCGCCGCGAACTCGATCGAGGCGGGCGAGGCGATCCGGCTCGTCCGCGAGCGCGGTCTGGCGATGGACGAGGCCGCCCGTGAGAGCGACGGGACGATGGCCGCGATCCTCGGCCTCGACGACGAGGTCGTGGAGGAGCTCTGCGCCGAGATCGAGGGTGTGTGGCCCGCCAACTACAACTGCCCCGGCCAGATCGTCGTCTCCGGTGAGGAGGGGGCCGTGGATCAGCTGATCCGCCGCGCCTCCGAGCTCGGCGCGACGCGCACGGTCAAGCTCAAGGTCTCCGGCGCCTTCCACAGCCCGCTCGTCGCGAAGGCGGCCGAGCGGTTGAAGCCGGCGATCGCCAAGGTGCGCTTCGCCGACCCCGTCGCGCCGTTCATGTCGACCGTGACGGCGAAGATCGAGCCGGCGCAGCGGATGGCGGGCCTGCTCGTCGAGCAGGTCACCGCCCCGGTCAAGTTCACCCAGGCGGCGCGGGGGCTCGTCAAGGAGGGCGTGAAGACGTTCGTCGAGGTGGGGCCCGGCAACGTGCTCTCGGGTTTAGTGAAGAGAATCGACCGCGGCGTGAAGACGATCTCCGTGAACAACCTCGCCGGCCTGAAGAAGGTCGAAGAGTCCGTCTGACCGGATGTCCCAGTTCGGTTCCCTGGAGGGCCGCACCGCCCTCGTCACCGGCGGCTCGCGCGGCATCGGCCGTGCGATCGCAACGTCCCTCGCAGAGGCTGGGGCGACGGTCGTGATCGGCTACCGCTCGGGCGCCGACGAGGCGGCTGAGGTCGCCGACGGGATCGGCGGCCGCGCTGTACAGGCCGACGTCTCGGATCCGGACGAGGCGAAGCGGCTCGTGGAGGACGCCGGCGAGGTCGACGTGCTCGTGAACAACGCCGGGGTCACCCGGGACGGGCTGCTGGCGCGGATGTCCGACGAGGACTGGAGCACCGTGCTGGACACGAATCTCGGCGGGACGTTCAACACCTGCCGCGCCGTCATCCGCGGAATGATGAAGCGGCGCTCGGGCTCGATCGTCAACGTCTCGAGCATCGTCGGGGTACACGGGAACCCAGGCCAGACGAACTACTCCGCCTCCAAGGCCGGCATCATCGGCTTCACGAAGGCGCTCGCGCGCGAGCTTGGGAGCCGCGGTGTTCGGGCGAACGTGGTCGCGCCGGGGTACATCTCGACGCGGCTGACGAACGACCTCCCCGAGGAGCTCCAGCAGGCGATGCTCGCGTCCACGCCGCTTGGGCGCTTCGGGGATCCCGAGGACGTCGCCGGAGCCGTACGCTTTCTCGCGTCGGACGCGGCTGCGTTCGTGACCGGCGAGGTGCTGCTGGTGGACGGCGGACTGGGGATGTGATGTCGCTCAACGGACGGAGACGCGTGGTGATCACCGGGATGGGGGGCCTGTCGCCGCTCGGGAACAGCGCGGAGGAGTCATGGGACAACCTCACCGCGGGGAAGTCGGGCGCCGGCGAGATCACCGCGTTCGACGCCAGCGACTACCCAGTCCACTTCGCCTGTGAGCTGAAGGACTTCGATCCCGCGACGTGGATCGAGCGCAAGCAGGCGCGGCGCATGGACCGCTTCGCCCAGATGATCGTCGCCGCGGCGATCCAGGCGCGCGACGACTCCGGCCTGGACATCGCGAGCGAGGCCGATCGGATCGGCGCCTCGATCGCGACCGGGATCGGCGGGCTGAAGGCCTTCCAGGACTGCTACGACACGCTGATCGAGCGTGGGCCGGACCGGGTAAACCCCTTTTCGATTCCGCAAATCATCCCGAACATGGGCGCCGGGTGGGTCTCGATGTACCTCGGCACGCGTGGACCGCTCTCCTCGCAGTGCACCGCCTGCGCGGCCTCCAACATGGCGATCGGGGAGGCCGCCGACGCGATCCGGCTCGGCCGGGCCGACGTGATGCTGGCCGGCGGCACCGAGGCGGGAATCACCCGGGTCGGCATCGCCGGCTTCAGCGCGATGCGGGCCCTCTCGCGCCGAAACTCCGACCCGGAGGCGGCGAGCCGTCCCTTCGACGCGGAGCGGGACGGGTTCGTGATGGGCGAGGCCGGCGCCGTGGTCGTGCTCGAGGGCCTCGACCACGCGCAGGCGCGCGACGCGAAGATCTACGCCGAGCTGATTGGTTACGGCCTCTCGTCGGACGCCCGGCATGTGACCGAGCCGGACCCGACCGGCGACAACCCGGCCCGCGCGATGCGGATGGCGATGGCCGATGCCGGCGTGAACCAGGACGAGATCGACTACATCAACGCGCATGGGACGTCCACGCCGCTCGGCGACGCCAGCGAGACGCGTGTAATCAAGCTCGCCCTCGGCGAGGAGAACGCACGCAAGACACCGGTCTCCTCGACGAAGGGCTCCACCGGCCACTGCCTCGGCGCCGCCGGGGCGATCGAGGCGATCTTCACCACGCTGGCCGTCAACCGCGACGTGCTGCCGCCGACGATCAACTACGACCAGCCGGATCCTGAGTGCGACCTGGACTACATCCCGAACGAGTCGAGGGAGGCGACGGTTCGCACCGGCGTCTCGAACTCGTTCGGCTTCGGCGGCCACAACGCCTGCATCGTCATCCGGAAGTTCGAGGATTAGGCGGCCGCGCCGCTAGGCTCCGGCGCGTGCAGCGCTGGGCCACCTTCGACTGCTACGGAACGCTGATCGACTGGAACGCCGGGATCGGCTCCGTCCTCGAGCGCCTCTGGGGCGTGGAGCAGGCGCCGCGGTTGCTCGAGCGCTACCACGAGCTCGAGCCCGAGGTCGAGGCGGAGGAGTACCGGAGCTACGGCGAGGTGTTGACCCTGACGCTGGAGCGGATCGCCGAGGAGGTCGGCTACGGGATCCCGGAGGGCGAGAGCGGGGTCCTGGCGCAGTCGCTCCCCGAGTGGCCGCCCTTTTCGGAGGTGCCGGACGCGCTCCGCGAGCTGCGCCGTCGCGGCTGGAACCTCGTGATCCTGTCCAACAGCGACCGCCGCCTGATCGTCGAGTCCGAGAAGCGGATCGGCGTCCCGTTCGATCTGCTGGTCGTGGCCGAGGACGTCCAGTCCTACAAGCCGGGGCACGCGCACTGGGAGCGATTCTTCGAACTGACGACCGCGGACAAGGAGCACCACGTCCACGTCGCCGCCAGCCTCTTCCACGACATCGCACCTGCGCGGGAGCTCGGCCTGCGGAGCGTCTGGATCAACCGCCTCGGGGAGCAGGCCGACCCCGAGCCCGACCGCGAGCTCACCGACCTCTCCGCTCTGCCCGACACGCTGGACGAGCTCGTCTCGGCGTCGTGAGCGTGGAGCTTCGGGCGCCGACACTCGACGACGTCGAGGGCCTCACCGACCTCGTCAATCGCGACGCCGGTGAGCTGTACGGAGAGCGGGACGAGACGACCGAGTCGATCACGATGTGGCTCAACGGCCCGGGCCTCGACCCGGAGACCGACGCCCGGATCGCTGTCGACGGCGGCGTCGTCCGCGGCTACGTCGACATCGACGCCGACCCGCCGCCGAAGTTCTGGGTCGACCTCCGCGTTCCACCGTCGGAGGCGGGCGAGATCAGGGCGCCGCTCCTCGAGTGGGCCGAGCAGGAGGGCAGGCGCCGTGCCGCGGGCCAGCCGGGCGCTCTGATCCGGTTCTTCACCGCGAGCACCGACGGGCCGACGAAGCAACTGCTCGAGTCCCGCGGCTACGCACGGATCCGGGGCTCGTACCGCATGCGGATCGACCTCGCGGGCGAGCCACCCGAGCCCGAGTGGCCCGACGGCGTGACGGTGCGCGAGGGAACGCACGACGACTTGGAGCTCGCCTACGAGACGCAGCAGGAGACGTTCGTGGACTCGTGGGAGTTCAACCGCAACCCGTTCGACGAGTGGCGCCACTGGATGGTCGACTACGACGGCTTCGATCCGAGCCTGTGGTTCATCGCCGAGTCCGGTGGCGAGACGGCCGGCATCTCGCTCTGCCGTGTCACCGACGTCGACGAACGCCTGGGCTGGGTGCGGGTGCTCGGCGTGCGCCGACCGTGGCGGCGGCGAGGGCTCGGCCGAGCGCTGCTCAATCACACGTTCCGCGAGTTCCGTCGGCGCGGCGTGCCGTCGGTGGGGCTCGGCGTCGACGCCGAGAGCCTGACGGGCGCGCACACGCTCTACGAGAGCGTCGGGATGCGCGTGGTCCGCCGAAACGACATCTACGAGAAAGATCTGTCGTAGGTACGGTCTAGGCGCAGTGTCCCGGCTGCGCGCGATCTGCCCCGACTGCCGGACGCACACGGCCGTCGCCCTCGACGGGGACTACGAGTGTCACTCGTGCGGCCGAACCTTCGGTGCGGGTCTCGTGCGCGTCCCGAGGGCGTGGGGTCGCGAGGGCGGCCCCATGGCCGAGGCCGCCGCGCTGCCCGTGCCATACCCGGAGGCCGCCGTCGTGGCGGAGGAGAGCCTCGCGGAGCAGAACCTCGCGCTCGCGCTCGAGCTGCCCGATCGGCCCGTCGTCCTCGGGGGCTGCTGCTGCGCCCACATCGGCGCCGTGGAGGGCCTCGCCGCCAGGCACGGGCGGATCGCCGTCGTGTGGTTCGACGCGCACGGCGACCTGAACACGGTCGAGAGCTCCCCCTCCGGCAACGAGTGGGCGACGCCGCTGCGCAGGCTGATCGACTCCGGCGCCGTCGGCGCGGCGGACGTGGCGCTCGTCGGGGTGCGGAAGCTCGACCCGCCCGAAGAGGACTTCATCGCCACAAACGGGCTCGGCCTCGGGCCGGCCGCGGTTCCGAAGGCCGTGGCGGACACGGTCGGCGTCTACGTCGCGATCGACTTCGACTCGCTGGCGGCCGACGAGGTGGCGGCGTTCATGCCCGAGCCCGACGGTCTGCCCGTTGCCGAGGTCGAGAACCTGCTCGAGACGGTGCGGGACGAAAGGGCCGTCCTGGGGGGAGGGTTCACCGCGCTCCTGCCCGACGAAGCCAATCTGCCGGCACTGACACGGCTTGGCAGCGCCCTCGGGTTCTAGACTCACGGCGTGGCGGAGCGCATCGACGTCTCGATCGAGCACCACAATCTTCCCGAGCCGGCCACGAACTCGAAGCCGCACCCGAACACCTGCCCCGGTTGCGGCTCCCACTACCGCGACGACGAGCTCAACGAGAACCTCTGGGTCTGCCCGCAGTGCAACCACCACTTCCGGGTGCGGGCGCGCGAGCGGATTCGTCAGCTGGCCGACGAAGGCACTTTCGCCGAGGAGGCCGCGGACCTCCGGTCGGAGGACCCGCTCGACTTCTTCGACCTGCGCCCGTACCAGGAGCGCCTCGCCGAGGCCGAGTTGAAGTCGGGGCTCGGCGACGCGATCGTGATCGGGCGCGCGTCGATCGAGCGGATCCCGTGCGAGCTCTCGGTGATGGACTTCGAGTTCATGGGCGGGTCGATGGGCTCCGTCGTCGGGGAGAAGTTCGCCCGTGCCTGCGAAAGTGCGGCCGAGCACCAGGTGCCGGTGGTCAGCATCACGTCCTCGGGGGGCGCGCGCATGCAGGAGGGGATCCTGTCGCTGATGCAGCTTCCGAAGACCGTGTGCGCCGTCGAGGATTTGAAGGACGCCGGCGGCGCCCTGATCAGCGTGATGGCCCACCCGACGACGGCCGGCGTGATCGCGAGCTTCGCCTCGCTCGGTGACGTCGTCGTCGCGGAGCCCGGCGCGCTCCTCGCGTTCACGGGGCCGCGCGTCGTCCAGCAGACGACGCGCGAGAAGCTCCCGGACGACTTCGGTCTCGCCGAGTCCAACATGCGCTTCGGCCACCTCGACGGGATCATCGGGCGGCGGGACCTGCGTCCCTATCTCGGCCGAGTCCTCCGGCTCTTTTCCGGGAATGGCCATGGCCGCTGAGGACGAGCTTCACCTCCGCAACCGGCTCGGCCGGCTGAAGGGCTTCGGGCTGCTCCGTGGCGCGCGGATCTCCGGCGAGCTCTCGCGGCTCCAGAAGCAGCTCGAGCGGATCTCCGAGGCAAGCGACGAGGAGATCTGGCAGCACGTCGAGCTTGCGCGGCACGACGACCGGCCGTACACCCTCGATTACGTCGAGCGGATCTTCGAGGACTTCATCGAGCTTCACGGCGACCGCTCCCGCGCGGAGGATCCGGCGATGATCACCGGCCTCGCGCGGTTCGCGGGCCGCACGGTTGCCTTCATGGGCCACCAGAAGGGCCGAGACGTCCACGAGCGGGCCCGGCGCAACTTCGGGATGAGCTACCCGGAGGGCTACAAGAAGGCCATGCGCGTCATGGACCTGGCCGAGCGGCACCGCTTCCCGATCATCTCGCTCGTCGACACTCCGGGCGCCTACCCGGGCGTCGCCGCCGAGCAGCACGGGCAGGGGGGCGCGATCGCGCGCTCGCAGGCGCTGATGAGCCGGCTGACCGTGCCGATCACGGCGTGCATCATCGGCGAGGGTGGCTCGGGCGGCGCGATCGCCACGGCGCTCGCCGACCGGGTGCTGATGCAGGAGAACGCGATGTACACGGTGATCTCCCCGGAGGGCTGCGCGGCGATCCTCTGGCGCGACGCCGGCGAGAAGGTCAAGGCCGCGGCGGCGCTCAAGCCGGACGCGTCGAGCTGCCTGCGCCTCGGCGTGATCGACGCGGTCGTCCCCGAGCCGCCGGAGGGTGCGCACGGGAACTGGCCGGAGGCGGCGCGGCTGCTCGGCGAGGCGCTCCAGAGCTCGCTGGAGGACCTCGAGCATGTCCCCGGAGAGGAGCTTCGCCGCCGGCGGCGCGCGAAGTTCCGCCAGTTGGGCGTCTTCGCTGCGTCCACAGAATCCACAGGCTTGTCCACCGAGCCTGCACCGGCGCGAAAGTAGGAACCAAGCGGGTTATCGACGGCGGCCTGTGGGGAACAGGGCTGTCGTGAGACCGATCTGGAGCGGAACAATTTCCTTCGGACTGGTCAGCGTCCCGGTCCGGATGTACAGCGCGACTCAGTCGCAGGAGCTTCGGTTTCACTTCCTCGACCGGCGAGACCTGACGCCGGTCGGCTACGAGAAGGTGAGCAAGGAAAGCGGTAAGCCGGTGCCCAAGGACGAGATCGTCCGCGGGTTCGAGATCTCGAAGGGGAAGTACGTCCCACTCGACGACGAGGACCTCGACCGGCTCGACATCGAGCTCACGCATTCGATCGACATCTGCGACTTCGTCGCGCTCGACGAGATCGACCCGATCTACTTCCGCAAGGCCTACTACCTGCTCCCGCAGGACGGCGCCGAGAAGCCGTACCGGCTGCTCGTGAAGGCGCTCGACGAGACCGGGAAGGTTGGCATCGCCAAGGTCGTGATCCGCAACAAGCAGCACCTGGCCGCGCTGCGCTCAGCTGACGGCCGGCTGATCCTCGAGACGATGTACTACGCCGACGAGATTCGCCAGCCGGAGTCGGTGAACGGGAACGCACGGGTCCAGAAGGCCGAGGTCGACATGGCGAAGTCGCTCGTGGAGAACCTCAGCGCCCCCTTCGACCCGAAGAAGTACGACGACACCTATCGCAAGGAGCTGCTCGATCTGATTCGGGCGAAGGCGAAGGGGAAGGAGCTGCCGGAGCCCGCCGAGGAGGAGGAGGGCGAGGTGATCGACCTGATGGCAGCGCTGCGCGAGTCCGTCGAGCAAACCAAGGCGAAGAAGCGGAAGCCGGCGGGAAGGAAGCGCGCCAAGAAGGCCAGCTAGGCTCGCCGGGTGGCGAAGCTCGCGGACTACAGGCGCAAGCGCGACCCCAAGAAGACGCCGGAGCCATTCGGCGGCAAGAAGAAGGGAAAGCAGCCGATCTTCGTCGTGCAGCGCCACGACGCGCGGCGGCTCCACTACGACTTCCGCCTCGAGCGCAACGGCGCGCTCGCCAGCTGGGCGGTGCCCAAGGGCATCCCGCTGGAGCCGGGGCAGCGCGCCCTCGCCGTCCACGTCGAGGACCACCCGCTCGAGTACGCCACCTTCGCGGGCGAGATCCCGAAGGGTCAGTACGGCGCGGGGCTGGTGGAGATCTGGGACAACGGCACCTACGAGCTGGTCGAGGAGAAGCGCGACGGCGGGCTCACCGTCCGGCTCCACGGGAACCGGCTCGAAGGCACCTGGACGCTCGTCCCTGCCAAGCTCGACGGCGACCCCAAGAACTGGCTGCTGCTCCGGAAGCGCGACGAGCGGGCGGCGGAGCCCCGCCCACGACGCACCTACAAGCCGATGCTGGCGACGCTCGCCAAGGACGTGCCGAAGGGGAAGGAGTGGCTCTTCGAGGCGAAGTGGGACGGGTACCGGGCGATCGTCGACGTGTTCGGCGGGAACGCGACGTTGACGAGCCGGAACGGCAACGACCTCACGAAGCGCTTCGACTCCGTCCGGCGCGAGCTGGAGCGGAGCCTCAAGACCCCGGACTGCGTGCTGGACGGAGAGGTCTGCGCGCTCGACGAGCGGGGCCGCGCGACGTTCTCGGCGATGCAGCAGGGGAAGCCGGGCACGCAGTACGTCTTCGTCGCCTTCGACCTCCTCGAGGTGGAGGGCGAGCCGCTCGTCGACTTGCCGCTGACCGAGCGGCGCTCGCGGCTCGAGCAACTGATCGACCGCCGGAAGAAAGGCGTCCTCTTCTCCGAGTCGTTCGACGACGGTGACGCTCTGTACCGGGCGGCGCAGCAGCAGGGGCTCGAGGGCATCGTCGCGAAGAGGCGCGATTCGCGCTACCAGCCGGGCCGGCGCGGCCCCGAGTGGCTGAAGATCAAGACGCACGGGCGCCAGGAGTTCGTCATCGCCGGCTACACGAGCGGCCAGGGCCGGCGGTCCGGCCGCTTCGGCTCGCTGATCCTGGGCTACTGGAAGGATGGGAAGCTCGAGTACGCAGGCAACGTCGGCACCGGCTTCGGCGACGACGAGATCGATCGCCTGCTCCGCAAGCTGAAGGCGCTCGAGCGGAAGGACGCGCCGTTCGAGACGGTGCCGAAGATGCCGAAGGTCCGCAGGGACGCGATCCACTGGATCGACCCGAAGCTCGTGGCCGAGGTGGAGTTCGTGGAGTGGACGCACGACGGGCGGCTGCGGGCACCCTCGTACCAGGGGCTGCGCGAGGACAAAGCGGCGACCGACGTTCGGCGGGAGGAGCCGAGCGAGCTGGAGGCCGAGGTGCAGGCGGAGCAGCTGCCGACCGAGCTCCGTAAGGGGAAGCGCGTCCTCAAGCTGACCAATCTGGACAAGCCGTTCTGGCCGGACGAGGGGATCACGAAGGGCGACCTGCTCGCGTACTACCGCGACGTCGCCGAGGTGGCCGTCCCGCACTTGAAGGATCGGCCGTTCACGATGAAGCGCTACCCCGACGGCGCCGGCGGGAAGTTCTTCTTCCAGAAAGACGCACCGAAGCACATGCCGGACTGGATCAAGACGGTCGAGGTCGTCGTCTCGACGCGCGAGACGCCGCGCCGGCGCCGGAAGATCCAGGCGCCGCTCGTGAACGACGAGCTGGCGCTCCTCTGGATGGTGAACATGGGCTGCATCGACCTGAACACGTGGTACTCACGCGTCGACAAGCCGGAGCGTCCCGACTTCGTCCTCTTCGACCTCGATCCGTCGGATGACGTGGGTTTTCCCGAGACGATCGAGGTCGCTCGGCTCGTCAAGCAGGTGCTGGACGCAGTGGGGCTCGAGAGCTATGCCAAGACCTCCGGCTCCGACGGGATCCACGTGCTCGTGCCGATCGCCCGGCGCCACACCTACGACCAGACCCGCGAGTTCGCGGAGATCATCGCGTCGGCGCTCGCCCGGACGCACCGGGGCCTCGTGACCACCGAGTGGACGAGGTCGAAACGCCGCGGCGTCCTGATCGACTCGAATCAGAACGGCGAGGGGAAGACGATCGCCTCCGTCTACTCCGTCAGGCCGCGGGAAGGGGCGCCGGCCTCGACGCCGCTTCGCTGGGAGGAGGTCAAGGAGGGCCTCGACGCGCGCGAGTTCACGATGGACGTGGTGCGTCGCCGGATCGCCGAGCACGGCGACCTGTTCGAGCCTGTCCTCCGCGGGACGCAGTCCCTGACGGACGCGCTGAAGACGGTCCGGGGCTAGACCGCAACGGCTTCGGGTGCGCGCTCGGCGGTGAGCACCCGTTCGAGCGCCGAGACGCAGCGCCGGTCGAGTTTCGTGCCGGCCTCCTCGTGCAGGAGCGCGATCGCCCGCTCGTGCGTCCACGCCTCGCGGTAGACGCGGTTCGAGATCAGCGCGTCGTAGACGTCACACACCGCGAGGATCCGGGCGTCCAGCGAGATTGCCGTGCCGTTGATCCGGCGCGGATAGCCGGTGCCGTCGAGCCGCTCGTGGTGGTCGAGGACGAGGCGGCGGATCGACTCGCCGAAGCCGAGCTCCCGGAGCATGCGGAAGCCGGACTCGGGATGGCGCTTGATCACCTCGAACTCGTCGGCGTCGAGCTTCGCGGGCTTCTTCAGAATCGTGTCGGGGACCGAGAGCTTGCCGATGTCGTGGACGAGCGCACCCGTCGCCATGGCGCGGAGACGGACCGGTGACAGCCCGAGCTCTTCGCCGACCTGGACGGCGCGCAGGGCGACGCGGCGGGTGTGACCTTCCGTGTACTCGTCCTTCTCCGCGAGCGAGATCATCAGCGCGCGGACGTGCGAGCCGAGGTACGCCTCTTCGGAGCTCACGAGGTCGCAGGCGCTCAAATCGCCGGTCAGCGGGCGCGACTGCGCCGCACGGCGCAGGTCGAGCGCCACGGGGATCCCGACGATCCCGATCCCAATCAGCTCGAACGCGTGACCGAGCCACCAGCCGAGCTCCCACCAGTGCAAGAGCATCGCCGGCGGGAGCGCGGCCGCCAGCCACGTGATCCCGACCACGACGAGCAGGTCGGCGTGCCGGTGGGTCAGCAGGAAGGTCCTCAGCGCACGTAGCGCGAGCAAGGCGTAGAAGGCGAGGCCGACGGCGAGCAGCATCAGCGCGGCCGGGCTGCCCGGCTCCGGCACGGCCGGCACGAGCTGCGGGAAGGCGATGCCCGTCGCGCCGAGCCCGAGCACCGCAACGAGCAGAACGCCCTGGAGCAGGAGCAGGCTGCGCACGTCCTCGGGGCGCCTCAGCTGGGGCAGCGCGGCGAGCGCGAGGATCGCGCCGCCGATCGGAAGCGTCGCACCGCCGGTGAACGAGACGACGCCGTTGTCGCCCATCACGATTCCCGGTGTGGCGATTCCGTGCAGGGCGAGCAGAGCGGCCATGACCGAGAACGCCGTCCCGATCAGCACGGTTCGTCCGTCGCGGCGCCTCGCGCCGATCAGCGTCAGGACGAGGGCCGCGGCCGTCGCTGCCGCAGCGGTCAGCCCGACCCCGACGAAATGGACGTCAGCTCCGAACGCGACCTTGTCGCGCGCGAAGAAATGCCCCGCCGCAGTCGGGAACACCGCCATCGCTCCACCTACCGCCAGGATCGGAGCGAGCCGATCGCTCGTACTTCGCCGCATGCGACACGAATGATCGGAGCGGCTTCGCGACCCGGCGTCCCCCGAACGGGGGTCACTCCTACGGCCTGATGAACTTGTAGCTGAGGCCGACGACGTCGAACCCGAGGCGGTCGTAGAGCTCCTTCGGCCAGTCCTCGTCGTCGGCGACGAGGAAAATCAGGTCTGCGCCGGCCGCCTCCGCTTCCGCGACGGCGCGTATGACGACGGCCGAGGCGTAGCCCTTGCCGCGATGCTCCTCGAGCGTCGCGACGTCCTCCACCTGTGCCATGCCCTGGGCGAGGTAGAGGTCGCTCCAAGCGACGATCTCGCCGTCGACGGGGACACCGAAGAACCGGGTCACCGCCCGGTCCCCGAGCAGCACCTTGGCGTCGAGGAGCTCCTGCGCGAGTGCCGGCGAGCCCCACGGGTAGGAGCAAATCGCGCGGGTTCGCCCCGGTCGCAGCGCCGCCTCGTCCACCTCCGTCACCAGCGACAGGTCGACGTCCTTCCTCGGCTCCCGGCGGTGCGCCATGAAGACGTGTCGTTGTCTGCCCCAGGCTGCAGCGAGGAAGGCGGGCTCGAGGCGTCGCCCGAGCTCCTCGTCGAAGGTGAGGATCACACGGTGGTTGGCTCCGGCGCCGCCGAGGATGCGCTCGGCCTCGGCCATGGCCTCCTCCGCGTTGATCGCGCGCTCGAGGAAGAAGTAGTTCGAGTCGTGGCGGCGCGGGAGCTCCGGCGTCAAAACGCCGACACCGAGCGACGAGGGGACCGTGCGCGTCCCCGCCATCTCCACCTCCCGCTCGAAGCGGTGGATTCGCGCCAGATCGTCAGGCACCGAGCTCACGCGGACGTTCGAGTGTGCCGAGCTCGGCGATGTCCCGCCGGAAGAAGAGGGCGACGGTCCAGTCGGTCACCACGCGCAGTTTTCTCGAGATCAGCGGCAGCTGGTACAGGTGGTACGTCCGGGTCACCCACCAGCCGAGGAACCCCTTCAGCGGGATCCCGAAAACGTTTGCGATCCCGCGATACCGGCCGAGCGTCGCGACCTCGCCGAGCATCCGGTAGCGATACGGTCGGGGGTTGCCGCGGAGGTTCCTCGCCAACCGGCGCGCCTGCCGCAGCGCGTGTTGCGAGGTCGGCGGGTCGACCATGCCCGGCGTCGCCTGGTTCGGGACGGCGGCGCAGTCGCCGAGCGACCAGATGCGGTCGGCGCCCTCGACGCGCAAGTGGTCGTCCACCTTGACCCGCCCCCGCTCGTCGAGCGGCAGGCCGAGCTCACCGAGCAGCGGGTTCGCCCTGACGCCAGCGGTCCAGACGACGGTGCTCGTCAGCAGGCGGTCGCCGTCGGAGAGGCGGACCGCGTGGGGCTCGACCTCATCGAGCGTCGTCCCCACCCTGATGTCGACGCCGCGCCGCATCAGCAGCTCGGCGGCGTAGTCCCCGAGGCGCGACGGGATCTCGGGCAGGATCTTCGGCGCAGCGTCCACCAGCACCCAGTGCTGCGGCTCGGCCTGGAGCGACGGGTAGTAGCGCAGCGCGTCTCGGACGAGGTCGGCGAGCTCTGCGAGCGCCTCCACACCTGCGTAGCCGGCTCCGACGAAGACGAAGGTGAGCTCGCGTCGCCGGTGTGCTTGAGTCGTCGCCGCGGCCGCGACCTCGAGCCGTTGCAGGACGTGGTTTCGAAGGTGGATCGCCTCCCCGAGCGACTTGAAGCCGAGCGCATGTTCCGCGAGCCCGGGGATCGGCAGCGTCCGGACGACGGAGCCGAGAGCGACGACGAGGTCGGTGTAGCGGATCCAGAAGACCCGGTCCTCAGTCACGACCTGCAGGCGGCGGCGCTCCGCGTCATGGGCCGTGACCTGCCCCAGGACGAGGTCGGAGTGCGGGCACATCTGGCGGATCGGGACGACGACGTGCCGGGGCTCGAGCGTGCCGGAGGCGGCCTCTGGCAGCATCGGCGTGAAGAGCATGAAGTTGTCGACACTGACGATCGTCGAGCCACGGTTGCCGAGCAGCCGCGCAACGTACGCTCCGGCGAAGCCGCCGCCGGCGATCAGTGTGCCGTCTCGAGCCGCCTGGTCGGGCATCCCGCCATTCTGCTACCCAACCTGCGCCAGACGACGCTCGAGGTACGCCCGCTCGACAGGGCTCGGCGCCAGCTCGAGTGCCCGCCGGTAGGCGCCGGCGGCTTCCGCGTCCCGCCCGAGTCGGCGGAGGAGGTCGGCCCGCGCCGCATGCAGGAGGTGGTAGTCGTCCAGCCCCTGGATCTCGTCGATCAGGCCGAGGCCCTGGTCGAGGCCGTCGGCCATCGCGACCGCGACGGCGCGGTTGAGCTCGACGATCGGCGACGGCGCCAGCTCGTCCAGCCGCTCGTAGAGCGTGGCGATCGCACCCCAGTCGGTCGTCTCCTCGGCGTGGACGGCTGCGATCGCCGCCTGCAGCTGGTATGGCCCCGGCCGGCGCATGCGCGCCGCTCGCTCGAGCACGCGGCGTCCCTCCTCGATCCGCCCGGCGTCCCAGAGCGAGCGGTCCTGGTCCTCGAGCAGGACGAGGTCGCCCGCGGCGTCCGTGCGGGCCTCGCGCCTGGAGTCGTGGAAGAGCATCAGCGCCAGGATCCCGAGTACCTCCGGCTCGTCCGGCATCAGGACGGCGAGGAGCTTCGCGAGCCGGATCGCCTCGTCACACAGCTCCCGGCGGACGAGGTCGTCGCTCGCTGTCGACGAGTACCCCTCGTTGAAGATCAGGTAGAGGACGGCCAGCACAGGCTGGAGCCGGTCCGTCAGCTCCTCGTCGCGCGGCACGCGGAACGGGATCCCCGCCTCCCGGATCTTCCGCTTCGCCCGGACGAGCCGCTGTGCCATCGCCGGCTCTGCCGCCAGGAAGGCTCGGGCGATCTCAGGCGTGGCGAGGCCGCCGACCTCCCGGAGCGTCAGCGCCACCTGAGCGTCGGGCGCGAGCGCGGGGTGGCAGCAGGTGAAGACGAGTGCGAGGCGTTCGTCCGGGATCGCGCTCACCTCGTCCTCCTCGCTCGGCAGCTCGGCCAGCCGCTGGAGCAGCTCCGTCTTGCGGGCGAGGGTCTGGTCGCGCCGGATCCGGTCGATCGCGCGATTCTTCGCCGTCGTGACGATCCAGGCGCCGGGGCTCGCGGGCGTCCCGTCCCGCGGCCACCGCTCCAGCGCGGTGGCAAACGCGTCCTGCACGGCGTCCTCGGCGAGGTCGAAGTCGCCGAGGACGCCGATGAGGATCGAGACCGCACGTCCCCACTCCTCGCGGAAGACGCGGTCGACTTCCGTCAGTTCCGCTCCACCACCGGGCGCACCTCGACCGAGCCGTACTCGGACGCCGGGATCTTGGCGGCGTACTCGAGCGCGGTGTCGAGGTCGGGCAGGGACGTGTCGAAGAAGCCGCCGATCTGCTCCTTCGTCTCGGCGAACGGGCCGTCGGTGATCAGGACCTCACCGTCGCGGACGCGGACCGTCTTCGCCGTGCGGATGTCGTCGAGCTCCTTCCCCTTCATCTCGGGGTCGGCCTTTCCGAGCTCCTCGAAGAAGGCGTACCACTTGGGCAGCGACGCCTCGCTGCGCTTGGCGGCCTCCTCCTCCGACAGGTCGAGCCAGGGCTCCTGGTCGCTGTAGATCAGCATCGCGTAGCGCATGTCAGCTCCCCTCGCGGACGTAAACCGGGCGGACCTCGATCGCGCCGTGCTCGGCGGCCGGGATCTCGGCGGCCAGGCGGCAGGCCTCGTCGATCGAGTCGACGTCGAGGATGAAGAAGCCGCCCAGGGCCTCCTTGACTTCGGCGTACGGGCCGTCGGTGACGAGCCGGTCGCCGTTCCGGACCTGGACGGTCGAGGCCATGTCGGTCGACTGCAGCTCGGCGCCGCCGACGACCTCCGGACGCTGTGAGAACTCCATGTAGCGCTGGATGACGGCCTGCTGCTGGTTTTCCGTCAGGCCCTCCCAGCCGTTCTTGTCTTCGTGGATCAGGGCGAGAAATTCCATCGCTCTCCTTTCTAGCGCGACGCCAGGAGCCGGATCAACGCCGTCTCGTGGGCGAAGAGCAGCTCGGGCATCCCGAACGGGTCGTGGTGACGGAGCTCGTCGGCGATCGCGCGCTGCTTCGCCGTCTCCCGCTCCACCAGGTTCCTCTGCAGCCGCCTCACCGTTCCTCCTTCCGTCGTGGTCACAGGAACGACGAACGGCCAAGGCTCAGATCGACACCATCCGGCGCAGCAGCTTCAGCGCGCCGTGCTTGTCGAGCGGCTCGTTCAGATTCCCGCACTTCGGCGACTGGACGCAGGACGGGCAGCCGTGGTCGCAGGGACAGCCTTCGAGGAGCTTCGCGGTGTCGGCCGCCCAGCCCTCGAAGACGTCGAAGCCGCGCTCGGTGATCCCGACGCCGCCGGCGTGGCCGTCGTAGACGAAGATCGTGGGCGCGCCGGTCTGGAAGTGCAGGTTGGTCGAGAGGCCGCCGATGTCCCAGCGGTCGCACATCGCCCAGAGCGGGAGCAGCGCGATCAGGGAGTGCTCGGCTGCGTGAAGTGAGCCGAGCAGCGTCGGCATCTCCTCGAGTCCTTCGAGCAGGTGCGGGCCGGGTGCGAACCACACGGCCTCCGTCTCGAACTCGGTCTGGGGGAGGTCGAGCGGCACGGTCTCGATCGTCTCGCCGTCCCGGGTCTTCCGCTGGTAGGCGACGACCTGCTCGGTGACCGTGACCGAGCCGAAGCTGAGCTCGACCCCCGCCTTGTGCTCCGCGCGGGCGGCGAGGAGGATCGCCGTCATCGTGTCCTTCTTCGCCTGCGTGTACTCGTCGCCGGCGTAGGGCTCGACGAGCGCCGTCCGCTGCTCGTGGTCGAGAGAGATCACTCGGTAGGACGCGCCGAGGTGGAGGTAGATCGCGCCGTCGTGCACGGTGGAGTAGGCACGCTCGCGCTCGACCAGGCCGAGGAGCGTGCCCGAGTCGACGTCGACGACCGTGAAAGTGTCCGGGCTCGCGGACCTGAGCCCAAAGCGGCCGGCAGGGTAGTCGCGGCCGGCCCAGACGAAGCCGCGCGCCGTCTTCCGGAGCTCCGGCAGGAGCGCCGCGCGCTGGAGCGCCTCGGGCCCGAGTGTCTCCGCGTCGGCTTCGTCCAGCGGCGCCTCGAAGGCGGCGGTCAGGACGTGCGGGTCGAGCACCCGCGGATTCGTGTGATCGAGGATCGCCGCCTCGACACGGCGCTCGAGCAGCGCCTCCGGCTCGCGCATGAAGAACTGGTCGAGCGCGTCCTCGGAGGCGACGAGGACGGCGAGCCCATGGCCGCGGCGCCCGGCTCGTCCCCACTGCTGGCGCAGGCTGGCGACGGTGCCGGGAAAGCCGACGCAGATCACCGCGTCGAGCAGGCCGACGTCGATCCCGAGCTCGAGCGCGTTCGTCGCGCTGACGCCGAGCAGGTCGCCCTCGACCAGTCGGCGCTCGATTTCCCGGCGCTGCGCTGGCGTATAGCCGGCGCGGTATGGAGACACGCGTGAGGCGTCGCCGCCGAGACGCTCGACGGTGAAACGGTGGACGAGCTCGGCGGCCTTGCGGCTCTTCGCGAAGCACAGTGTCCGCACTCCGCGCTCCACGAGCGAGGCAAGTAGGCGTGACGCCTCGCCGAGCGGGCTGGCGCGCAGGCCGAG
>DATDKA010000146.1:0-3437 GCA_036520235.1 Gaiellaceae bacterium
GGGCGCGATCATCGCGATCATCGTCTCGCTGATCCTGATCGTCGCGTACGTGTCGTTCAGGTTCGACTACAAGTTCGCCGTCCCGATCATCGCGGCGCTCATCCACGACGTCCTGATCACGGTCGGGATCTACTCGCTGACCGGGCGGGAGGTGACGACCGCCACGGTCGCCGCTGTGCTGACCGTGCTCGGGTACTCGATCTACGACACGATCATCATCTTCGACCGCATCCGCGAGAACGTGCCGCTGATGCGCCGCGCGTCGTTTGCGACGATCGCGAACGTCTCGCTGTGGGAGACGATCCGCCGCTCGCTCGCCACGACGTTCATCACGCTGCTGCCGGTCGGGTCGCTGCTCTTCTTCGGCGGCGACACGCTGAAGGACTTCGCCTTCGCGCTGCTCATCGGCATCGGCTCGGGTGCGTACTCGTCGATCTTCATCGCTGCGCCGCTCCTCACGATGTGGAAGGAGCGCGAGCCGGAATGGGCCCGGAAGAAGGGCCTCGACGGCGACGGGGCGCTCGAGGGCGCGGTGGCGACGCAGGTGGTGGAGCAGGCCGCCGCCGCGGCCGCCGAGGAGCCGGCGCCGGACCTGCCGCCGCCGGTCGCGCCGACGGAGACGAAGCCGGTGCTCGCGGGGAGCGACTCCAAGCGCGAGCAGCGCCGCCAACGCCGGCGGGCCCGCCCGCATGGCCGAGCGAGATAACTCGGCCGTAGCCTGGCGCGAGCTCGCGGAGCGCGTCGTCTTCTCGACCGTCGGCGCAGTCGCGCTGACCGCAGAGCGCGCCGACGCGCTGGCCGAGGAGCTCGCCGATCGGGGCTTTGCCAAGCGCGAGGAGGCGAAGGCACTGATCGACGATCTCTCCTCCCGCTGGCGCGGCGACGCGACCCGCATGGGAGAGAAGGCGGGCGCGACGATGGAGGCGATCTTCCGCGAGCTCGGCCTCGTCACGCGCGACGACCTGGAGGATCTCGAGCTCCGGATCGCCCAGCTCGAGCACCGGATCAAGCTGCTGGAGGAGCCGCCCGAAACAAGGGCTTAGCGGGCCGGGGTGCAACACTGAGCCCATGGCCGAAGCGCCTCCGCGCAGCATCGGGCGCATCTCCGAGATCGCCCAGGTCGCCGTCCGCCACGGGTTCGGCTACTTCTTCCACCGGAACCGCCTCAGCGACCTGATCCCGGACGAGAACGGCCGGGCGCTGACGGACGAGCCCGCCTCCGAGCGCGGACGGCATCTCCGCGAGCTGCTCGACGAGCTCGGCCCGACGTTCGTCAAGTTCGGCCAGCTGCTCTCGATGCGGCCGGACATCCTGCCGCCCGACATCATCGCCGAGCTCCGCGGGCTCCAGGACGACGTGTCGCCCTTCCCCTACGAGCAGGTCGAGGAGATGGTGATCGCCGAGCTCGGGGAGCCGATCGAGCGGCTCTTTACGAGCTTCGACTCGGTGCCGATGGCGGCCGCCTCGATCGGGCAGGTGCACCGGGCGGTGCTCCCGAACGGGCGGGACGTCGTCGTCAAGGTGCAGCGCCCGGGGGCGCCGCGCCAGATCGAGGCCGACCTCAACCTGATGTACCAGGGCGCGCGCCTCGCGAAGGAGCGGGTCCGGGCGCTGGACTTCATCGACGCTCATGCGCTCGTGGACGAGTTCGCGCGCTCGATCCGCCAGGAGCTCGACTACCGGCTCGAGGCGCGGAACGCGGAGGCGTTCCGGAAGAACTTCGCCGGGCACCCGCATGTTCGGATCCCGCGGGTCTTCTGGACGTACACGCGCCAGCGGGTGCTCACGCTCGAGTACATGGAGGGGACGCAGCTCGCCGACCTCGAGCTCCTCGGCTGGGAGCCCGAGTTGAGGCACCGGCTCGCCGAGGTGCTCACCGAGGCGTGGATGACGATGATCTTCCGCCACGGCTTCTTCCACGGCGACCCGCACCCCGCCAACGTGCTCGTCTTCGCGCCGGACCGGATCGGCCTCGTCGACTTCGGGCTCGCCGGCCGCCTCACCGACGAGGACATCAGCAAGGCGACACGCCTCTTCATCGACGTGGTGAACGAGAACGTGGAGGCCCTGCCGAAGCGGCTGTCGGATCTCGGCGTCCGGTACCCGAAGGAGCGGGAGGAGGAGTTCGTCGCCGAGCTCCGCGACATGTTCTACCGCTACTACGGCGCGACCCTGGCGGAGATCGACCCGCAGCAGGTGATCCGGGACGCCTTCGGCCTGATCTACCGGATGAACCTGCGGCTCCCGACGAGGTTCGTGCTGCTCGACAAGGCGATCGCGACGCTCGGCTCGGTCACGATCGAGCTCTCGCCGGAGTTCAACGTCTTCGAGGTGGCGAAGCCGTACGCGCGGAGCCTGCTCCTGGGTCGCTACACCCCGGGGCGTGTCGCCTCGCGCGCGCGGCGCGAGGCGATCAACCTGACGCGGATGGCGGCCGAGGTGCCGTACCAGGTCCACGACACCCTCGAACAGTTCCGCGACGGCCAGATCGAGGTCGGGTTCGTCCACAAGGGGCTCGACGAGTTCATGGACCGGCTCGTCGTCACCTTCAACCGGCTCGTGATCGCGCTCGTCGTCGCGGCAGGGCTCCTCGCGTCGAGCCTGCTGGGAATCTTCGCCACGGGCGGGCCCGAGCTCCTCGGCATCAACATCCTCGCGGTGATCGGCTTCGTCCTCTCCGGGATCCTCGGGATCTGGCTGCTCTGGGGCGTGATCCGCTCCGGGCGGCTCTAGCGCCAGGGGACGACCTTCCAGCCGTCCCGCTCGAGCGCGTCGCAGACCGCGCGGGCGTCGATCGTCTTCGGTACTCCCGGGGTGAATAGGAGCTTGACGTGCTTGCCGTCGCGGGACGCTTCGCAGACGACGTCGGCGAGGAGCTCGGGGTCGTCGGGCACGGGCAGCGTCCGGTAGGCGACGGGTACCGGGAGATAACGCTCGGCGACGGAATCACAGAGCCGCTGCGGCTCCTCGATCCCGGCGAGCTCCACCTCGAACCGAGCGGTGGCGACGAAACACCCGCCGCCGCCGGGTATGCCGGTCTCGTCGTCGGACTCCCACAGCTCGTCGACCGGCAGGAGCTCCCAGCCATCGCGAACTCTCGCCGCGCATTCGTCGAGCGGGTCGGGCTCGTCCGGCGCGTCCGGCGCCCGGACGACCTCGACGACCCTGCCCTCACGCCGGAGGCGGCAGAAGAGGCTCCATTCATGGTCGCTCTCGGCTCCGGCGGGGGCGGGCTCGACCTCGATCACAACGCTCTCCCTGGTGGTGGTGCCGCCGTCGGCCGCGCGGTCGCCGCTGCAGCCTGCGAGGAGCAAGGCGAGGACGGCGGCGATCGCGATCCGCATGGGCCTAGGTTCGGTAGCCCAAACGGCGCACGAGTCACTCGGAAGGGGGAGACGCAAACGGCTCAGTTGCGCTGATATTGGGACAGGTCACCT
>DATDKA010000147.1:0-2918 GCA_036520235.1 Gaiellaceae bacterium
CCGGTACAGGCCGGTGATCAGGTTGAAGGCCGTCGTCTTCCCGGCGCCGTTCGGGCCGATCAGGCTGACGATCTCGCCCTCGTGCACCTCGAGGTCGAGGTGGTCGGCGACAGTCAGGCCGCCGAAGGTCTTCGTGACCTGTTTCAGCTCGAGGAGCGGCCGGCGGGGCGCCTCGGTCTCGCTCACACGATCTCCACACGCGGTGTCCCGAGCAGGCCCTGGGGCCTGACCGTCATCAGGAACACAAGCAACGCGCCGAAGAGGATCCAGCGCGCGACGGCCGGCTCCTCCACGAAGCTCGTCTCCCAGACGATCGCGGTCAGGTAGACGGTCGGGATCAGGAGCGCCGTCTGGAGCCAGCCGCGGATCCGCGTCACCAGCACAACCAGGACGACGAGCGCGAGGTACGCGGCGTTCGCGAAGCGTTCGTGTCCGGTCGGGATGATCACCCAGTCCGAGATCAGATCGGCTAGTCGCCCGCCCTCGACCACCGCGCCGTTCGTCCAAGAGACCGAGGCGGCAGAGGCGATCGCATGGGCGGCGAACCCGAAGACGACCGCCCCGCCGAGCACGAGCGCGAACCGCCACAGCGGCTTGACGCCCAGCGCTAGCAACAAGATCACGGCGGCGTAGAACAGAATCCGCGCGTTCACCTGCGAGTTCTCCGGCGCGAGGAACTGGAAGGAGACGTTGATCACGATCGCGCCGATCACGACCCCGGTCAGGCTGCCGATCCCGCCCAGGATCACGACGGCGTAGATCGTGATCAGGATTGGGAGCGCGAAGTTCCCGGAGGTCACCGCGGTGAGGACGGCGGCGAAGAGGCACCCGGCGAGGCCGGCGATCGCGGCGCCGAAGGCGAACGCCATCAGCTTCAGACGGTTCACCGGGATGCTCATGGCCTCGGCGGCGAGCGGGTCCTCCCGGAGCGCCCGCCAGGCGCGCCCCGTCCGCGATTCGCTCAGGAAGTACAACGCGACGAGCACGGCGACGGTGACGCCGAGAATGAACCAGTACTGCTGCTTTCGCGTGACGAGCTCGTAGCCGAAGAGGTCGTTCGGGTCGATGTCCGCGAGGCCGTTCGGCCCGCCGGTCAGGTTCCTCGGGTTGGCCGCGTTGACGAAGACGACGAACGCCTGGCCAAAAAAGAGCGTGACGATCGCGAGGTAGTCGCCGAGCAGGCGGCGTGAGGGGACTCCGAGGATCAGCCCCAGCAGGGCCGTCGAGACGACGACCACCGGGATCGAGACTGCAGACGGCCAGTGAAGCCCGTACTTGGGCGAGTCGAGGAGCGCGTAAAAGTAGGCGCCGAAGCCGAAGAGCGCGACATAGCCGAGGTCGAGCAGGCCCGCGTAGCCCACGATGACGTTCAGGCCGAGCCCGAGCAGGATGTAGATCAGCGTGAAGATGCCGTAGACGAAGAGGTCGCCTCGGCTCATCCAGAGCGGGAGGGTGGCGGCGAAGGCGGTGAAGATCAGCAGGCGCGCCCACGGCGGGACCCGGGCGTCGATCCACCGAGCGAGCTTGCCGAAGCCGGCGCGGTCCGCGAGCCGCTCGTCGTGGGACGCCACCCACTCGTCGACGCCGACCCGCGGCCGGTCCCGCTCGTCGGGGCGGCCCGGCACTTCCGGTATCTGTCCGCCGGTGTCCATCAGACCTTTTGGATCGCCCTCGTTCCGAGGAGGCCGCTTGGGCGCAGCAGCAGGACGACGATCAGAATCCCGAACACGGTCAGGTCGGCCCAGCGGCCGCCCAGGTAACCGGCGGCGAACGCCTCCGCGAGGCCGACGAGCAGCCCTCCGAGCATCGCGCCCGGGATGCTGCCGATCCCTCCGACCACGGCGGCCGTGAAGCCCTTCAGTCCGGCGAGGAAGCCCATGAAGTGGAAGATCTGGCTGAAGAGGAGGCCGAACATGACGCCGGCCGCCCCTGCGAGCAGTGAGCCGATGAAGAACGTCGAGGCGATCACGCGGTCGACGTCGATCCCCATCATCGCGGCGGCCTCGCGGTCGAAGGAGGTGGCACGCATCGCCTTCCCCACCCGCGTCTTCGCCACGAACAGGGTCAGCCCGGCCATCAGTACGACCGTCACGACGACGACCAGGAGCTGCACTGCCTGGACGTTGACGGTGTCGATCGTGAAGACCGGATCGGTGAGCGGCCCCGGCTCGAAGAACTCCGGGTTGGAGGAGCCGAGCACGAACGAGTTGTAGGTCCGGAACTGGGCGCCGAAGAGCAGGAGGGCGCTGTTCTGGAGGAAGAACGACACGCCCAGCGCGCTGATCAGCGGCGCGATCCGTGGCGCATCACGTAAGGGCCGGTAGGCGACCCGCTCGATCACCACGCCCAGGAGGCCGGAGACGAGCATCCCGCCGAGGAACATCAGCAGGATGAGCGGGGCCAGGGCGATGTTCGGCGAGAGCGGCCCGCCCAACAAGCTCAGCACGGCGTAGCCGGCGAACGCGCCGATCATGTACACGTCGCCGTGCGCAAAGTTCAGCAGCTTGAGGATCCCGTACACCATCGAGTAGCCGATCGCGATCAAGCCGTAGAGGCTCCCCAGCGTGATCCCGTTGACGAGGAGCTGGATGAAGAGCTCTGAGTTGAAGGCGAGCGGGATGGTCATCGGGCGCGAAACTTTCTCAGAACGACGAGCGGCCCATCGGATTGATGGGCCGCTCGTCTTGCATCAGCTCTAGGTCGAGCTAGGAAACGCGGACGTACGTGCCGTTCGCCGAGATCCGGTAGATCCCGAAGTTGGCCGGAGCCTGCATGTCACCGCGGCCCACGACACCCCTCGGGGTCTGAACGAACTTGACGTTGAACCCGAGCAGCGAGCGCCGCTTCGGGATGTTCGTCCGGTTGACCTGTCCGCGCACCTCGGCGCGGGTGGCCGAGCCGTTCTTGCAGGCACGGTC
>DATDKA010000148.1:0-20752 GCA_036520235.1 Gaiellaceae bacterium
TGCCGATGATGATGATCACGACCAGGAGCTCGATCAGGGTGAAACCACCCTCGCGGTCGGTCCGGTCGATCCGGTTGCGCAGTGTGCTCAGCAAGTGACTCTTCCTCCGTTTGGTGGCTGGACTGCCAGGCCGTTATCGGCCGGGCAAAAGCGCGCCTCATGCCCCTTTTGGGGATGACCGCGCTAGGAAACCGCGCAGCCGAGGTATTCCAGGGCGCGCGCCGTCTCTTCGACGAACGCGTTGGCCTCGTCCTCGGTCCCGAAGCGGTACGGGCCCGGCCGAATCGGCTCGACCCTGAGGCTGTTCACCGGGTAGACCTCGCACTCGACGACGACTTGGCCGTCGGAATCCGTGCGTCGGAGCGTGACGACCTGACGGCCGTCCTTCCTGGCCGTCCGCAGCCGGCTCGAGCGGCTCATGGCCGCGCGTTCGCCGCGGCCTGGGCCACGGTCTGCCGGTCGGAGAAGCCGTCGATGCGGACGAACAGCGTGCTCGGGCGCTTGTAGACGAGCAGCGACGGGCTGTTCAGCACGCCCAGCAGCTGGGTGAGCGGCCGCACCTGCCGCTCGTTGAAGACGTTGATCGCGAGGAAGCCGACCTTGGCGTCAGCCGCGCCGGCGCGGGCCTCCGCCAGCGCCAGCTCGTCGAGCTCGGCGCTCGGGTCGTAGAGCGCGACGACGGTGACGGGGTTCCTGGCGAGCGCCCGGGAGAGCACGAGCGGCAGGCCGTGCGCGTCCACCGGATCGCCCTTGGGCGGCTCGACCGGCTTGCGAACCGGCGCCGCCGGGACTGCGGCGACCTTCGGCTTCACCGGCGCCTTCGGCGTCGCCGACGTACTCGGCTTCGCGTGCGCCTTCGCCTTCGGCTTGGCCGGAGCGGCGGTCTTCGCGACCACCGGCTTCTTGGCCTTCGCCTTCGGCTTCGCGGCCGCCGGCCTCTGCGGGTGCTTGGCGAGCTCGGCGGCCGTGGGCAGGTCGCCCTCGGCGCGGCTCGGAAGCGTCCGGTAGACCATGAAGGTCGCGACGATCCCGGCCAGGATCGCGAGCGCGACCACGGGCGCGAACGCGCGCGTCGGAAGCCGCAGGTTCATGGGCGACCTATCGGCACGCCGCGGTCAGACCTTTACGACCGCTCGCCCCAGGCCGCGCGGGCGGACGAGCCCAGCCACCGGTCGGCCGCCAGCTGGACGAGGTCGACCGAGACGATCGCGTCCGGGCGCAGGAAGCGGCCGGAGACGAACGGCCACGAGCCTTCGACCGAGGCCTGCTCGACCACGTCCCGGGCGGCGTCGATCGCGTCCTCATTGCTCGCGTACACGCCGAACTCGATCCGCTCGCCGTTCGCAAGCCGAAGCTCGACCGACCAGGAAGGCGTCGGCATCGGCGCAGGCTCCGCCGGCGCGACAGGCTCGGGCTCCACCTGCGGAGCTGCCGGCGCCGCAACGGGCTCGGCCTCGAGCACGGGCGTGGGCTCGATCAGCTGGACCTGCTGAATCGGCTCCGCGCTCGGTGCCACAAGCTCAGGCGTCACGAACGGCGGCGCAGCCTCCTGCGTCTCGCCAAGCCGAAGGCCGTCGCCGTTCGTGGTCGGCTGCGTCGCGACTGGGGTGACGGGCGGCACGGGAGCTGCAGAAACGGGCTCCGCCGCGGGCGCTACAGGCTGGGCGACGGGAGCGGCGGGCTCCGGGACTACCGGCTGCGCCGCTACGGGCTCCGGAACAGCGGCGGCCACGGGCTCGGCGACCGTCGGCGCCGGCGCAACAGGCTCGCCCACGATTGCGGCGGGCTCCGGCACCACGGGCGCCTGAGGCTCGACGACCGGCACGGCGGGCGCGGCTTGTGCTTCGACGACCGGCTCCACCGTCGCAGGTGCCGCGACGGGCGCTTCGGCGGCCGGCTGGCCGCCGTAGCAAACGTCAATCGCTCGATAAAGGGCATCACGGCCCGCCACGACGAGAACGGGCTCGCAGTTCAGCGCGCGGCGGACGTTCTCGACCACGAGGTCATTCGACGGGTCTGCGACGGCCACGACGGGCACGCCTCCCTCGAAACCGATCGGCAGCGCCCCGTGGAGGCGCGCCTTCTCCGGATGCAGGAGCGGCGGTGCCGTGGGGTCGACCGCGGCCGGGTCGAGCTCGATGAACGGCAGGCCTCTCTGACCGGCGAGCAGGTGCCCGAGGGCGCTCTCGGAAACGAGGCCCCGCTCGAGGAGGATCTCGCCGAGGCGCTTGCCGGACTTGATCCCTTCCTGGAGCGCCTCCTCGAGCTTCTCCTCCGGCAGCAGGCCGGCCCGGAAGACGAGCGTCCCGAGCGGGACGTCCCGCATGTCCGCAACGCCGAGGGCCGGTGCCGCGGGAGCCTCGGCGGGCGGGGCGACCGGTGCGGTCGCCTCCGGCACCACCGGGGGAAGGGGCTGGAGAGGCTGAAGGGGCTGAAGGGGCTGAACGGGCTGAACGGGCTGCACCTGCTGCCCGTCGACTGAAGCCGGCTCCGGTGTGCCAAGCGTGCCGTCGCCAAACTGAATGGAAGACATGGATACCTCGCTCGTGAAGTGGCCGCCGCCTGCCAGACCGGGATCCACGAGCGAGTGCTCCGGAATCACGGTGCCGACCGGATCCGTATCGGCGGCCCAGTTGGGGGATACGTCCCTCGAACGAGGGACGTCGTCAGACCAGGACACGACCTAGCTCCTCGAGCGACGTGACGCCCGACGCGACCTTCGCGAGGCCGTCGTCCCAGAGCGTCCGCATGCCCTGCTCGATCGCAGCACGCTCGAGCTCCTCGCGGCTGGCGCGTCCGACCGCGAGCGACTCGAGCTCTTCGGTCATCACCATCAGCTGGTAGATGCCGATCCGGCCCTTGTAGCCGGTGTGCCCGCACCGCGGGCAGCCGCGCTTGCGGTAGAAGGCCGCGCCGTCGGAGGCCGCGGCCACCTCGGGCGAGACCCGGTTCCTGAGCAGCTCCTCCGCCGACGGGCTGTACATCTCACAACAGTGCGGGCAGAGCTTCCGCGCGAGGCGCTGGGCGAGCACGGCGGACACGGCCGAACCCGTGAGGAACGGCTCCACGCCCATCTCGTTCAGGCGCGTGATCGCGCCCGGCGCGTCGTTCGTATGCATCGAGGAGAGGACGAAGTGGCCGGTGAGGGCCGACTCGATCGAGATCTTCGCCGTCTCGGCGTCGCGGATCTCGCCGACCATCACCACGTCGGGGTCGGCGCGCAGGATGGAGCGGAGCGCGGAGGCGAAGGTCAGTCCGGCCTTGACGTTGATCTGGATCTGGCTCACGCCCGGCAGCCGGTATTCGACCGGATCCTCGACGGTGACGATGTTGATCTCCGGGCGCGAGATCTCCGTCAGCGCGGAGTAGAGCGTCGTCGACTTTCCCGAGCCCGTCGGCCCGGTGACGAGGAGCGCGCCGCCGGGCTTGTTGATGATCTCCTGGAGGTGGCCGCGCATACCCTCCTCGAGCCCGAGCTCCTCGAGCGTCGGCGCCTTTTTCGACTTGTCCAGGAGGCGCATCACCACCTTTTCGCCGTCGACCGTCGGCAGGGTGGCGACGCGGATGTCGAGCATCCGCCCCGCGGCCTGAGCGCTCAGGGAGATGCGGCCGTCCTGCGGCTTGCGCCGCTCCGCGATGTCCAGCTTGGCGAGCACCTTCAAACGGGTGATGACGCCGGCCGTCATCTTGCGCGGGATCCGCTGCACCTCGTGGAGCACGCCGTCGGTGCGGAAGCGCACGACGAGAGCGTCCGCCTGCGGCTCGAAGTGGATGTCGGAGGAACCGTCCTCGGCTGCCTGGAAGATGATCGAGTTGACGAGGCGGACGAGCGGCGCGTCGGAGATGCCGTCCTCGGCCTCGAGATCGTCGCCCTCCTCGTCCTCCTCGACGAGCTCCTCCTCCTCGACCTCGAGCATCGCGCGGGCGCCGAAAGCCTCCGCGGCGCGCGAGAGGCGCTTCACCTCGGCGAGGATGTCGTCGCGAGCGGCAATGGAGAGCTCGAGCGGCAGCCGCGTCGCAAGCTTGAGCTCGTCGATCGCGTTGACGTTCTGCGGATCGGCGACGGCGATCTTGAGCGTGCCGGCCTCGATCGCGTAGGGCACGGCCACCACGCGCTCGAGCACGTGGAGCGGGATCTCCCCGGCGGCATCCTGCGAGACACCCGTCTCGAGCAGGTCGACCACCGGCATCCCGAAGCGCGATCCGAGCGCCGCGGCGACGCGCTCCCCGGCGGCGAGCCCTTCGTCGATCAGCGCCTGCGGGAATGAACCGGTGCGAGCCCGGGAACGAACAGCGGCGACTTCCTCCGGTGAGAGCAGGCCGGTCTGCTCGACCACATCGGCGACGAGCTCGGCGAGGCCGTTGACCGCGAAGGCCGAGCGCAGCGAGCCCGTCTTCGGACGGGTCTCCTCGTCTGCCGCAGGGCTCCGCAGCTCCGCTGTGGGCTCCAACTCCATAACCCGAACGAGGTAATCGGCAGCGGGGCCCTCCTCCTTGACCCCTGCGGGGGCCGACCGACCCTCCGCTAGCCCAGCAGGGCCAGGTACCAGGCGACGATCTGATCGCCGGCGAAGAGCGCGACGACCGAGCCGAGCGCAAGGAAGGGGCCGAACGGGATCCCCATCTTCCGAGCCTTCGAGCCGTGGCGCGCAAGCAGGAAGACCGCGGGAACGAGCGCGGTGAACATCCCGAGCATGAGCGCGACGGCGACCGTCTTGCCGAGCGCGGCGCCCATCACGAGCGCAAGCTTCACGTCCCCCATCCCCATCCCGGCCGGGTAGACGAGCACGGCGAGGAAGAGGAAACCGGAGGCGCCGAGAGCGGCGAGCACCCACTCCGGGCTCGGCTCGATCAGCGTCTGGGCGACGAGGATTACGACGAAGGCCGGGAGCACGATGCGGTTCGGGATGATCCGGTGCGTCAGGTCGGTCGCGGTCACCGCGACGAGCACGGCGCAGAAGAACGACGCGACGAGCATCTCCGCGCTGAGCCCAAACTCGAGCACGCAGGCGGCGACGAGGAGGGCCGTCGCGAGCTCGACCGCCGGATAGAGGGGGCTGATCGGCGTTGCGCAGCTGCGGCAGCGCCCGCGGAGGAGCATCCACGAGACGAGCGGGATGTTGTCCCGCCACCCGATCGGCGCCTTGCACGCCAGGCAGGCGGAGGACGGCGTCACGATCGAGACGCGGCGTGGGACGCGGGCCGCGACCACGTTCAGGAAGCTGCCGAGCGCCAGGCCCGGGGCGAGTGCGAGCGCCGCGAGTTCCACCGGCCGTCTATCGGCGGATCGCCGGGGCGCTTTAGCCGGCGAACATCTGCGGCGGGTTCGGCTGCGCGTAGACCGCCGGGTTCGACGGCATCCCGACGGGCACCGTGTCGATATAGGGGAAGTTGTTCGTGACCAGGTTGTTGCTGAGGAGAATCTGGCTGCCGACGACTGGCCCGCCGATGTTTACGTTGTTCCCGAACTCGACCGCGTTCGTCGCGAACAGCCCGCCCTGAAACGAGTAGTTGTTGTCGATCAGAATGCTGTCGCCCGGATTCACCTGGCCGCCGTTCCCGTTTGCGACGATCGTCAGCAGCTCGGTGTTCGGGTTCCAGGTTGTGAACGCGCACGCCCCGGCTGAGACGCTGCCGCACAGCGAGCCGGTGGCGCGGAGCGTGCCCGAGAGGTACAGCGTCGCCTGGCCGTTATAGGTGTTGACGGCGCCGTTCGTGATCCTGGCGCTGCCGTCGATGTAGATCGTCCCCTTGACCGTAAGCGTCTTGGTCGTCGCATTCCACGACAGCTCCCCGCTCGGAGTCGCGTCGTCCCAGATCACCGTCTGGCTCGTCACGTGCGCCGCGGCCGTCGTGCCGCTCGCGCCGCGGCTCACGGTCCAGTTGTTGGTGCCGTAGCCGCCGGTCACGGTCATGACCTCGTCGTCGATCCGGATCTTGAACTGCGAGGTCGGGAAACCCGCCGCGGACGCGACCGTGATGCTCGTCTGACTGGCAGTGATCGCCGAGCTGAGCGTCGTCGAGGCGCCGGGACCGACGCGGCAGATGTACGAGGTCGACGGGGTGAGGTCCCACACACTGCTGACGCTCGTGTCGCGAGCGGGGTAGTTGGTGTCGAACGTTGGAGTTGTGCCGCTCGAGGTGCTGCAGCCCTGCGACGGCCCCGGAATCGCGTTTTCGTACCAGGTAGCGAAATCCGCAGTCGGCGGAGGGACGACGGGCGGGATGTGATTGACGCCGATCGTGGATCCGTCTGCGAGCTTGCTGTAGATGTGCCGGGCATCCTGGTTGCCGGTGCACGTCGCCCAGGACCCCACGCTGTAGCGGCAGTTCCCGCCGACATAGGTCTCGACGCGCGTGCTCATGCTCGTGCTCGCCCCGACCGCCGCGTTGTTCGAGACGTCGAGGTTGCCGCCGACGATCACGGCCGACTGCGCCATCTGGACGTTCGGGCTCAGACAGAGGTTTCCGGCCACGTACATCCGCGAGTTGCCACCGATGTTGTTGTTGAGCGTCTGGTCGCAGGTGCTGCCGGTATGGCCGGCGTAGACGTAGTTCCAGACCGGGTTGTTCAGCGGCTGCGTGTACGTCGGGGTCACCGGCACCTTGGCGACGAGCTTGCGGCGGACCACGCCCGAGCCGGTCGGGTTCGTATACAGGCCCAGCGTCGTGATCGTCCACACGTGCGCGGTTCGGTCGAGCGTGCCGTACCACTTCGCCGTGCCGCCCTCGTAGGTCGCCGAGGAGGCGGTCGCCTCCGTCGAGGGGAGGACGTCTGGGTCGAGCGCGTTGTTCGTCGGGTTCGACAGGACGGCCATCGCGTTGTTCAGGCCGGCCTCGGTGAGGGTGAACGCAAGCTCGTTGGTCTTGCTCAGCTGGCTCGTGCGGGCGTTCGAGGTCGTGTAGGCGACGAGCGTCGTGCCGCTGATCGTGAGCACGGCGAGGATGCCCACGGAGAGCACCAGGGCCGAACCTGCTTGTGACCTGAGTCTCGAGAACATGCCGCAAGTTGCGCGCATCGCCGACAGACCGCGCCAGACCGCATTGAAGGAGGGCCGCATGCGGGTGTCTCCCCCCAACAGAGGGATCCCGTTAGAGCCGAGTTGTGTTGCGGAGGACGATGTCGGCGGCGAGCTTCCACGTCTCGCGCGCCTGGTTCGGGCGCACGTTGACGGGGAGGTCGAGATGGAGCTTCCCGAGCGTCCCGATCGCCGGCGCCGTGTAGGTGAAGACGTTGGCGCTCGTGATGTAGTCCGCGATCCGGACGCCGGCGCGCCGCAGCCGGTAGCGCCCGGTGGAGACGAGCTGCGTGTCGTAGACCACGGCGATCTGCGTTCCGCCGGACGTCGGACATTGCGCGGGGAGCGTGATCGTGATCGACGAGGACGTTCCGCTCGGTGTCACGGCCGTCGCGCAGTGGATTTCGCGGCGCATCTTGTCGACGGCGAGCCGCGCCTCCTGCTGCGCCTGGAACCGCTGGTTCATGTCGAGCTCGGAGTTCATCGCGCGGACGAAGACGGTCGTCAGCGCCCCCATCACCACGGCCAGGATCGCCGTGACCTGAAGGAGCTCGATCAGCGAGTAGCCCGACTCCTGCACGAGGAGGCGGCGGATCCGCATCATCATCGGTTCTTCGCGCGCACGACGGCGAGCGCGCGCCTGGCGGCGGCCTCGCTCTTCGCGCCGATGCCCCACCGGCGCTGAACCTGCTGGTCGACGCGGACGAGGATCTCGAGCGCCTGCGCGCCGTGCCACCAGCCGAACTTCGCCCCGGTGACGATCCATTCGTGCTGGTAGAGCCAGTGGCGGACGTTGGCGTTCGAGGGCGTCGGGTGTGCCGCGACCCAGGCCTCGAGCCGCGCGGCCCGGACGGGCAGCGCCAGCTCGTTGAGCGGCTCCTTCGGCGCGCCGGCCTTTGTGAACGCGGGCGGCCGCGCTGTCGCCTTCGCCTTGGGCTTCACCTTCGCTTTTTCCTTGGGCTTCGCCTTCGCCTTTGCCTTGGGCTTCGCTTTTGCCTTGGGCTTCGCCGTCGGCTTCACGGCGGGCTTGGCCTTCGCCTTCGGCCGCACCTTGGGCTTCGCGGCGGCCTTCGCCTTCGGCGCGACGTGCCGCCGTAGGAACTTGATCGCCGTCCCGTCGTACGGTGAGGCGTTCTCGGGATCGCCCGCCTCGGGGTACCGAGCGTTCCGCTCGAGGCCCAGGAGGATCGTCGGGAGGCCGGTGTCGATCACGCGGCTGCCGGCGGCGGGCGTCTGCGACGCGACGATGTTCGCGGCGTAGCCCTGCACGGAGCCGGCAACTCGCCAGGCGAAGCCCTGCTCCTCGAGCGTTCCCTTGGCGAAGACGTAGGCCTGGCCGCGGACGTCGGGCACGGTGACGAGCTTCGGCGGGGCCACCGTCGCCTCGACCGGCGCCGCCGGCGGCGAGATGACGTTGTCGGCCGCGAACGAGAGCGTGGCCGACGCAAGCACGAGGATCGCCGTCAGCGCGACAACGCGCGGAAGCATGGATGTAAGCCGGGCCGCCACAGCTAACGAGCCTTTTCGGCAGATTCCGTCAGATTCTTAAGAGGCGAGTGAGAACTCGACCACGCCGCCCGTCTCGGCGCTCACTGGGCGTACGACCTCGAAGACCGGCTGGTTCACGACGGCGAAGACAGGGATCGGCGAGAACGGCGCCACGGCGTGCGGCTGTGTCTCCCCACCCTCGTCCTGCCAGGTGAACGCCGTCCCGGCGAAGGCCTGGAACCACGGCTCGTTCTGGGGGTAGGTGAGGTCGGGCCCGGTCTGCAGGTGGAGATGGGGCCCGGTGGCGTGGCCGGTCGAGCCGACGAGGCCGACGGGATCGCCGGCCGCGAGGGCGGCGCCGGGCGTCACGGTCGGCTCGAGGAACGACATGTGGCAGTACGTCCACGTGCGCCCGTCCCCGGCGAGCAGCTTGAACCCGATGCCGCAGTTGCCGGAGCCGAGCGGCCAGGCGTCCTGCACGAACCCGTCGAGGAGCGCATACAGGGGCGAGCCCTCCGGCGCGGCGATGTCGGCGGCAGGGTAGTCGTGATGGTGGTGACCGACGCTGACAGCCGAGGGCCCGCCGCCGACGGGGAAGACGTAGCCGGCGAGCGGCGCGGTCGGCGCTCCCAGCAGCTGCCCGGCGGCCGGGGTGATCGCCGAGGGCGCCGCCCCGGCCCGCGCGGCCTCGAGTGCGGCCTGGGCCGAGTCGACCGTCGCGCGGCGCTGGTCGACGAGCGCTTCCGCTGCGTCGGCGCGGACCCCGGCTTCGGTTGCGCGCCGCTCGAGCAGCAGCCGGTCGGAGAGCAGCCTCGACGCGGCGGCCCTGCGGGTCAGCTTGAGCTCCGCGCGGCGGGCCGTACGGGCATTCCGCGCCGCGCGGACCAACGAGCGGTTGGCTCGAGAGACGTCCTTGCGCGCGGAATCGAGCTGCACCTGAAGCCTGTCGAGCGAGAAGGTCAGGACACCGCCGCCGTCGCCGTACATCGCGGCGAGATCGAGGACGTCCTTGACGTACCAGTCCGCATGGTTGTAGGCGAAGACGGCCCGCTCGAGGTCGACCCGCCCGCCGGCGGCCGCGAGGTACCGGGCGGCCGAGAAGACGCCGTCCTCGGGATCCCACGGATCGGCGACCCCGTCGCCCGAGGCGTCCGTCCCCCACCGGAGCCAGGTCGACGGCATGAACTGCATCCAGCCGACCGCCCCAGCCGAGCTGGGCCCCATGTTCCGGCCGAAGTTCGACTCGATCTTGTTGATCGCCGCAAGCACCTGCCAAGGGATCCCGTAAGCGGCGCCGGCGCGGCGCCAAACGGCGTTCAGGTCGCCGAACGTCAGCGTCCTCGTCACCATCGGCGGAGTCGACAGGTCGGCCGGCATCGGGACTGAGCCGTCGTTCGGGACCTCGGCGCTCGGGAGCGAGACCGGCGCAGTCGCCGCCGGTGACGCGCTCGGCAGCACCGTGAACACGGGGCCCGAGGCACCGGAAGCACCCGCCGCTCCGATCAGTGCAAGGGCGGCGGCGAGGGTGACGGCGAACCGAGTCATTCTCTCGTCGGCTCTTGGACGACCCGCAGCCCTGGCATGTTCTGCCCGACAGCGACGTCTGACGGCCGCACCGGCGGCGGCGCCGGCTTGGCGGCCTCCTCCGCCGCGCGCACATCCGCCGCGTACTGCTTCTCGGCGCGCTCCAGCGCCACGAGAAAGTCGTGCCGGTTCGTCGCGGTGTTCGCGGCGACCTCTCGGTCGACCTCGCCGTCCACCACGAGCTTGATCAGCGCCTGCGAGAAGGTCTGCATCTCGAAGAAGTCGCCCTCTTCGATCGCGTCGTGGATCTCATCGGGCCGCGCCTCGCGGATCAGGTCGGCGATTCGCGCGTTCGTGACCATCACCTCGACTGCGGCGACGCGGCCCCCGCCGACGCGCGGGAGGAGCCGCTGGCTGACCACGCCGCGCAGGACGCCGGCCAGGATTGAACGGATCTGAGGCTGCTTGACGCCGGGGAAGAACTCGGTGAGGCGGCCGATCGTTTCGGCTGCGTCCACGGTGTGGAGCGTCGAGAACACTAGGTGGCCGGACTCCGCGGCCTGAAGCGCGGTCTCGGCGGTCTCGGCGTCGCGGAGCTCGCCGATCAGGATGATGTCCGGGTCCTGGCGGAGCGCCCGGCGCAGAGCCTGGCCGAACGACTGCGTGTCGAGGCCGACCTCGCGCTGGTTGACGATGCAGCCCCGGTCCTCGTGGAGAACCTCGATCGGGTCCTCGATCGTCACGATGTGCTGCCGCCGCGTGGCGTTGATGTGGCCGAGGATCGCCGCGAGCGTCGTCGTCTTTCCGGAACCGGTCGCCCCGGTCACGAGGACGAGGCCGCGGTGCTCGTTCGCGAGGCGTTCGACCCCCGACGGCATCCGCAGCTGGGCGAAGTTCGGGATTTCACGCGGGATCACGCGGAATGCGAACGACGTCGCGCCGCGCTGCAGGAACCCGTTCACGCGGTAGCGCGTCAGGTCGTTCGAGGTGTATGCGATGTCGAGCTCGCCCGTTGCGCGGAAGTCGGCCTCCTTTTGACGGTTCACCGCCGTGACGGTGGCGAGAACGGACTCGAGATCGACGGGCGTTAGCGCGTTCCAGCCCTCGAGCTGTGCGAGCACGCCCTCGCATCGGAGGATCGGCGGCCGGCCGAGCTTGAGATGGACGTCAGTGGCGCCGTTCGAGACGGCCCGCAGCAGGAGGTCGTTCAGGTCCATGGGGAACGCCGACCTTCCATCGGCAGGCGCTGCTTGGGCCTTGAATCGCTAGGTGGCGAACGCGCGTCCGGGGTCGCCCGCGAGCCGGGCGAGCTGCTCGGCGGCCCGGAGCGCGAGGCCGCCCGGTCCGCCGATCGCCGCCGGGTGAGCCGCGTCGCCGCGCATCAGCTGCTCCATCGCCCGCCAGGCCTGCGGCGCCTGTAGCAGCGTGAAGGCGAGGTTCGGGAACCGCTCGAGCGCGAGCTTTGCCCGCCAGGAGGCCGCCGCGGACGGGGCGAGCGCACGGTGCAACTCCCCTGCATAGCGGGTGAAATCGCTGGAGCGTCCGGCGATGACGTCCAGCGCAGCCGCGGCGGCGAGCTGTGCGCTCAGCAGCGCCTCGTAGATGCCGTCGCCCGAGACCGGGTCGACGAGACCCGCGGCGTCGCCGACGAGTGCTGTGCGGTCGCGAGACAGTGCCGACCCCGGCCGGCGCAGCGGCAGCCGGTAGCCGCGCGTCTTCGTGAGTGCGTCAGGCGGAATCCCGTGCTGGCCACAAAGCCGCGCGAGGTGCTCGCGCAGTCGCGGCCCCTGGTGGAGCCAGCCGCCGACGCCGACGTTCACGTGGTCGCCCTTCGGGAAGACCCAGCCGTAGCCGCCGGGGACGATCCCGAACTCGACCACGGCGCGCCGCGCGTAGCGGGCGCGCGACACCGTCCCGTAGGGGACGTTCGCCTCGAGCGCGACCTCGTGCTCGTGCGTCGCGAGGCCGAGGTGCTTCGCCGTGATGCCGTTGACGCCGTCGGCGCCGATCACGACCGTGGCGTCGATTCGCTCCCCATCGATCGCGAGCGGCGAGAGCTCGACCTTCGCGCCCTCACGGACCTCCGTCCCGGCCTCCCGAGCGTGTTCGAGGAGGAATGCGTCGAGGCGCCGGCGCTGCGTCATCACCACCATCGGCCGTTCCGTCCGCCGGACGAACCGGCGGCGGTAGCCGAGGCCGAGTTCGAAGACGTCGACCTCCTCCTCCACCACAGGCTCGATCGAGAACGGCAGCAGCCGGAGCGCGCGGGCGGTCAGACCGCCTCCGCAGGGCTTGTCGCGCGGGAAAGTCGCGCGGTCCGCCAGGAGCACGCTCGCGCCGCCGCGCGCGAGGTGGAAGGCAGCCGTCGAGCCCGCGGGGCCCGCCCCGACAACGACGGCATCGAACCGCTCCACGGCTACTATTGGCGCTCCCCTGGGGGTGTTCCCGAGTGGCCAAAGGGGACGGGCTGTAAACCCGTTGGCTCAGCCTTCGGAGGTTCGAATCCTCCCGCCCCCACTTCTCTGAGCCGCCAGATCCATGCGACTGGCAGCAGGACGACAGCGGCGGCGCCGAGCGCGAGCGCCGCCACGCCGAACGCCTCGAGCGCCATCCCCCCGAGCAGTGCAAACGCCGCGCCGAGCAGCGACGACCCGAGGTCGTTGAAACCGAGCAGCTTGCCGCGCTCCGCCGGGATCGACCGGTCGGCGAGCTGCGCGGTCGACGCGACGAAGGAGAGGTTCCAGCCGAGACCGAGGCCGAAGAGGAGCACCGCTGTCGCCGGCACGCCCTCGAAGAACTGGATCCCCGCGCACGAGACGGACATCAGCGCGAGCCCGCCGAGGATCGCCGGCGTCCGCCCGATCCGGTCGATCACCGGGCCGATCACGAGCACGAGCGCGTACATCCCGAGCACGTGTGCCCCAACGATCGGGAAGACGAGATTCTGCGCGTGGTGGTGGTTGTGGACGACGACGTAGCCGGTGAGATTCATCACCGACACCATCACGCTCATGCTGGCGAAGCCGGCGAGGAGGGCCGGGATCACGCCCGGCCGCCGGATGATCTCGCTCAGCGGCGCCGCCGCCTGGCTCTGCGCCTGCGTCTCCGCCGGCGAGATCAGCTCCGCGATCTCGCGCGGGTCCGGGCGGACGAAGAGCGCGAGGGCCAACGCGACGAGCGAGACTCCACCGGCGACCAGCCAGGGGATCGTCAGCACGCTCGCGTCCACGTCCTTCCCGGCAAAGAGCGGGCTGAAGACCGCCGGGCCGAGGATCGCGCCGAACACCGCGCCGCTCAGGACGTAGGCGATCCCGCGCGCCCGCCGCGCCTGCGGGTACATGTCACCGGCCGCTGCGCGGACGAGGAGGGCGACTCCGCCCGAGGCGCCGACGAGGGCGAAGCCGGCGATCACCGGCGGCGCCTGTTCCGTCGCCGTGCCGAGCGCGGTGAGGAGGCAGCCGACGCAGCCCAGCGCGAAGCCGGTCGCGATCACGGGGATCCGGCCGAAGCGGTCCATCGCCCGCCCGGCGGGAAACGAGGTCAGCGCCGAGGCGGTCAGGAAGATCGCCGGCCCGAGCCCGAGCAACTTCTCGAACCCGGTGACGAGCACGAACGTGAGCGACGAGACCGACGCAACAAGCTGCAGGACGGCGGAGTTGACGGCCAGCACGCCGGCGAGCAGCAGCGTGTTGCGCCGGATCGGGAGCTCGGCGGGCTGCGCGACCACGCCGTCATGATCGCACGGGCCTTCCGGGATCAACCGTTCCGGTGGTCCTCCGCAGCTCGACGACGAACGTCGCGCCCTGACCGGGCTCCGAGGCGAGGTGCAGCCGCCCACCCATTCGCTCGGTCAGCTCACGAGCGATGTAGAGGCCGAGACCGGTCCCCCCCGCCGCCGGACGCGACCGCCCGCGGGCGCGGTAAAACTTCTCGAAGATCCGCTCCCGGTCGTCCCGCGGCACTCCGGTGCCGGCGTCGGACACCGCGATCCGGACGCGGTCGTCCGCGCGCTCTGCAGCGACCTTGACCGGGGCCGCGCCGTACTTGAGCGCGTTGTCGATCAAGTTCACGAGCACCTGCTGGATCCGATCTGCGTCCCCGGACGCGAGGTCCGCCGCTTCGTCGACCTCGACCTCGATCTCCTGCTCCACAAGCGGCTGCGCCTGCACTGTCTCGACGGCGGAACGAACGACGTGTGCGACGTCGATCGGCGCCCGCTCGACGTGCACCTCTCCGCGATCGAGCTGGCGGGTCAGCAGCACCTCGTCGACGATCTGGCCGAGCCGGGCCGACTGGGTCGCGATCATCTGCAAGAGGGCTTCTTGCTGGCCGGCGGACAGGTGGATGTCTGCGCGCAGCAGGGTCAGCGCGGCGCCGTAAACACCCGTCATCGGCGTCCTGAGCTCGTGGGAGATCGTGGCGACGAAGTCGCTCTTCTCCTCCTCCAACCGTCGCTCGTCGGTGACGTCCCGAAACGCGTAGACGACGCCCGCCGCGCTGCGAACGGCGACGATCGAGAGCCAGAGGTCGCGGTCGCGGATCCCCAGCGGCAGGGTGACGGAGCGGGCTGCCGCGCCTTCGTCGGCCACCGGCACCTGGGGTGCGAGCGCCTTCCAGTCGGGGAGCACCTCGGCAAGAGCGCGGCCGAGCACGTGCTCCACCGCGAGGCCCGTCATGCGAGCCGCCGCCTGGTTCCACAGCCGGACCGCGCCGCCCTCGTCCAGAACGAAGATTCCGTCGCCGACCGCATCGAGCACCTGCGCCGCCTCCTCGCGCTCTGCCGCCACCGCTCTGGCCGCAGCCTCCGCCGCCTCGAGCCGCCGGCGCTCGTGCTGGAGGCGCGCGTTGCGGACGGCGGCGCCCATTTGCGCGACGAGTCCGTCGAAGAGCTCGAGGTCGTCGGCGGTGTACGCGCCTGCGTCGGTCATCAGCTGGACGACGCCGACGACGCGGTCCTCGTCCTTGACGGGCACCATCATCGCGGCGGTCGTCGCGGCCGGGCCGGCGTCCGGGATCTTTTCGAGGTTTCCCTCCGCGCCGACGTTGTAGTAGACGCCCTCCACCTGCTTCGTGCGCTCGGTGACGTCGTTGAAGAGGAGCGGCTCGCCACTCAGGATCACGCGGCTCTGCATGCCGCCGCCTTGCCGGTTCAGCGGCAGAGCCGGGAAGGTCGCCACATCCAACACCGCGCCGTCGGTCCAGGCGTAGTCGCAGCGGATCAGCCCCTCCCGCTCGTCGTACGAGGAGATCACGAGCCCGTCGTGCTGGATCACGCCACCGACGAGATCGTGGAACCGCTCGTAGACACGCGCCGGCTCGATGCTCTCGGCCAGCGTGCGGGCTGCGTTGAGCAGCAGCTCGGCGACCTCCGCCTTCCGCTCGAGCTCTCGGTTGCTCATCTTGTTGACCCTATTTCAGCGGTCCGCGAGCTTCGGCTGAGAGTCGCTTCTGCGCGCCCCGCGGCTAGGCCGGAGGCCAGGCGAGCACGACCTCGACGTTCCAGTTCGCCTGGTCTGGCGGGCTGGCCGGGGCAAGCCCAACGGGAATGGCCCCTGCGGGCACCGGGCCAAGGGGAATCGGCGTGAAGAAGTACTCGGATTCGCCCCAGCGTCCGCCGAACGTCGACCACGGCGCGCCCTCGATCCGATGGATCGTCGCGGCCGGAAGGCCGCTCCCCGGCGGTCCGACGACCGCGCCGGCGGCTGAGCCGTCCACGACCTGGTCGACGACCTGCAAGAACGGCAGCGACGGCAGGATCGGCCTGATCGCGGCGGGGATGCAGGCCGTGGCGATCGGAATCGCCCCCAGCGCACCGGCGCCGGGCGCGAAGTAGTTCGCGTGAGACCCGAGCGCCACGTACGCGACGGGATGCGTGCTTCCGGCCGGAGACTTTTCGACACCGGCCCACGCCTTGCGCCGTCCGGAGCAGTGCTGGCTGTACGCGGCCTCGACCGGATGTTCGTCCGCGTCCAGGATCACGTTCACGAGCTCCCAGTCGCCCTCGTGGGACTGCCAGAAGATCCCGAACGGCGTTGCCGGGAGCAGTAGCGGATTGTCGTAGTAGAAGAGCCAGTACTGGAGCACGATCCGCGCCCCGGTCCTGACGACTCGGCCGTATACCGCCTCCCCGCCGCTTCCGCTCTGCCACGCGTCGGCGTAGCAGGCGGCGCCGGCAAGCGGCGCGTCCGCCTCGCAGTCAGTCTGGTTGAGCCGATAAAAGACACCCGGCGACGCCTCCGGCACGTTCCCCGGCCCCGGATCCGGGTCGACGACGGTCCAGAACGCATCGAGCGGGAGCTGCGCAGCGCTCGTCCCGACGAACCGCTCCAGCGCGGAGTCGTTGACGAACGACTGCACCTTCGTCGGCCGGAAGCGCTCGTTCGGGTGAAAGACGAGCACCGGCTGGAAGGCGTGGAGGAGCTTCGGGTCGGGCGTGCCGTTCTTCGCCTCCGCTCCGCCCGCCGCTAGCAGTGCGAACGCGGCGAGAAGCGCAACGAGCCTCGAGAGCCTGAGCATCAACCTTGATGCTCCGCCTCTCCGGGCTTCGAATCAAGGCCGAGTCGGCCCGACCCGAGTTGCAAGCGGCACGCGGGTCCGTCACGCTCTCGCTGCTGTTGGTTCGAGCGAAGGAGCCGATGATGCAAGACCGTCCTGAGGGGGAGTACGGCACGCCGGCGCAGCCCGACATCGGGTCCAAGGTGAACGGGATCATCGAGGCCGCGGAGAAGGCGGCCGCGGAGATCGTCGAGGGCGCCGAGGTGAAGGCCACCGCACGGATCGAGGAGCTCACGCACGAGGCGAGGAAGCTCCGCGACGAGGCGGATCAGTATGCGCGCGACATGCGCGAGGCGGCCGACTCGTACGGCACCCAGCATCGCCGCAGCGCCGAGGAGGAAGCCCGACACCTGCTCGCGGAGGCGGAGGCGAAGGCCCGGGTGAAGCTGACGGCAGCCGAGAACGAGGCCGCGCAGATCGAGCGAGACGTGGGCCAGCGGCACGAGGCGCTGAAGCGCGAGGCGCGGATGCTCGAGGAGCGGCGGCAGCGCGTCCTCGACAGCCTCCGCGACCTGGCGGCGCAGCTGCAGGATGCGCTCGTGGAGCCGAGCAGGCCCGGCCGCAGCGAAGGGACACTGGAACAGGCGCTCGACGTCGAACGCCGCCGCTGAGGGCGGCTAGGCGGGCCCGAACGGCCCGGGCGTCGCCTCGATCTTCGGGATCTCGAAGCGCGCGATCGTGCCGAAGTGCGGCGCCGGTTTGCAGGCTTGCGCGACGCCGGCGTCGCAGGCCACCGACAGGAAGATGAATGCATCCTCGAGCGTGAAGCCCCACTCGTCGACGAGCATCCGCGCCGCCTCCTCCGAGACGAGCTCGAGCGCCTCGGGGAACTCGTCCGCAGTCGCATGGGGCATCCAGCGGTCATCGAGCTCCGTCACCGGCCAGGTGCCCTGCTTCCCCTTGACGAGGTCGAACCGGACGGTCACTTCGCCGGAGATCTCGACACCGGTGAAGCAGATCTCGCCGTCGCCCATCGAGGCGTGCATGTCCCCCACCGCGAACATCCCGCCGGGCTGACGGACCGGGAAGTAGATCTTGGCGCCGGGGCCGTGGAGGCGGTTGTCGAGATTGCCGCCGTGCCGGCCTGCCTGGCCGGTCGTGAGGGTCTCACCGTCGGTCGCGACGCCTACGACCCCGACCATCGGCCGCGCGGGGAACCGGACGCGCTCGTTCAGCTCGACCCAGCCGTCCTCGACCTTGAAGACCCGGGTCAGCGGCGCCTGGACCTGCTCGATCAGCTGGCCGTAGCCGGGAATCAGCGTCGCGACGCCCCACTCGATCGGGCTGACGTCCAAAAGTTCGACCACGAGCGAGTCGCCTGGCTCCGCGCCACGGACCGCGATCGGGCCGGTGGCGCCGTTGACCCGTTCGAAGTCGATCTCGGTGACGAGGTCGTCCTCGCTGCGAATCTGCCCGCTGAAGCAGTCGTTCGTCTCGATCCGGACGATCTCGCCCGGGTCGACCTCGAGGATCGGCGCGAGCTCGGGGCCGAAGGCCCAGATCACGTGCTCGCGGGAAACGACGTGGTCGGCGGTCGCGACGGCCATCTAGCTCGCGGGCGTCGGCGCGGCCGCGGGGTACTCGTCGATGTCGTCGACCTCGGTCGGGGTGAAGATCCGGTGCGGGTTCTCCAGCACGTCACGCCGCCTGGTCGCCATGAAGATCGTGATCAGGACGCAGAGGATGAAGAGGCCGATCGCGGCCCAGTTGCCGTACCGCAGCGGCTCGGGCGGGAGCGGACGGTACTGGTAGTAGAGCGGCGGCAGGAAGGCCAGCGCCCCCAGCACCGGCGCGACGCCGTGCAGCCAGACGTTGAACTCAGCCCGGTACCGCCGGGTGTACATCACGACCGTCGAGACGCAGACGGTGATGTAGACGAGGATCACGAGGCTCGTGAGCGCATACGAGATGATCCCGAACGCTGTCAGCGGGCTCCACTTCCAGCCCATCAGCAGCGCCACGACAATCGCGATCAGGCTCTGCGCGGCAATTGCCACGTGGGGCGTCTTGTGAATCGGATGAGTCCGGCCGAAGGCGCGCGGCAGGACGCCGTTCCGGCCCATCGTGTAAACGACCCGGCTGGACGCGTTGAAGCCGGCGTTGGCGTTCGCGAGGGCCGAGTTGACGATCGCGAGGAAGATCAGGATCCATCCGGTGCTCCAGAAGATCTCCGCGAGGTGGCGCCACGGGTTCGCCTGGGCGGCAGTGTCCTCGGCGAAGTTGTCGAAGCCGGTCCCGGCGACCCAGGCGATCGAGCAGACGAAGTAGAAGAGCCCGATCGCGATGCACGAGCCGATCACCGCGCGGGGAACCGTCCAGCGCGGGCGACGCGCTTCCTCACCTAACGGCGCCGCGGCCTCGAACCCGATGAAGGCGAGAATCGAGAACACCATCCCCTTGAAGATCCCGTTGAACGTCCCGGCCTCGGCGTTCGACGGGTCGAAGATCCCGCCCGGGATGCCGTTGGAGAAAATCATCCAGAGCGCGAGGGCGAGGAAAACGCCGATCTCGAAAATTCCGAGCACGACCCCGACGTTCGTCGAGAGTCGCACGTCGCGGTAGGTCAGAAAGATGACCGTGGCGGCGGCGAGCAGCACCCAGATCCACCACTGGCCGGTCCAGTCCCAGCCGACGTCCGCGCGGAAGACGTCGGTCGTCGCCCAGGCGAAGATCAGGAAGAGGAGCGGCGCAACCAGGGGCTCGAAGCAGAGGAAGACCGCGCCGACGAAGAAGCCCGGGATCGGCCCGAGCGCCTCCGTAACGTAGGCGTAGAGCCCGCCCGCCGACGGAACCTTTTTCGCGAGCTGCCCGATCGAGATCGCGACGAGCGTGCACGCGATCAGCGCGAGCAGGACCGAGATTGGGAGCGCCGGCCCCGCGAAGCCGATCGAGAAGAGGATCGAGAACGCGATCGCGGCGCCGGGCGCCATGTGCGTGATCGACTGGAAGAGAACCTGCGGCAGGCCGATCGATTGCTCACGCAGGTGGTCGAAGGCCGCGGGTGTGGGTGCCGCTTGGGATGCCACGCTCCACCTCCTGGAAGATGCCGCGGAAGATGATTCCGGATCGTGCCGTCCGTCGCAAACCCTGCTCTGAGCAAACCCAAAGATTCGAGGGCCCCCTCGTTGGGCAGACGCCGAAGGACCCCAACGAGAGGAGTTCTCATGGCAACGCGCTCGAGAGCGAGGACGAGCCGGCGCGAACCGGTAAGCGAGGAGGTGCAGCAGCAGCTCGTCAAGCACATCGACGAGGCCTACGCGATGGAGCAGAACGTCCTGCGGATGCTCGACGGCATGATCGAGTCGACCGAGGACCCGCAGATCCGGCGCGAGCTGGAGCAGCACAAGCGCCAGACCGAGCAGCAGGCAAAGCGCCTCGAACGGCGCCTCAAAGACCACGATGCGTCACCCTCGATGATCAAAGAGGCCGGCGGCATCATGGGCGCGCTGATGAAGGGCGTCGTCGACGTGGCGAGACCCGACAAGCCTGGGCGGAACGCCCGCGACGGCTACGCGACCGAGCACATGGAGATCGCGGCCTACGAGATGCTGGAGCGGGTCGCGAAGCGGGCCGGCGACACGGAGACGGCGAAGGTCGCGCGCGAGAACCGCAAGGAAGAGCGCGAGATGGCGCGCAAGATCGCTGCCAACTGGGACAAGGTCGTCGACCTGTCGCTCGAGGACTAGCTCCCGCTCACACTTCTGGTCTAGCGGCGCCCGGGAAGCACAACCGGGCGTCGCTAGAATCGCCGGCGCTGCCCTCTTAGCTCAGTTGGTAGAGCACCTCCATGGTAAGGAGGGGGTCTCCGGTTCGAGTCCGGAAGAGGGCTTCCAGTTTGTTCCTGCTCAGAACCGATTTCTGTTGTCTGATTCGGCGCCGCTCGACATCTCCGTGGCGCTGACCTCCGCGGAGCACGAGGCGCTTCTTGACGAGCTCATCGGGCTGGCCGTCCTCGCCGCCGGCTGGGGTCGCGGATCCGCCGCGGCGGCCGCGCCGGCGGCGGCGCGCGCCGAGGTCACGCCTCGCCGGCGTCGTGGGCGAGCAGGGCGATCTGGACGCGGTTGTTGAACTCGAGCTTCTCGAGCACGCGCGAAACGTGCGCCTTGACGGTCGCCACGCTCATGTAGAGCTCGCGGCCGATCTCGGCGTTGGACTTGCCCAGCCCG
>DATDKA010000149.1:0-11839 GCA_036520235.1 Gaiellaceae bacterium
CGCCCCGATCGCGACGCCGAGGTTGCCGCCGATCGAGAAGAGGCTCATCCCGCTCGCCCGTCGCGACCCGCTGACGTACGCGGCGAACTTGCTGCCCTCCGGGTGGTAGGCGGCCGTCCCGATGCCCGACACGACGACGAAGAGGAGCGCGAGCTCGTAGCTCGCCGAGGCCGCCGTCAGCGCCATTCCCGTCCCGGCGAGAAGGACGCCGAACGGCAGCAGCCAGAGCGCCCCGCGACGGTCGGACCAGAGCCCGAACAGCGGCTGGATGATCGACGAGGCGAGCGCCGAGACGAGGACGAGCGCCCCGATCTGCGTGTACGAGAGCACAAAGCGCTGGTCGAGGAAGGGCAGGAGCGCCGGCAGCGCCCCGTTCGAGTAGTCGGTTGCGAAATGGCCCGCGGAGAGCGCGGTGATCGCCCGACGGTCGATTTCCCCCCTCACCCTCCGAGCCTAGCGGCGGCCCCTCCCTCGAACGGGGGAGGCGCGAGCGTCACGAGACCCCTTCAGTGAGCCGAAGAGGCCCCCGAGGAGGAAACGCGAGAGATGACGTTGATGCGCCGGCTGGCCGGGCTCAGCCTGCTCTGGAAGTTCGCGATCGTGAACCTGATCCCGATCCTGCTGCTCGGGGTCGTGCTCCAGTGGTATTTGCACGCCCGAGTCCAGGAGCGCGCGGTCTCGAACGCGACCCAGACGGCGCTCGCGATCTCGCGCAGCGAGGTCGAGCGCGGGCTATCGACACACGACCTCCAACACGGGCTGGCGAGCCCCGAGATCCGCGCGCTGGACGAGTCGCTGGCGCTGCCCGAGAACCGCGACCAGGTTCGTGCGGTGGCGGTCTGGAACCGCTCGCTCCGCGTCGTCTACGCCCAGGACGGGCGCCAGATCGGCCGCCGGATCTTCCCGCTCACGAACGAGCACCGCTCGGCGCTGAACGGCCACGTCGTCTCGCACCGCTCCGGGAACATGCTCGAGGTCTACGTCCCGCTCTGGCTCGGCCAGAGCCGCGAGCCTGAGGGAGCCGTCCAGCTCGCCCTCCCCTATGCGCGGATTCAGGCCGGCGTCCAGGGAGACACGAACAGGATCTCGATGCTGATCTTCTTCGGCCTTGCCCTCCTCTACACGCTCCTCTTCCGCATCGTCGCCGGCGCGTCGAGGACGCTGCGCCAGCAGGCGGAGGTGAACGAGCACCAGGCGCTTCACGACGCGCTCACCGACCTGCCGAACCGAACGCTCTTTCACGACCGGGTCGGGCAGGCGCTTGCCGTCGCACGGCGCGAGCACGTCCCGGTTGCGGTGATGATCATGGACCTCGACCGCTTCAAGGAGGTCAACGACACGCTCGGCCATGCGAGCGGCGACGAGCTCCTGAAGCAGGCCGGGGAGCGGCTGCGCGCGGCCCTCCGCGAGAGCGACACGGTCGCGCGCCTGGGGGGCGACGAGTTCGGCGTGCTGCTGCCGAAGGTGGTCGACTCCGCCGCCGCCGTCTCGGTGGCGCGGAAGCTTCGCAAGGCGCTCGAGGAGCCGTTCACGATCCACGGGCTCGCGCTCCAGATGGAGGCCAGCGTCGGGATCGCGCTCTACCCGGAGCACGGCGACGACGTGCACTCGTTGCTCCAGCGGGCCGACGTCGCGATGTACGTGGCGAAGGAGCACCCGGCCGGATGCGAGGTCTACGCGCGGGAGCGGGACGAGTACAGCCCCGACCGCCTGACGATGCTGACCGAGCTCCGCCGCGCGATCGACGCGGGCGAGCTCGTGCTCCACTACCAGCCGAAAGCCGAGCTTCGCACGGGCCAGGTGAGCGGCGTCGAGGCGCTCGTGAGGTGGAGCCATTCGACCCGCGGGCTGATCCCGCCGGACGAGTTCATTCCGCTCGCGCAGAAGACAGGCGTGATCGTCCCGCTGACCCACTTCGTGCTCAACGAAGCGCTCCGCCAGTGCAGGACGTGGCAACTCGAGGGGCTCAACCTCTGCGTCGGCGTCAACCTCTCCGCCCGGAACCTCCTCGATGTCAACCTGCCGGACACCGTCGGGGGCCTGCTCGCGAAGTGGGAGGTGGCCCCCTCGTTCCTCGAGCTCGAGATCACGGAGAGCACGATCCTGGCCGACCCGATCCGCGCGATGCACGTGCTCTCACGGCTGAGCGACATGGGCGTGCGGCTCGCGATCGACGACTTTGGCACCGGCTACTCGTCGCTCGCCTACCTCAAGCGGCTGCCCGTCGACGAGCTCAAGATCGACAAGTCGTTCGTCCAGGGGATGGAACGGGACGACAACGATGCGGTCATCGTCCGCTCGACGATCGACCTCGGGCGAAACCTCGGCCTGCGGGTCGTCGCGGAAGGCGTCGAGACGGACGAGGCCTGGCGCCGGCTGGTGGCGCTCGGCTGCGACGTCGCGCAGGGCTACTACCTCAGCCGCCCGGTGCCGGCGGCCGAGCTCGCGAGCTGGTTGCGCGCGACGCGCAGGCGTCCGGCGCTCAGTGCGTAGGAGTAACTAGGCGGCTGCCTCGTCCGCCTTGGGCGGACAATGGCGCCGGATCAGCGCGTGGGAGAGCGCCCAGTGGGAGCTGACGAGCTCGAGCCGATTCCGCTCGAGGCTGAGGGTGTCAGCGCTTGATGCCCGCAGGGACTGCCGCTCGAGCACGAGGTCGGCAATCCGACTCACGAGATCCTCGACGCTCGGAGCAGCGTCGTGCCGCAGAGAGATGGTGGTCATGTCGCCATGGTGTATCGGCCAGATCAAAAAATGGTTAAGCCTGCGCAAAAGTTTTCGAAAGCGACACACGAACTCCTTCGATAAAGTCGCCGCCCCGTGGAGGTCACGACCGCTCCCTCGTTCGAGGCGTCCGGCGCCGACGTCCTGGCCGTGGCCGTCGCGGGTGAGCCGCCGGCCGAGCTCGGCATCGCGCAGGCCCTCGAGGCCGAGGGCTTCCGCCCCGACGCCGGAGCCGCCTCGCTCGTTCAGGTCGAAGGCAGCCTGGTCGCGGCGGCCGGGCTCGGCGAGGAGATCGACGCCGACGCCTTCAGGACCGCGGCCGGCGCTGTCGCCCGGCTCCTGCGGAGGCCCGGGACCTCGGTCGCCTGGCTGCTGGACGAGTCGCTACCGCTCCAGCTCGGCGAGCAGGCCCGCGCGGTCGTGGACGGGATCGTGCTCGGCGCCTACGACCCGGGGCGCTGGAAGGCCCGTGGGCGCGACGACAAGATCGAGCGGCTCGTCCTGATCGGGCCCGAGGAAGTGCGGGACGAGGCCGAGCGGACGGCGACGGTCGCACGCTGGGTCAACCGCGCCCGCGACGTGACGAACGAGCCGGCCAATGAGCTCACACCCGAGGCGCTCGCGGCGCGGGCGGACGAGATCGCCGAAACCTCCGAGTACCTGTCAGCAGAGCCGTTCGGGCCGGACCGGCTGGCAGAGCTCGGCATGGGCGCCTTCGGGGCGGTTGCGCAGGGCAGTCACAACCAGCCCCGGCTGATCGTCATGCGCTACGACCCGCCCGGTGTGCGCGATGACCTGACGCTGGGCCTCGTCGGCAAGGCCGTCACCTTCGATACCGGCGGGATCTCGATCAAGCCCCAGCTCTACCTGGAGGACATGAAGGGCGACATGGCGGGCGGCTCCGCCGTGCTCCACGGCCTCGGAGCGATCACTGAGCTCGGAGTGCCCGTGCGGGTGCTGGCCGTCGTCGGCGCCACCGAGAACGCGGTCGGCGGCGGCGCGTACCGGCCCGGCGACATCGTCAGAGCGATGAACGGGAGGACGATCGAGGTCGTCAACACCGACGCCGAGGGGCGCCTCGTCCTGGCCGACGTCCTCTGGTACGCACGCGAGCAGGGCGCCACCCACATCGTCGACCTCGCCACGCTCACCGGGGCGATGAACCGCGCGCTCGGGGACCTGTACACCGGCGTCTTCGGCAACGACGACGAGTGGCGCGACCGGGTCAGCGCGGCGGGGAACCGCTCGGGCGACCATGCCTGGAGTTGGCCGATGCACCGCCGCTACCGGCGCCTGGTCGACTCGCACTTCGCGGACATCAAGAACACGTCGTGGCGCGGGCAGGCCGGCCCGGTGTATGCCGCCGAGTTCCTGAAAGAGTTCGTCGGCGAAGGCCCATGGGCCCACATCGACATGGCCGGGCCCGGCTACCTGCGCTGGCCGCGGCCGGACTACTTCGCCGTCGCGGGCGGAACCGGGTACGGAGTCCGGCTGATCGCAGAACTGGCACGGTCTCTGACGTGACGCCGAACTACGACCTCTCGGAGGAGCACGAGCTCGTCCGTCGGACCGTGCGCGACTTCGCCGAGCAGCGGGTGGCGCCGGTCGCGGAAGAGCTCGATCGCGAGCATCGTTTCCCCTACGACCTCGTCGCGGAGCTCGCCGAGCTCGGCCTGATGGGGATGACGATCCCGGAGGAGTACGGCGGCGCCGGGGCGGACACGCTCTCCTACGCGATCGCGGTCGAGGAGCTGACGCGCGTCGACTCGTCCGTGGCGATCACGGTGGCGGCGCACCACTCGCTGGGGACGCTGCCGATCTACCAGTTCGGGAGCGACGAGCAGAAGCGCGAGTGGCTGCCGGACCTCGCATCGGGGCGGAAGCTCGCGGCATTCGGGCTGACGGAGCCGGAGGCGGGGTCGGACGCCGGGGCGACGCGCACGCGCGCCGAGCTCCGGGACGGCGAGTGGGTGGTCAACGGCTCGAAGATGTTCATCACGAACGCCGGAACGGACATCACCGCGTGCGTCACGATCACCGCCGTCACCGGTGACGACGAGATCTCGAACATCGTCGTCCCGAACGGCTCGCGGGGGTACGACATCGCCCCGCCGATGGAGAAGCTCGGCTGGCGCGCCTCCGACACCCGGGAGCTGTCCTTCCGGGATGTGCGGGTTCCGGAGGGGAACCTGCTCGGGCCGCGCGGCAAGGGCTTCCAGCAGTTCCTCGAGATCCTCGACGGCGGCCGGATCTCCGTCGCGGCGATGGGCGTCGGCCTAGCCCAGGGCGCCTACGATCTGGCGGCCAGGTATGCAAGGGAGCGGCAGCAGTTCGGGCGACCGATCGCCCAGTTCCAGGCCGTGCAGTTCCAGCTGGCGGACATGGCCACGGAGATCGAGGCCGGGCGCGCGCTCGTCTACAAGACCGCCTGGTTGAAAGATCAGGGCCGCCCGTTCGCGAAGGAGGCGGCGATGGCCAAGCTGTACACGGGCGAGCTCTCCAACCGCGCTGCCAACTCCGCCCTGCAGATCCACGGCGGCTACGGCTTCATGGACGAGTTCGCGATCTCACGGCTCTATCGCGACCAGAAGATCCTCGAGATCGGCGAGGGCACGAACGAGGTCCAGCGCATGGTGATCGCCAAGCATCTGGGTTTCTAGGCAGCGGGGACACCGCCGGTGTCAGACACCCGTCATGTCCGCTCAGGACACTTTGCGCTTCTCCACGACCGCCGTGTCGCGAAGCTTGACGGTGCAGCCGCCCACGGCGTAGATCGTGTCGCCCACGTCGAAGAGCGAGAGCGCGTGCCGTGGGACGAGCGGTGACGGGCCTTGGCGCCACTTCCCCGTGCCGGCGTCGTAGATCTGGTACGTGCGCTCGTGGACGGCGTGGATCTCGTCGCCGACGACCGTCGCGCCCAGAAGGTCCATTGGGATCGGGAGCGGCGGTCCGGCCCGCCACTTCCCGGTCGCCGGGTCATAGATCCAGACCTCGCGTAGCCGGCTCTTTTCGGTCTGACCGCGGCGGCCACCGATCACCCAGATCTCGCCGCGGAAGACGACCGCACCGAAGGCGTGGACCGGCCGCGGCAGCGGCGTCGACGACCGCCAGCGCCCGCCTTCCTGCACGTACAGGTTGCGCAGCTCCGCGCCCTGCGTGTCGTAGCCGCCGAGGACGAAGATCCGGTCGCCGACGGTCACGGCCGAGTGGTTGTAGAGCACGCGCGGCAGCGGCGGCCCCCTTCGCCAGCGGCGCCGAGCGGTGTCGTAGACGAAGACCTGCCGCCCGCCGCCCCGCGCGGTCGTCCCGCCGATGACGTAGAAGTTGCGCCCCAACGTCGCGCCCGCGGCGGCGCGCACCGGCTCGGGCAGCGTCGGCAGCGTCGTCCACACCGCCTCCTTCGGATCGAAGACCTGCACCCGGTCGAGCCGCCGCCCCGCGTCGCCGAACATCCCGCCCGCGACATAGATCTTCCCGCCGATCTCGCCCGCCGCGACGTAGCTGCGCCGGTTCGCCATCGGCGTCGTGAACTGCCAGTCCGTGGCCGTTGCGCGCTCGCCGTCTGCCCCGCCCCCGCCGCAGCCGGCGAGGAGCAACAGCAAGAGCCCGAGACTACGTCTCGGCAATGACGTGATGGAGCTTCCGGCGCTCGATCCGGCGGTCTCGCATCCGCTGCGGGTCGGGTACCGGCACCGCGGCCAGGAGGGCCCGCGTGTACTCGTGCTTCGGGTGCTCGTAGACCTCGTCGGCCGTCCCGGTCTCGACGATCTGGCCGTCCTTCATCACGGCGATGTCGTCGCTCATCCCCCGCACGACAGCCAGGTCGTGCGAGATGAAGAGGAAGGTGAGGCCGAAGTCGCGCTGGAGGTCCTTGAGCAGGTTGAGGATCTGCGCCTGGATCGACACGTCGAGCGCCGAGACCGGCTCGTCGCAGACGATCAGCGACGGGTTCAGCGCCAACGCCCGCGCCACGCCGACGCGCTGCCGCTGACCGCCCGAGAACTCGTGCGGGTAGCGGTTCCCGTAGTCTGGGTTGAAGCCGACGACGTCGAGCAGCTCCCGCACGCGTGACCGTCGCCCGCGCCTCGAGCCCACGCCGTGCACCTCCAGGGGCTCGGCGACGATGTCGCCGACCGTCATCCGCGGGTCGAGCGAGGAGTACGGATCCTGGAAGACGATCTGCATCTCCCGGCGCATCTTCCGGACCTCCTCACGCCCCATCGTCGTCAGCTCCTTGCCCTGGAAACGCACCGAGCCGGAGGTGGGCTTGATCAGCTGGAGGATGCAGTAGCCGGTGGTGGATTTGCCGGAGCCCGACTCGCCCACGAGCCCGAGCGTCTTGCCCTCCTGGATGTCGAAGCTGACGCCGTCGACCGCGTTCACGGTGTGCGTGACGCGCTCGACGAGGAAGCCCGAGCGGACGGGGAACTCCTTGCGGAGATCCTCGACCTGGAGGATGGCGCCGTTCTGGCTCATGTCGCGACCGGCTGCCTCTCCCCGGCGCGTTCGCTGGCCGGGTGCCTCGACCGCACACTGTGGTTCGGTCGGAGCTCACGGAGCTCGGGCAGGTGCTCGGCGCAGCCGTCGCCGAGACCCGCATGCGGGCAGCGCGGCGCGAACCGGCATCCGGGCGGCGGCGCGATCAGGTCCGGCGGCCGGCCGGGAATCGACCGCAGGCGCCCGCCGCGGACGTTCTCGCCCTCGAGTTGCGGCAGGGCCCCGAGCAGCGCCTCCGTGTAGGGATGCTCGGGCCGGTCGAAGAGATCCTGCGTCGCGGCCTGCTCGACGATCTGGCCGGCGTACATCACCGCGACCTCGTCGGCGGTCTCGGCGATCACGCCCATGTCGTGCGTGATGATGATCATCCCCATCTCGTGCTCCCGCCGGAGCTCCTCGAGGAGGTCGAGGATCTCCGCCTGGACGGTCACGTCGAGCGCAGTCGTCGGCTCGTCGGCGATCAGGAGCTTCGGGTTGCAGGCGATCGCGATCGCGATCATCACACGCTGGCGCATTCCGCCCGAGAACCGATGCGGGTAGTCGTCCAGCCGCTCGGCGGCGCGCGGGATCTGCACCTCCTCGAGCAGCTCGACCGCCCGCTTCCGCGCGTCCTCCTTCGAGTACCCGTAGTGCCGGTCGAGCACCTCGGTGATCTGCGTCCGGATCCTCAGCGTCGGGTTCAGCGACGTCATCGGATCCTGGAAGATCATCGCCATCTCCTTGCCGCGAACGTCCTCCAGTTGGCGCTCGGAGAGCTTCGTCAGGTCACGGCCCATGAAGTTGACAGAGCCGTCGACGATCCTCGCCGGCGGCTTCGGGATCAGACCCATCAGCGAGAGCGCGGTGACCGACTTCCCGCAGCCCGACTCGCCGACGATCCCGAGTGTCTTCCCCGCGTCGACCTGGAAGCTGATGCCGTCGACGGCGCGCACTACGCCCTCGCGGGTGAAGAAGTGCGTGTGGAGGTTGTGGACCTCGAGCAGCCCCACGCCTCTAGTGCTCCTTGGTCTCGCGCGTCCGCGGGTCGAGCGCGTCGCGCATGCCGTCGGCGATGAAGTTCGCCGAGATGACCAGCATCGCGATCGCGATGCTGGGGATGATGATCGCGTTCGGATGGACGCGATAGACGGAGCGTCCCTCCTGCGCCATCGAGCCGAGCGACGCGTCGGGCGGGCTGATCCCCAACCCGATGAACGAAAGGAACGCCTCGCCGAGGATCACGCCCGGGAGCTCCAGGAAGATTGCGATGATCAATACGCCGAGGGTGTTCGGGAGCAAGTGGCGGCTGAGGATCCTGTACCAGCGCGCGCCCACCGCCTTCGCCGCTCGAACGTAGTCGTTCTCCTTCAGCGTGATGATCTGGCCGCGGACGATGCGCGCGGCGGTGAACCAGCTCGCGATCGAGAGCGCGAGCACCATCGTCCAGATGTTGTTCGTCCCGATGATCGCGAGGACGATGATCGCGAAGGGCAGGTACGGCAGCCCGTAGAGCGCATCCAGGAAACGCATCATGATGTTGTCGAGGCGCCCGCCGGCGAAGCCGGAGATCGAGCCGTAGACGACGCCGATCAGCAGAATTGCGAGGGTCGCGCCGATCCCGATCGCGATCGAGATACGCCCGCCCAAGGCGACCTTCGTCAGGAGATCTTTCCCGAGCTGGTCGGTCCCGAGCGGGTGCTTCAGCGAGGGCCCCTGCCAGGCCTCCTGGAAGTTGACCGGGTCGTTCTCGATGTCGTACGGAGAGACGAACGGCCAGATGATGCAGAAGAGCGTGAAGGCCAGAAAGAGTCCACCGAAGAAGACGGCGCCCTTGTTCTGCATGTACCGGCGCCAGGCGTCGCGCCAGAGGCTGCTGCGTCGCATCGCCTCGCCGGCGCTCGGCGGCGCCGCGAGATCGCCGACGGCGGTGGTCCCGCCCGGGGTCGCGACGGCGTCGCGTGGGTTCGCGGGAACGCTCACACTCAGGTCCTCGCGTCCCGTGTCCGCGGATCGAGAATCCCGTAGAGAATGTCCACCACGAGGTTCGCGAGCACGATCACGAACGACGTCAGAACCGTGATCCCCATCACGACCGAGTAGTCGCGTGACGAGACCGCGGTGACGAAGTAGCGCCCGATCCCCGGGATCGAGAAGATGATCTCGATCACGAAGGTGCCCGTGATGATGTAGCCGAGCGTCGGAGCCATCGCCGTCACGGCCGGGATCATCGAGTTACGGAGCGCGTGGACGGCGACGACGCGCCGCCAGCGCAGGCCCTTGGCCTTCGCCGTCCGGATGTAGTCCTGCTGGAGCGTCTCGAGCATCGAGCCGCGCACGAGCCTTGCGAAATACGCCATCGGGGCGAGGCCGAGCGCGAAGGCCGGTAGGACCTTGTATTGCCAGCCCCCGTCCCAGCCGTTCGTCGGTAAGAGGTTCGCCTTCAGGGAGACGTAGTAGATGAGCAGCGTGGCGATCAGGAAGCTCGGGACCGCGTACCCGACGTTGGAGACGAACATCAGCGAGTAGTCCCAGAACGTGTTCTGGCGTAACGCGGCGATCACGCCCATCGGGATCCCAACTGCGATTGCCCAGATGAACGCGAGCAGGCCGAGCTCGAGGGACTTCGGGAAGTGCTCCTTGATGATGTCGTTCACGGACCGGTCGCGAAGGGTCAGCGACGGGCCGAGGTCGAGCGTGAAGACGCCCTTCACGTAGAGCGCGTACTGGACGTACCAGGGCTGGTCGAGGTGGAACTTCCGCTCGAGGTTCTGCTGGATCTCGACCGGCACCGCCCGCGCAGTCCGGCGGAACGGGTTGCCGGCGATCTGGCGCATCAGGAGGAAGGTCAACAAGATCACCAGGAGCATCACCGGGATCGTCCAGAGGAGCCTGCGGATGATGAAAGCCGTCACGAAACCCTTCTACCCCAATCTGCGCGGAGATTAGACAGGCGGGGCGCTCCGCGAGCGCCCCGCCTCTCGTTCCTCCAACCGGTCAAGGCCCGCGCTAGCCCTTGATCTCCACCTTGGTCAGATCGACCTGGTCGAGCAGGTTGATGTTGAACGTGTCCTTCACGCTCTCCCGCTCCAGGTTCGGGTACGTGATGTACCAGAGCGGGATGATCGGCAGAACGCCGTCCTGGCCGGTCAGCTTCTGCTCGAGCTGGTCGTAGACCTTGTAGCGCGCGGTGTTGTCCGGCGTGTTCTTGGCCTTGGCGACGTTGGCGTCGTAGCTCTTGTCGCAGAAGCCGGTGTTGTTGTTCCCCGAGTCGCAGGTCCAGAGCTCGAGGAAGTTGATGTCGTCGACGAAGTCACCGACCCAGCCGAGCCGGTAGATGTCGACGGACTTGGGCGGCGGCGGTCCGAGGAACTCGAGGAACTGCTGCCACTCGAGGATCTTGATCGACGAGCTGATCCCGATCTGCTTCCACATGCTCTGGAGCGCCTCCGCGACCTCCTTGTTCGGCGGCGACTCGTTGGAGTAGATCGTGATGTTCTTCTTCGGGTTCACCGCCTTGGCCATGTACTCCTTGGCCTTGGCGAGGTCGCCGTGCGCCGGCGTCCACGGGGACGGCGTCGTGACGATCTCGTCGCGACCCGGCATCCCCACCGGCGTGAAGGCGTCGGCCGGCTTCTCGTTCGCCTGCGTGATGTTGTCGATGATCGACTGGCGGTCGACCGCGAGCGACATGGCGCGGCGCTGGTTCACGTCCTTGATGTTGTCCTTGACGTTGAAGCCGTAGTACGTGGTGCCGAGCCCCGGATACAGCTGGTACTCGGGCGTGTCCTTCAGCCGCGGCGTCTCAGCCGGAGGTAGCTGCTCGTCGAGCACGTCGACCTCGCCGGCCTCGAACGACTGCACCGCGGTCGTCCCGTCGACGATGATCTTGCCCTCGACCCGCTCCAGCTTGACGCTGTCCGCGTCACGCCAGTCGGGGTCCTTGACGAGCGTGATCGAGGCACTCGGCTGCGCCGCCTCGACCTTGAACGGCCCGTTCGTGACGATGTTCTCGGGCCTCGTCCACTTGGCGCCGAACTTCGCGACGGTCTTCTGCGGGACAGGCAGGAACACCGAGTGGGCCGACTGCTGGACGAACCACGGCTGCGGCGAGGTCAGCGTGACCTCGAGCGTCGTGTCGTTCGTCGCCTTCACGCCCACCTTGTCCTTCAGCGCGTCGCAGTTCGACTTGCACGAGTTGTACTCCGTCGCGCCCTTGATCCCGAACAGCTGGTACGCGTAGTCGCTCGCGAGCTCAGGCGAGAGCGCGCGCTTCCACGAGTACTCGTAGTCCTTCGCCGTCACGGGCGTGCCGTCCGTCCACTTCGAGCCGCTCTTCAGGTGGTAGACGACCTTCGCGCCGTTCACATCCCAGCTCTCCGCCATCGACGGCGCGGCGTTCAGCTTGTCGTCCAGCTTGACGAGCGGGTCGAAGATGTTCAGGACGAGCTTCGCGGACGTGGTGTCCGTCGCGAGGCCCGGATCGAGCTGGAATTCCGAGCCCAGGCCCCATTTCAGGACCTGGTTGTCTGAGGCGTTCCCGCCGCCCCCGCCGTTGTCGCTGCCTCCGCAGCCGACGACGACCAGGCCGGCGAAGAGCGCGAGCAGCACGGCTGGTAGCCAGCGTTTCCGACTCAGCATTCGC
>DATDKA010000150.1:0-51120 GCA_036520235.1 Gaiellaceae bacterium
CTGCGGGACGTAGCCGTCCAGGAACTGCTGGCGCGCCTCCTCGTTCCCCTGGCTCTTGATCCGCCAGATGAACATCGGGTCCTCGTCCCGCGGGATCGGGTTGCCGTGGAACTGCATCAGCGGGCCCCACCAGCGGTCGAGCGCCTCCTGGACGAGCTCGCGCTGCTCGTCCGTGCCGTTCATCATCGTCAGGATCACGTCTCGGCCGTGGAGGATGTGGAACGACTCCTCCCAGCAGATCTTCTTCATGATCCGCGCGTACGGCGCGTACGAGCACTTGAGGAGCGCCTTCTGGCTGATGATCGCGGCGGCGACGACGAGCCACGCGATCACGCCGACGTCGCCCCAGGTCTTCGTCGGGTAGTGGAAGACGTTGTGAAACTTGCTCTTGCCCGAGACCAGGTCCTCGAGGCAGGCCTCGCGCGGCTTGCCCAGGTCCTCGACGACGCGGTAGATCAGCTGCGCGTGCCCGACCTCGTCCTGCACCTTCGCGGTCAGCGCGAGCTTCCGCTGCAGCGTAGGCGCGCGGAGGATCCACTCGCGCTCCGGGAGGACGCCCATCAGCTCGGAGTTCCCGTGCATCTCGATGAACTTCACGAGCTTGGCGCGGTACTCGCCCGGCATCGGATCGTTGGTCTCGACCTGGCCGCCGCCCTGCACGTACTCGAGGAATTGCTCGTCGGTCATGCGCCCTCCTGAACGAACGATCGTTAGTGTCTAAGCGTACCGTGTCCACGAGGCGAACGGAGCTAACCCGAGTGGCTGCCCGGCTTTTCGCCGAGCGGGGCTACCACGGCACCTCGATCGGCGACCTTGCGAAGGCGCTCGGCGTGCAGAAAGGCTCGCTCTACGCACACATCGAGTCGAAGCAGGACCTCCTGTACGAGGCCATGCGCGAGGGCGCGGAGGCGTTCCATGCGGCGCTCGACACTGTTCCCGACGATCTGCCCGCCGGCGAGCGCATCCGGCTTGCACTCCGCGCGCACCTGCGGGTCGTCGCCGAGCAACTGGACGTCGCGACCGTCTTCGTGCGCGAGTGGCGCTACCTCGAGGGCGACCGCGCGGCCGAGTTCCTCGCCGAGCGGCGCCGGTACGAGGAGCGATTCCGCGCGTTCTTCCGCGAGGGTCGCGACCGGGGCGAGCTGCGCAGCGACCTCGACGACCAGGCTGCGGCGCTCCTCGTGCTCTCGGCGGCGAATTGGGCCTACACCTGGCTCCCGGCCGGCGCGGACACCGACGAGCTCGCGGATCGCTTCTACGCGATTCTCGCCGACGGCATCCGCGGTTACGCGACGCCGCGGTAGACCGCCCGCCTCCGCGCGCAAACGCCAAGACGAGCCAGTGCACCGGCGGGTCCGCCTACCAGGGCGACCAGGACACGGATCCGACGAACAACCCGGGCTGCGATTCAAACGTGGCAGCAGCGTCCTCGCGGAACCTGGTGAGGACCGCGGAAGTGCAGGTGTTCGGGCGAAGGGCCGGCACACGCCGGCCCGCGAGATTTGCGCAGAATTCCACCGTTGCTTTTTCAGATGAATTCAAGGCGATAACTGCAACGAGTTCGGCCTTATCGCTTGACATTCCCGGATAGCCCTTTCAAGATCTTCGCCGCGTCCTCGCATTGCGAGGGCTTGTTGCTGTTTTCCGGAGGGGAGGGCTATGCGACTCAGGTTCCTGGGGGCTGCCATCACGGCTGCCCTCGGCGTGATCCTCATGCCTGGCGCAGCGTTGTCGGTCGCCAACATCCAGGAGAGCTCCACGGATGTTGCCGACTTCGACAGCCGCGTCGGCACGGTCGCGCCGACGAAGCTCCAGCGCTTCGCCGCGAAGCGTCTCAAGGCGAAGGTGATCTGGGGCCAGTTCGGAACACCGGCCTCGGTCTCGAAACGAGGCAAGTTCCTGGCACGAGGCATCCGCGGCAAGACCGCCGCCGATGCCGCGGCCTGGTACGTCAAGCGCCACAAGGCGCTCTTCGGCATCAACTCCATGGCCGGCCTGCGCTTCGAGGGCGCAAACCGGCTCGGCACGAGCAACGGGTGGGCGATCAATTACCGCCAGGTGTTCGGCGGCCTCGCTGCGAGCGAGAGCGGCCTGGTCACGGTGGGCGTCACCGGCTCGAGGGCGCGCGGCTGGAAGGTCGCGTACGTCTCGTCGTCCCTGACGCGTGACCACGCGCTGTCCGGGAGCGTGAAGCTCTCGGCGGCGAGCGCCTGGAGCGCAGCTGCCCGCACCGCGGGCCTCACCCGCTCCGTCGCCAACATCCTCGCCCGCAAGCAGGCTCGCGGGTGGACGAACTTCACCGTCGCGGGCGTCCAGGGCACGCAGCTGTCCAGGCTCGTGGCGTTCCCGACGGTGCGGAACGGCGTCCTGGCCGCCTACGAGAACATCGTGCTCGATCTCAAGACGGCGAACCCGCGCGCGGCGCGCGTCTTCGTGGACGCGCAGTCGGGCCGGGTCCTCGCTCGGTCGAACCTGGTGCAGAACCTGTCCCAGGGGAAGATCAAGCTGCAGGCCGCCGAGTCGTTCAGCTACAGCGGCGAGCCCGCCGCGACGGACGGCGCCTGTAACACGCACGGGCCGTTCGCGATCGGGGCGGGCAACCGCGCGCTCGACGGCTTCGCGGCCGCGACGATCCCGACCAACGACCTCGTCCTCGAGCTCGTGAGGGGCGGGACCGTGCTCGTGCACGCCGACACGCTGTTCTCGCCGGAGCAGTTCCACTACGAGCCGGCGGGCGGCGTTCCGGCCGGCGACTACTTCATCAACGTGTGCGACTTCGACAACGCCGGGACGCCCGCCGATCCCAACGAGCCGTGGGCCGCCCCGCGCACCTACACGGGCACGCTGACCGGCGACGCCTCGCCGGCGCCTCCGGCGTACCTCGCGAAGTGGAAGGTGTTCCCGGACGTCCCGCTGCTGTACACGGTGGATCAGGATCCGTGGAACCTGCCGTCGACCGATACGCGGCAGACGTGGTGCTGGGTCATGGCTCCCGGTTGTGACCGGCTGGCGGGCGGCGTGCTGACGTCACGCGGTCCGTGGGACCACGATCACAAGCTGAACACGCCGACGCTGACCACTCGTGGCAACAACGCGAAGTCGGCGACGTCGTGGGCGAACGACACGGTCCCGAGCCCGCCCCAGTTCATGCCGACGAGTACGACGCGTGACTACTCGTTCCCGTGGACGAACTCGTGGGCGAACGACGACTGCGAGCCGACCCCGAACGGGCCTCCGGGCGCGACGTGGGACGACTCGGCCGCGACCGTCAACCTGTTCGTGGCGCACAACCGCGTGCACGACTTCGCGTATAACCTCGGGTTCACGGAGCGGAACTGGAACGGTCAGGACTACAACTTCGGCCTGACCGAGCGGCGCCAGGAGAACGACCCTGTCGTCGGTGACGTCCAGTCCGGCGCTCTCACGACCACCCGGGACAACGCGAACATGATCACGCTGCCCGACGGCGCGTCCTCGATCACGAACATGTACTTCTGGCAGCCGCTCGCGGCCTCCTTCTACGCCCCGTGCGTGGACGGCGACTACGACACGGGCGTGATCGGCCACGAGTACGGCCACATGATCGAGAACCGGATGATCGGCAAGGGCAACACTCGCAGCGGTCATCACGCAGGCGCCATGGGCGAGAGCTTCGGCGACCTGAACGGGATGGAGTACGTGAACGAGAACGGCTTCGCCCCGGTCAGCGGAGAGAACCGCTACGCCGTCGGCGTCTACGACACCGGCAACAGGCTGCGCGCGATCCGGAACTACGGGATGAACTACCCGATGTCGGGTGGCGTCCCCGAGCCGGGCAAGCAGCTGCTCGTGAACGCGTTGAACTTCAGCGATCTGGGCTACGACGTCACCGGCCCGACCGCGACGTCCTCGCAACAGGTGCATGCGAACGGCGAGATCTGGAGCGCGACGAACTTCCGGATCCGCCAGCTCCTGGTGGACAAGTACAACAACCGCTACCCGTACGACGACAAGGCGTTGCAGACGGAGTGCGCAGATGGGTTCCTATCTGCGACCAGGTGTCCGGGGAACCGGCGCTGGTTCCAGCTCTACTACGACGCCATGCTCCTGATGCCGCCGAACACGAGCATGCTGCAGGCTCGCGACGCGATCCTCGCCGCGGACTTGATGCGCTTCGGCGGTGCGAACCAGGACGAGATCTGGCTCGGGTTCGCACGGAGCGGGTACGGCAGCGGGGCCACCAGCTCGAACAGCGGGCTGGCCGAGACCGACACTGATCCGGTGCCGGACTTCGCGTCCCCGAACGAGGACAACGCGACGGTGAAGTTCGTCGCGCAGGGCCTCGACGGCACGGCCGTGAAGGCACGGATCTTCGTCGGACACTACGAGGCGAGGGTCTCGCCGATCGCGGACACCGATCCGGCCACCCCGGCCGCCGGTACCCCGGCCAGCGTGATCAACCTCGACGACACGGCGCAGTTCGCGCCGGGAACGTACGAGCTCCTCGCCCAGGCACCTGGGTACGGGTTCCTCCGCTTCCGGGAGCGCTTCCGCTCCGCTCACGACGAGACGATCCGGATCCGGATGCCGTTGAACCTGGCCTCGTCGGCTTCCGGGGCCGTCGCATCCGGGGACGGCGGAACCACTCAGCCGAACCTGATCGACGACACGGAGCGCACGCAATGGACGGCTCCGGGCATCGTGACGTCCGGGAACCTGACGGTCGACGGCCTCAAGGTGACGATCGACCTCGCAGGGACCGACCCGGTCAAGGTGAAGTACGTCCAGGCGAGCGCAATGCTGGCGGCCACGCAAAACCGCTTCACGGCCCTCAGGCAGTTCGAGGTCTGGGCGTGCAGGGCGAACTGCTCGACCGACGCGGGCTACACGCGGATCTACACGAGCCCGGCGAACGCCTTCCCCGGCGATCCGCCGCGCCCCGTTGCTCCGCACATGATCCTGCGGAAGTTCAACATCCCTGACACGAAGGCCACCCACCTCAGGTTCGTCGCGAAGACGAGCCAGTGCACGGGCGGTCCGGCGTTCCAGGGCGAGCAGGACGCGGATCCGGGCAATTCGACCGACTGCGACTCCGCGGTTCCGGCCGGGAGCACTCGCTCCTTCGTTCGGGCGGCGGAGTTCCAGGCATTCACGGACAAGGGACGCGTCTCCGGCCACGGAGGCGACCACCACCACGGCCACCACTAGGCGATCGTCCTAAACGCGACGAGAGGGGCCGGGAGACCGGCCCCTCTCTCGTTCAGCGGTAGACGATCGCCTCGAGCAGTCGGCCGTCCGGATCCTCGAAGAAGACGCCGACGGCGATCTCGTGGTCGCGCTCCGCCCACTCGATTCCGGCCTCGTCGAGGCGGCGCTTCAGCTCCTTCTGCTCCTCCGCGGTCATGCGAATGCCGGTGTGGTCCCCGGGCCCGCCGCGGTCGTGGAACGCGAACCCTGTGTTCCCGACGTAGGCCATCACGGGGTGGCCCTCGTGCTTCTCGACGCGCGCGCCGAAGAGCTGCTCGTAGAAGGCTGCCGTCTGGTCGGGATCGCGCGTCTCGACTGCCACATGGTCGATGCGTGGCATGGTCTGGGCACGATGCCGCGGGCGCTTCTGATCGTCAATCCGCAGGCGAGCGCCGTCACGCCGCAGAGGGCTGCCGGGGTCGCCGCGGAGCTCGGAGACGTGGAGGTGGTCTGGACCGAGCGTCCAGGTCATGCGACTGAGCTGGCACGGGAAGCGGACGCGGACGCAGTGCTCGTTTTCTCCGGCGACGGCGGGTTCAACGAGGTGCTGAACGGTGTCCGGCCGGGCCTGCCGGTGGGCTTCGTGCCCGGTGGCGGCTCGAGCGTCCTGCCGCGGGCGCTTGGGCTTCCCCGCGATCCGGTCGCCGCCGCCGTTCGGTTGGCGGCGGCACTGGCCGAGGGCCGGACGCGGACGATCTCGATCGGCCGGGTGAATGGGCGCGGCTTCGGCTTCGCGGCGGCGCTCGGCTTTCCCGCCGAGGTCGTCCGCCGCGTCGACGAGCTCGGCCGCCGCAATGGGCGCCGGCCGCCGGACCGCTCCTTCGCGCTGACGATCGCCCGGGAGCTGCTCGAGCGGCGCGGCCGCATCGAGCCGGAGCTCGAAGTGGACGGCGAACCGGCGTCGTTCGCACTCGTCGCGAACGGCGATCCCTACACCTACTTCACGCGGCTCCCGCTCCACTTCGCGCCCGAGGCCGACTTCGCCGGCGGCCTGGAGGTCGTTGCGCCGAGGAACGTGCGGCCGGCTGCGATCCCCCGCCTGTTCCTTGCGGCGGCGATCGGGCGCCGAGCCGGCGGTGTCCTCTACCGCCACGACGTCGACCGGGTCGTGGTCTCGAGCGTGCAGGCCGTTCCGCTCCAGGTGGACGGCGAGGATCTCGGCGACGTCGACCACGCCGTGTTCGAGGCGGCGCGCGACGCACTGACGGTTTTGACATGACTGTCGTCTAAAGGGACGACGTGGCGTCTCGACTCCTCACGCCGATCGTCCTGCTTCTGCTCCTCGGCGTGGTCGTGGTCGCCAGCTCGGCCGACCTCGGCGGGGAGTCGCTGGACGCGAGGGAGGCAACCGGCGCGCTTGCGACGCTGCTCTTCGCGCTCGGCGCTGTCTGGGTGGCCGGCCTGCTCGTCGCCTCGCCGCTCGCCACCGGGCTGACCGCGCGGGCGGAGGCCACCGAGCCGCGGCGCTGGTCGCACACGATCGCCGTGATCCTGATCGTCTTCGCCATCCTTTTCATGCTGAGCGGCGCCGGCCGGCTCGGGGACCGCGGCCCCAACCGCGTGAACCCCGCGTCACCGACCGGCGAGCAGGTCCCGCAGGGGCGAGGCCCGGGCCGGTACTTGCCGACGCCGCCGATCGACTGGGTCGTCGTCCTCGCGGTCTTCGGTGTCGCCTTCGTCGGCTTCGCGGCCGCGGCCCGCATGGTCGTCCAGTCGAACAAGGCCGTCCGGCGGGAGGTCGAGGCGCGCGAGGCTCTTGCCGCGATCCTCGACGACACCCTGGACGACCTCAGGGCCGAGCCGGACCCGCGGAAGGCGGTGATCGCCTGCTACTCCAGGATGGAGCGATCGCTGGCGTCGTACGGCCTGCCGCGCCGGCCGTTCGAGGCGCCGGACGAGTACCTCGGCCGCGTGCTCGAGGAGCTGCAGTCCGGATCGCCGTCGGCGCGCCGACTGACGCGGCTCTTCGAGCGCGCGAAGTTCAGCGAGCACTCGATCGACGCCTCGATGAAGGAGGAGGCGATCGAGGCGGTCTCCGAGCTGCGGGACGAGTTGACCGCCGAGCTGGTGGCGGTGAACCAGTGAGGCTCGTCTGGAGCATCGTCATCCTCGCCGTGCTCGGAGCTCTCGTGCTCGTCGCCGCCCTGACGGTCTCGCCGGAGTCCGCGGGCGGGGCGCTCGACGTGTTCTTCCTCTACCTCGGCGGGCTGACGCTCCTCGGGCTGGTCGTCTTCACCGGGCGCCGCGGCGGGGAGGCGCCGGCGCACTCGCCGTTCGAGGAGGCGAGGCGGCCGGTGCGGCCGGCGCCAGGCCCGCTGCCGGAGCTGGAGCGCATCACGAGGGCGCTCTCACTCGGCACGCAAAGCGCATTCGACTACCACTTCCGCCTCCAGCCGCTGCTGCGGGAGATCACCGAGACGCGGCTGGCAGCGCGCGGCCGGCGGCTCGAGGACGCAGAGCGGATGCTCGGCTCCGACGCGTGGGAGCTCGTCCGGCCACTCAGTGGTCTGCCCGAGAACCGCCACGGGCCGGGCGCCGACCCGGACGCCGTCCGCCGTCTCGTCGAGGGGCTTGAGAAAATCTAGGGATGGATGCGACCACCTTCGCCGAGCGCTGCGACACGATCGTCCGTGAGGTCGAGCGTGCCGTCGTGGGGAAGCGCGACGCGCTCCAGCTCGCGCTGCTCGGGCTGCTCGCTGACGGCCACGTCCTGATCGAGGACTATCCAGGCCTTGCGAAGACGCTGATGGCGCGCTCGTTCGCCCGCGTGACGAGCATGGAGTTTGCGCGGGTGCAGTTCACGCCCGACCTGATGCCGTCCGACGTCACGGGCTCCTCGATCTTCAACCAGCGGGAGTCGGAGTTCGAGTTCCGGCCGGGCCCGATCTTCACGAACCTTCTCCTCGCGGACGAGATCAACCGCGCGCCGCCGAAGACGCAGGCGGCGCTGCTCGAGGCGATGCAGGAGCGGCAGGTGACGATCGAAGGGACGACGCGGCGGCTCGAGCCGCCCTTCCTCGTGATCGCGACGCAGAACCCGATCGAGTACGAGGGCACGTACCCGCTGCCCGAGGCCCAGCTGGACCGCTTCCTCCTGCGCATCGGCGTCGGCTACCCCGACCGAGCCGGGGAGTGGGAGATGGTCGAGCGGCGGATCGAGCGGCAGGCGGAGGAGGTCGAGCTCGAAACGGTCGCCGACCGCGGCGCGCTGCTCGAGCTCCAGGCCGCGCTCGAGCAGGTTCACGTCGCGGAGAGCGTCGGCTACTACATGGTCGACCTCGTCGCCGCGACGCGCAGCGCGCCGGCGGTACAGGTCGGATCGAGCCCGCGCGGAACGCTCGCGCTGCTGAAGCTCTCCCGCGGCCGGGCGCTGCTCGAGGGCCGCGACTTCGTGACGCCTGACGACGTGAAGAGCGTGGCGGTGCCGGCGCTCGCGCACCGCCTGATGCTGCGCCCCGAGCTGTGGGTGCAGCGCATGAGCCCGGACAAGGTGGTCGAGGACGTGCTCGAGCGCGTCCCGACGCCGGCGGCCGAGGACCTGCAACCCGTCCGGGATTGACCCGCTCGCCGACGCCGAAGCTCGGGGCCTACGCCGGTCTGACGGCGCTCGGGATGCTGGCGGCGCTGGCGCTCGGCCGGCCAGAGCTCGCGGTGCTGGCCTCGCCGTTCGCGATCGCGATCGCAGTCGGCGTGCCCTGGGCGGGCGATCCGCGCATCCGGGTCTGGGTCCGGCCTGAGCGGGACCGGATGGTCGAGGAGTCCGAGCAGGAGGTCGAGGTCGAGGTGGAGGCCGAAGCTGGGGCGCAGCGCGCCGAGGTCCTCCTCGTGCTACCGCGGGGGCTCGACGCGGTAGGCGACAACCCGGTCGCGCGGCGGCTCCCACCGCGCACGACGCGGGAGCTCACAGTCCGTGTCCGCGCCCTGCGCTGGGGCGCCTACCGGTGGGGCGAAGTCGCGGTGCGCACGACCGACCGCTTCGGGTTCTTCTCGTACGAGGAGAGGCTCGGCGAGGCCCGTCCGCTCAAGGTCTACCCGCACCCCGAGTGGCTTCGGACGATGCTCAGGCCGCTCGAGACACAGCCGTTCGGCGGAAATCAGGTCGCGCGCTCCAAGGGCGACGGGATCGAGTTCGCCGACCTGCGGCCCTTCGTCCCCGGCGACCGGCTGCGGCGGATCAACTGGCGGGCGAGCGCGCGCCGTGGCGACCTGTGGGTGAACGAGGCGCACCCGGAGCGCAACACCGACGTCGTGATCTTCCTGGACACCTTCGCCGAGGCACGGCGTGGCGACCTCGGGACGCTCGACCTCGCCGTGCGCGCGGCGGCGTCGCTCGCCGATCAGTACCTCTCGCACAAGGATCGAGTCGGGCTCGTCAGCTTCGGCGGGGTCCTCAACTGGCTCACCCCGGCGACCGGGCTTTCGCAGCTCTACCGGATCGTCGACTCGCTGCTCGACACGGAGATCATCCTCAGCTACGCCTGGAAGGACATCGAGATCGTCCCGCGGCGGACGCTGCCGCCGCAGGCGCTGATAGTCGCCCTGACACCGCTCCTCGACGAACGGGCGGTCGGGGCGCTCCTCGACCTGCGGACGCGCGGTTTCGACCTTGCCGTGATCGAGGTCTCGCCGGAGCCGTTCACGCCGGTGCCGAGCGACGCGCTCGGTGAGTTCGCCCACCGGCTCTGGCGCCTCCGCCGGGAGGCTCTGCGCGACCAGTTCCGCACGCTGGGCGTGCCGATCACCGAGTGGCGGGAGGGCGTCGGCCTGCAAGCGCCGATCGAGGAGGTGAGAGCATTCAGGCGCTACGCGCGCGTGCGTCGCTGAGCTGGGGCAGCGCGTCCGTGCTCCTCGCCGCGGTGCTCGCCGCCGTCCCGGCGGTGCAGGATCCCACGCTGCTCGCGCTCGGCGGCGCGGCCGTGTTCGTGCTCCTCGTCGGGGTTTCCTCCGCGCGGGCACTTGCGATTCCGTGGGCGATCGCCGGGCTCGGCGCCGAGTATGCACTTGCGCTCGGGGACGGCGGCCTCGACAGCCGCGTGCCGTTGTACGCGGTCTCGCTGCTCGTCACGGCTGAGCTTGCCTACTGGTCGGTGCAGCTCCGAGGCGCGGCCGCGGACGAGCCCGGGATGGCGCAGCGGCGCGTGATCGGCCTCCTGCTCGGCGCGACCGCGGCGCTCGTCGTCTGCACGACGCTCGTGACGCTCGCCCGGATCCAGCTCGGGGCCGGGCTGGCCGCGGAGGCGACCGGTCTGGCCGCGGCCGTCTGCGCCGTGGCCTTGCTCCTCGTCGCCGTCCGGCGTACATCTGGAGCATGAGGATCGTCCTCGCGCTGATCGTGATCGCCGTCGGCCTCGTGCCGGCGGCCTCGGCGCGGTCGCCGCGCCTGGTGGAGACCTGCGTGACGATGGCGGAGCGGAGCCACGTGTTGCGGTACAGGGCCTCGGACGGCGTCAGGCTGGTCGGCCTCGAGCTCGGCCGTGGACCGCGGGGCGTCGTGCTCGCGCACGGCTACGGCGGGAACTTCTGCGAGTGGGTCGGTACCGCCCGGCGGCTCTCTCGCGCCGGCTACCGCGTGCTGGCATTCGATGTCCGGAATCACGGGTCCTCGGCTCCAGTCAGCCAGGAGGCGCGGTACCGGATCGACCGCGACGTCGCGTCGTCCGCGGCGCTACTCCGGCGCCGCGGCGCACGGACGATCGTCCTGATGGGATCGTCGATGGGGGCGAGCGCCGTCATCGCGGGCGCTGCCGTCACGTCTCCGCGGGTCGACGGGGTGATCAGCCTCTCGAGCCCGGCAACGTTCGTCCTACTCGACGTCGAGGCGTCGGCGCGAAGGGTTACGTCCCCGACGATCTTCGTCGCCGGCGAGTTCGACCGTGACTTCGCGGCCGACGCGCGGAAGCTCTACGACGCCTCTCCTGCCGCGGACAAGCGGCTGATCATCGTCCGCGACTCCGGGGAGCACGGCTCCGGCCTCCGCAGGTACCGGTCGCTGCGGCGGGGTCTGGACGCGTTCATCGCGGCGCACTCCCGGTAGGCTCAACGTTCGCGATGGCGCAGGTGATCCCAGACGAGCGCGAGCTGCGTCGCGTCATCGGTGACGGAGAGGCTCTTCCGGACGGCGAGGTCGAGGGGCTCGGCGAGAACGACCTGATCGAGCTGTACCGCGGGATGGTGCGCCTGCGCACCTACGACGAGCGCTCGCTCGTCTACCACCGCCAGGGCCGCATCGGCACCTACGCGATCTTCTGGAACCACGAGGCGATGCAGGTGGGGTCGACCTACGCGCTCGAGCCCGAGGACTGGATCTTCCCGAGCTACCGCGAGTCCGCGATCGGGATCCTCCGCGGCCTGCCGGTCTCGACCGTCCTCTCGTGGTGGCGAGGCCACCCGGCAGGCTGGTGGAACCCGGCGGAGTACAAGGTCGCTTCGATTTGCGTCCCGATCGGGACGCACGTGCCGCACGCGGCCGGGCTCGCGTGGGGGAAGAAGCTCCGCGGCGACAAGGCGGTGGCGATCGCCTACTTCGGCGACGGCGCGACCTCGGAAGGCTCCTTCCACGAGGGCGCCAACTTCGCTGCGGTGATGCGCGCACCGGCGATCCTCTTCTGCAACAACAACGGCTGGGCGATCTCGACGCCGCTCGAGGCGCAGACCGCCGCCGAGACGCTCGCGGACAAGGCAGCGGGGTACGGGATGCCCGGGGTGCGCGTCGATGGAGGCGATGTCCTGGCCGTCTTCGAGGCGACGCGCGAGGCGGTAGACCGGGCTCGCGCCGGTGACGGGCCGACGTTCGTCGAGGCCGTGAGCTACCGCGCGGCGCCGCACGCCACCGCCGACGACCCGACGGCGTACATCGACCTGGAGCGGGTCGAGGAGGAGAAACGGAACGAGTGCCTCGGTCGCTACGACCGGTACCTCCGGCGGGCCGGCGTGCTGGGCGACGAGCTGGCGGAGGCGATCCGCAACGAGGCGCTGGAGGAGATGCGGGCCGGGATCGCGGCGGCCGAGGCCGAACCGGACGCCGACCCGGAGCTCCTCTTCACGAATGCTTATGTCGACCCGCCGCCGTCACTGCGAGATGGCTGAGCGGCTTCTCGTCGAAGCGATCAACGACTGCTTCCACGTCGAGCTCGAGCGCGACGGGAACGTGATGGTGATGGGCGAGGACGTCGGGCGGGCCGGCGGGGTCTTCCGCGCCACGGCCGGTCTGCGCGACCGATTCGGCCCGGACCGCTGCGTCGACACGCCGCTGGCGGAGGCGGGCATCCTCGGCACGGCGGTCGGCCTCTGCATGGCCGGCTGGCGTCCGGTCTGCGAGATGCAGTACGATGCGTTCAGCTACCCGTGCCTCGACCAGCTGATCACGCACGTGGGCCGGTACCGCTGGCGTACCGGCGGCGGGATGGAGTTCCCGCTGACGGTCCGGATGCCGTACGGCGGCGGCGTCCGCGCACCGGAGCTCCACGACGACTCGCCGGAGGCCTACTACGTCCACACGCCCGGGGTGAAGGTGGCCGTCCCCTCGACTCCCGCGGACGCAAAAGGCCTGCTCGCGAGCGCAATTCGGGATCCCGATCCGGTAGTGATCCTCGAGCCGAAGCTCCACTACCGGACGATGCGGGGTGAGGTGCCGGAGGGGGAGTACATCGTCCCGCTGGGGCAGGCGCGGATCGCGCGGGAGGGGACGGACGTGACGCTTGTCGCCTACGGCTCGATGGTGCCTCTCTGCGAGCAGGCTGCGGAGTCCCTGGCCGGCGAGGCGAGTGTCGAGGTGCTCGACCTCAGGTCGCTGAAACCGCTCGACGAGGACGCGCTGCTGGCGTCGGCCGGGAAAACCGGCCGCGTTGTGATCGTCCAGGAGGCGCCGCGGATCGCCGGCTACGGCGCCGAGCTCGCGGCGATCCTGGCGGAGAAGGCGATCCTCGACCTGCGCGGGCCGGTGCTGCGGGTGACCGGCTACGACGTTCCGTATCCGTACTGGCAGATCGAGGACGAGTACATGCCGTCGGTCGAGCGGATCGGCGACGCGGTGCGCAAGCTGCTCGAGTTCTGATGCGGCGAGTCCTCGTCTGGCGGGGACTCGACGCGCCGAGGATGGAGATCGCGCGCGCCGACGTCGCGGACGGCGAGCTCCGCGCGGAGGGGACGCAGATCGGAGTCTCGTACGAGCTGCGGTACCGGCTCGAACCCGCGCGGCTGCGCGTCGAGGTTGCGGGCGGCCCCTCGCTCGACGTCGGCCTCGGCGGCGCGGACTGCTTCGACCTCGGCTTCTCGCCGCTCTTCAACTCGCTGCCGGTTCTGACGGGTCTCGAACAACCCACCGACTTCGTCATGTCCTTCGTTGACGTGCCGTCGCTGGGCGTCTCCCGCTCGGAGCAACGCTATGAGCCGCTCGGCGACGGCCGCGTGCGCTTCACCTCAGGGTCGCTCGTCGCCGAGCTCGCGTTCGACGACGACGGATTCGTCGTCCACTACGAGGGCCTGGCCGAGAGGGTCGGCTGATGAGCGAGCGCCTTCGGCTCCTGCTCGAGCGGGGCCAGGCCGGCTACTACCTGCGCGACGCCGCGTCGGGCGAGCCGGTGCGCTGGGAGGACCCGCGGGTCACGGTCGTCCACGTTGCGGGTGTGTCTTACCGGGAGGAGGCTCTGCCGGACGCATCCTTCGACCCTGGGCGGCGGCTCGCGCTCGTCCCGGAGCCGGACAACGAGCACGATCCGAACGCGGTCGGGATCTGGAACGAGGACCGCTCGCTGCAGCTCGGCTACGTCCCGCGCGACCGGACGGCCGAGGTGCGGGGGGACGAGCAGGCGGTCTCCCTCTGGCGGGTCGAGGGCGGTCTTCGGGTACTGATCGTCCCTGCGGACGCCTGGGTCGGCACGCCGCGCTAGATAGATTCCGCGCGCCATGGCCTACGAGTTCAAGCTGCCCGACCTGGGCGAGGGGCTGACCGAGGGCGAGATTGCGCGCTGGCTCGTGCAGGAGGGCCAGGAGATCGCCGAGGACGACCCGCTCGTCGAGGTGCAGACGGACAAGACGACGGTCGAGATCCCGTCGCCGGCGGGCGGCAAGGTCGCACGGATCCTCGTCGCCGAGGGCGCGGTCGTTCCGGTTGGCACCGTGCTCGTCGTGATCGGGGACGGCGCGGCACCGGCAGTGTCGGAAGAGGAGCAACCGCGCGCGGAGCCGGCTCCGGCCGCCGCGAGACCGAAGGAACCGGAGAGCCCGCGCGTCCGCGCGACGCCGCTCGTTCGCAAGGTCGCCCAGGAGCTCGGCGTCGACCTGTCGACCCTCGAGGGCAGCGGCCCGCAGGGACGCATCACCGAGGCCGACGTTCGCCGGGCAGCGTCCGGACCGGCCGAGGGACGGCGCGAGCCGCTGCGCGGCGTGCGACGGCTGATCGCCGAGCACATGGCGCGGGCGCACAGCCAGGTGCCGCCCGTGACGTGGGTGGAGGAGGCCGACCTCGGCGGCCTCGACCTCAAGCTTCTCGTCGCGACGACGCTCAAGGCCGTGGCTTCGGCGCTCCAGGAGTTCCCGGAGCTGAACGCCCGCCTGGAGGGCGACGAGATCGTCTATCTCGACCGTTACGACCTCGGCGTCGCCGTCCAGACCGACCAGGGCCTGGTCGTTCCCGTCGTCCGCGGCTGCGACTCCCGCTCGATCGAGGAGCTCGACGCCGACGTCCGACGGCTCGCCGACGCGGCGCGCGAGGGGGCGCTGGCGCCGGAGGACCTCCGCGGCTCGACCTTCACCGTCACGAGCGCCGGGAAGCTCGCCGGCCTCTTCCAGACACCGATCGTGAATCACCCCGAGGTGGCGATCCTCAGCGTCGGTCGCGTCGCCGAGCGCCCGGTTGTCCGTGACGGCGAGGTCGCGATCCGGCCGACCGCCTACCTGGCGCTCACCTTCGACCACCGCGTCGTGGACGGGGCGCGCGCCGCCGCCTTCGGGCTCGAGGTCATTCGCCGCCTGAACGGCGAAGGGCCCGGCTGACCGGGCCCTTCGTGGGGAGGCGGGATGGGCCGCCTCGACCTTGTGTGGTGACTAGTGCCGCTTCTTGTGATCCCCGTGGTCGTCGTCGTCGCCATGGTTCGAATGGTTCTGACCACGGATCTCGCCGCCCGGCGCCCGGGTGACGGTGTGCACGTTCGTGTACGTCTCGCCCCTCCTGAGCGCGCGGATCAGATCGGCGAAGTTGCCGGGCTCCACGCCCTGGGCTGCCGGTCCGGTGATGTCGTCGGCCTGGATCGTGCCGTTGACTACGGCCTCTGTCGTCTGGCCCGGCGGGCAGGGCGGCTGCGTCACGGGCGGCGGCGGGGCGGGCGGCCCGCACAGCCAGGCGCTGATGCCGCCGGACTCATGCCGCGAGCCGATGTGGATGTGGGCCATGAACGCAGGCCCTTCCAGGTTCCTGTACTTGAGGGTGAAGCTGATCTGCGTCGGGCTGTCGATGTGGGCCGTGAACGAGCCCTTGCCCGTCGTGACCTGCGACGGATCCTCCTCCCAGCCGTTCAGCTTGGCCGAGAAGCTCTTGGCACCCCCCTTGTCGTGGCCCCGGCCCGCGAACGCGACCGCGGCAAGCGCGAGCACGCCCAGCGCCAAGACCAGTCCGAGCACTGAGATTCTCTTCATCTCCCCTCCTTGTGGGTTGTCCCCGTTGCATATACGAGGCCGAACGGAGATCGGATGGTGCGTGGGGCAGCTCGCTGCGGCTGGGAGCCACCCCACGCGCGGGTGAGGGTAGCCGTCATCCCTACACTGCGTCGGCATGCGGGACGTCTACTGGGTCGGTGTGTTCCTCGGCGTCGGGATCGGGATCGGAATCCTGCTGGCGGGAATCCTCGGCGCTTCGCGGGCGGCTCTTGCGGCCGCGATCGTGGTGGCTGCGGCGCTCGGAGTAGGCCTCGGCATCGCGCTCGGCGGGATCGAAGATGCGATCGCCGGAGGGATCGGCGGCGCCCTCGGCGCGGTGGCGACGCAGCAGCTCCTGAGCGGGACCCTCCGCCGCGGTGGGACACGAACGGCTGCCGCGGCTCTCCTCGCGCTGGCCGCGCTCCTCGTCGCCCTGCTCGCCTTCGTCCCGCTCGTCGGCTACCTCGAAGCCGTCGCCCTGCCGGCGCTCGCCGCCCGCCTGCGCCGCCGCGAGCCCGCCCGCTATGCGGGGCTCCGCAGCCTCGCCCGGGACTGATGAGCGTCCATAAAAAGCTGATCCTGGTCGTGATCGACGGCCTGACGCCCGAGGTCTTCGAGGCCGTCGACGACTCGTCGGCGCCGACGCTCGCGGCGCTCGCGGAAGCCGGCAGCTACCGACGCGCCGTCTCCACCTTCCCTTCGCTGACGCCGGTCTGCCTCGCCTCGATCGCGACCGGCGGAGGCCCCGACGTCCACGGCATCCCCCACCTGACCTGGTACCACCGCGGGGAGCAGCGTCTGGTCGAGTACGGCTCGTCCTTCGGTGCGATCCGCGCCGCGGGCACGCGCCGCGCCATCCGCGACGCGATCGTGGAGATGAACGCCGAGCACCTCTCGAGTGACGCCGTGACGGTCTACGAGGCGCTCGAGGACCACGGGCTCGTCACGGCAGCGGTCAACGTCCCCTGCTACCGGGGACGCACCCGCCATGCCGCGACACTGCCAGGCGTGCGGGGCGTGCAGGGGCCGCGGCGGTTCTTCTACTACAGCCTCTTCGAGTCGGACGTCACCGGCGCCCCGCTCGCGATCCGCGGACGCGCGACCGGCTCGATCGACGCGTACGCCGCCGCGGTCGGTCGGTGGCTCGTCACCCGCGACGGCTTCGACTTTCTCTTCTACTACCTCCCGGACTACGACTTCGCGTCCCATGCGCTCGGGCCCGGCGGCGCGCAGGAGGCGCTGGGACGGAGCGACGCCGCCGTGGCTGCGCTCGTCGAGGCCGCCGGAGGGATCGATCCGTTCCTCGACCGCTACGACGTCGTCCTCTGCTCCGACCACGGTCAGACACCGGTGGACGATTTCGTTCGCCTCGAGGACACGCTCGCCGACTTCGCCCTCCTCCGGCCCGGCTCGAGACGCGGCGACGCGCAGCTCGTCGTCACGGCGTCGAACCGCGCGGGGCAGGTCTATGTCCTTCCGGGGGCGGCCGTCGAGCCGCAGGCGATCGCAGAGCGGCTGGCGCAGGAACCTGCGCTCGACGTCGTCCTCTTCCGGGACGGCGACGAGGTGGTTGCGCTGCGGGAGGGCGGGGAGGAACGCTTCGGCGCCGAGGCGGAGGGCTGGCGTGCCCGCGCCTGGCACGCGCTCGCGAACCCGAACGCGGGGGAGGTGCTCGTCTCGCCGGCGGCCGGCGTGGAGCTGGCCGACCTCGCCGGCTGCCATCATGTCGGCGGCGGCTCCCACGGCTCGCTCCTCGACGGCGACTCGCTGGTCCCGATGCTGATCGTCGGCTCAAAGGTGGAGCCCCCGGCTGCGATCACCGGCGTCGCCTCCGTCGTGCTCGCGCACTTCGGCGTGGAAGCCCCGGCGTATGCCCGTGCCGCCTGAGCTCCGCCGCGCGCGCATGGTCGACGAGCAGCTGCGGGGCCGGGACATCCGGAACGAGCGAGTGCTGGAGGCGATGGAGCGCGTACCCCGTGAGCTGTTCGTCCCCGACGACCTCTGGGAGCGCGCCTACGACGACGCCGCGCTGCCGATCAGCGCGGGCCAGACGATCTCGCAGCCGTACATGGTTGCCCGCATCGCGCAGGAGCTCGGGCTGGACGGCGACGAGGCCGTGCTCGACGTCGGCACCGGCTCCGGCTACCAGGCGGCGGTGCTCGCCGAGCTCGCCGACCACGTCGACACGATCGAGCGGATCCCGGAGCTCGCCGAGCAGGCGAGGCGGAACCTCGAGGCGGCCGGGTACGAGCAGGTCGAGGTGCACCAGGGCGACGGCTCGCGCGGCTACGCGGACCGCGCGCCGTACGACGCGATCGCCGTCGCCGCTGCGGCTCCGGGCTTCCCGCAGGCGCTCTACGACCAGCTCACCGCGGGCGGCCGCCTGGTCGTCCCCGTCGGCGGCAGGCGAGGGCAGCGGCTCGAGGTGATCGTCCGCAGCCCGGAGGGGCCGGCGGTGCTCAAGTCGGTTCCGTGCCGCTTCGTGCCGCTCGTCGGAGAGGAGGGCTTCGAGGAGTGAGCGCACGGGCGCACGTCGTCGTCACGGGCCGTGTCCAGGGCGTCTTCTTCCGGGCCGAGACGCGTAACCGCGCGAGGTCGCTCGGCCTCGGCGGCTGGGTCCGCAACAACGGAGACGGGTCCGTGGAGGCCGTGTTCGAGGGCCCCGACGAGCGCGTGGAGTCGATGCTCGACTGGTGCCGACGTGGGCCCGCCCACGCGGACGTCGAGAACGTCCAGGTCGACTGGGAGGATCCGCGCGGCGACACCGAGTTCGCCGTCCAGGGAGGCTGGGCATAAAAGGCGTGGTGGAAGAGCTGCTCCGACAGTCCGTCCTGCTCCACGGCATCGAGGTCGGCCGCGTCGTCGACGTGATCCTCGAGCCCGAGAACCATGCCGTGATCGGCTTCGAAGTCCGCTGCAAGGACGGCCGTCACCGGTTCCTGCCGCAGGCTGCGGCGGTGATGGGCGGCGACGGGATCGAGATCGATTCGCCGTTCGGCCTGCTCGACACCGACCAGCTCGACTTCTACCGCTCTCACGGCCTCACCCTGCGTACGCGCAAGGAACCTGCAGCCTGACCGGCCGCTAGGGTTCGGCCCGCCCGTGTCCCGTTCGCTCTCCACCTCGTTGGTGCTCGCCGGCGGGCGCGCCGGCGCGGCCCTGCGACGGCCGCACAACTGGGTCCAGCTGGCGAAGTTCTGCACGGTCGGTGCGACGGGGTACGTGATCAACCTGGCCGTCTTCAGCACGCTCGTCCTCGGCGCGGGGTGGCACCACCTGCTGGCCGCAACGATCTCGTTTCTGGTCGCCGTCACGAACAACTACGTCTGGAACCGGGTCTGGACGTTCCGCGGGCAGCGCGGACACGTCGCCTACCAGGGGATCCGGTTCCTGATCGTCGCCGTGTGCGCGTTGGCTGCGAACCTCGTGATCCTGGACGTCCTGATCTCGGCCGGCCTCGAAAAGATCCCGGCGCAGGCGATCGCGGTCATCCTCGTCACCCCGCTGAACTTCGTCGGCAACAAGCTCTGGAGCTTTCGCAGAAAGTCCTAGCGGACTTTCTGCGAGGAGACTGCGTGCGCCTTCTGGCCGTAGTCCTTCTCGGTCTCGTTCTCGCGTCGCCCGCTCGAGCGGCCGACGCGCGCCTCTCCGAGGCGGGCGCAACTGACAGATTCGTGGCGAACGGCAAGGTCCGGGACTGGCTCGACCGCTACCCCTCCCGCGGCATCGTGGACGACGCGTCCTACGATTCGAAGTCGGGCGAGTGGACGGTGCACGTCTGGTGGGGCGAAGCCGGCGAGATCGCTCGGGGGAAGGTCGACGACCGGACCGGCCGCGTGCTCGAGGCCTGGACCGGCCCGCAGGTCGCCTGGAAGATGGCGCGCGGCTACCCCGGCGCCTTCGGCGGCAAGACGATCAACCGGCCCGCGGTCTGGCTCGCCCTGTGCGCCGTCTTCCTCCTGGGCCTGGTCGACTGGCGCCGCCCGCTGAGCCTGCGCACGCTCGACCTGGGCGTGCTCCTCTCGTTTTCGGTCTCGCTCTGGTTCTTCAACCACGGGGACATCTTCACCAGCATGCCGCTCGCCTACCCGGCGTTCGGCTACCTAATCGGCCGTCTCGCCTGGATCGGGCTCCGGGGCCGGAGCCCGTCGCGCCGGGCGGCGTTCTGGCCGGTCTGGCTGCTGGCCGCGGCGACGGTCTTCCTGGCGGGCTTCCGGATCGGCCTCAACCTCGAGGGGTCGAACGTGATCGACGTCGGCTACTCGGGGGTCGTGGGAGCGCACCGGATCGTCCACGGTGAGATGCCGTACGGGCACATGCCGGCGCAGGGGAAGCTGAAGGCGTGCGGCAAGGCGGACGCCGAGGGCGAGATCCGGGACCGGATCCAGACGAACGGCCGTTGCGAGTCGTCGAACGAGCGCGGCGACACGTATGGGCCGGTGTCGTACGAGGCTTACGTTCCGGGCTATCTCCTGTTCGGCTGGAGCGGGAAGTGGGACCGCCTCCCGTCGGCGCACTTCACAGCGATCGCCGCCGACCTGCTGGCGCTGATCGGGATCGCGCTCGTCGGCCTGCGTTTCGGAGGAATCCCGCTCGCAGCCGCCCTAGCGTTCGCGTGGGCGGCCTACCCGTTCACGCAGTACGCCTCCAACTCGAACACGAACGACGCCCTGCCGCCGCTGTTTCTCATCTGGGGCTTCTGGCTCGTCTCCTCGAGCTTTGCGCGGGGCGCGTTCGCCGCGCTGGCCGGCTGGACGAAGTTCGGGCCGCTGATCGTCGCACCCCTCTGGGCCGGCTACCCCGAAGCGGTGCGCCTGCGCCGGCCGCGCGGGCCGCTCGTCTACGCCGCCGGGTTCCTGGCCGCATCCCTGGCCGCCTTTTCGATCCTGCTGCTCGAGCCGGATCCGCTGCACGCCGCGCGCGTCTTCTGGAACCGCACGTTCGGCTGGCAGCTCGGGCGCGAGTCACCGTTCTCGATCTGGGACTGGGGCCAGTACCACGCGGCCGGCATTCCCGATCTCCACGTCGTCCACTACGTCGTGATCGGCGCCGTGATGGTCGCCGCCGGGCTGTCCGCGTTCTATCCGCGCCGGCGGTCGCCGCTCCAGCTGGCTGCGCTCACCGCTGCGTTGATCGTCGGCTTCGAGCTCGTCCTCACCCACTGGTCGTACCTCTACATCCCATGGTTCTTCCCCTTCGTTGCGTTCGCCGTCCTGGCGCCCACGCGGCAGGAGCGGGAGGAGCCGCCCGCTGCGGTTGAGCGAGAGCCCGAGCTCGTTGCGGCTGGCTAGCTCGGCGCTCGGCGTCGCGCTCTTCCTCCTCTCCTGGGGTCTGCTCCATCACGGCTTCCTCGCGAGCAGCCAGATCCGCGACACCCCGATCTACGAGCGCTACGGCGAGGCGATGGTCGACGGGCAGCTCCCCTACCGCGACTTCGACGTCGAGTACCCACCCGCGGCGCTGCCGGTATTCGTCCTGCCCGCCCTCGGCGGCGGCGACTACGACCGGCGCTTCGAGGGGCTGATGGCGGGGATCGGCGTCGCCTGCGTGCTGCTCGTCGCCGCGTCGACGACGGCGCTCTGGGCGCCGATCGTCGTCGGGCTCTTCCCGCTCCTCCTGGGCTCCGTCGTCCTCTCCCGCTTCGACCTCTGGCCGGCGGCGCTCACGGCTCTCGCAGTCGCGTTGCTCCTCGCCGGCCGCTTCCGCCTCTCCGCGGCGGCGCTCGGCATCGCCACCGCGGCGAAGCTCTACCCCGCAGTGCTGGCGCCGATCCTCGTGGCGCACGTGTGGCGACAGCGAGGGCGGCGCGAAGCGCTGATCTGCGCCGCGGTCGCCGCCGGCGTCTTCGCCGCGATCCTCGCGCCGTTCGCCCTCGTCTCGCCGGGCGGGGTCTGGCATGCGCTCTGGGTCCAGGCCGGGCGCCCGCTCCAGCTGGAGAGCCTCGGCGCGGCGCTGCTGCTGGCGGCTCATCAGGCGTTCGGCCTCGAACTGACGATGGAGTCGAGCCACGGCTCGCAGAACCTCTCCGGCGGTACCGCCGACGCCCTGGCAGTCGCGTCGACGGCGATCCAGATCGCTGCTCTCGTGGCGATCTGGGTCTGGTACGCAAGGGGCCCCGCGACGCGCGACCGGCTCGTTGCCGCCTGCGGGGCGGCGGTCTGCGCCTTCATCGCCTTCGGGAAGGTGCTCTCGCCGCAGTTTCTGATCTGGCTCGTCCCGCTCGTCCCGCTCGTGCGCGGCCGGCGGGGGCTGGCGGCGTCAGCTGTGCTGGCCGCCGCTCTCGTCTTCACCCAGCTCTGGTTCCCGTCCCGCTACTGGCGGTTGGCGCTCGAGTTCGACGCCACGGCGTCGTGGCTCGTGCTGGCGCGCGACCTGACGCTGGTCGCGCTCACCGTGTTGCTCATTGCTCGAGTGGCACCCGGACGGTCTCGCAGCGCTTAGCCCGGCCGTCGCCGCCGCATTCCACGAGCACGCCCTCGAGCCGGACGCCCTCCTTCGCTGTGCGGAAGCGGATCGGGATGCCGGTGCGCATCTGCTCGACGGCGAGCTCGGTGACGACGCCGATCACGGAGTCGTGCGGTCCCGTCATGCCGGCGTCCGTGATCGCCGCTGTGCCGGCGGACGAAACCCGCGCGTCGTTGGTCTGGATGTGCGTGTGCGTGCCGAGGACGGCCGTGACCTTGCCGTCGAGGTAGGCGGCCATCGCCACCTTCTCGCTCGTCGCCTCGCCGTGGAAGTCGACGAGGATCACGGGTGTCGTCCGCCGCGCCTCCGCCACGAGGTCGTCGATCACCTCCCACGGGCCGTGCGGCGGCGCCAGGAAGAGCTGCCCGAGGATGTTGATGACGGCGACCGCTGTGCCGTCGGCCGCCTCGGCGACGGTGAGGCCGCGACCCGGCGTGTGGCTCGACAGGTTCGCGGGCCGGATCACACGGTCGGCCTCGGCGAGGTACGGGATCACCTCTTTCCGACGCCAGGTGTGGTTCCCGAGCGTGATCACGTCGGCGCCGGAGGCGAGGATCTTCTCGGCGATCTGCGGCGTGATCCCCAGGCCGTCGGCGGCGTTTTCACCGTTGACGGCGCAGAAGTCGACGCCGAGCTCCTCGCGCAGCTCCGGCAGCAGCCGCTCGACCGCGCGTGTGCCCGGCGTCCCGTTTACGTCGGCGACGAAGAGGAGCTTTATGGGATCGCGAGCGTTGCGGCGGGATGCGCTTCCAGCGACACGTGGTTGCCGGCGTCCTGGGTGTAGCGCGCCAGTGCCTGCTTCTCGACCCGCGAGAAGTCGAGCACCGTGCCGAGCTTGGAGGTACCGGCTGTGACCGACGCGCCGACCGTAAGGGCCGGGTCGGGCCGCAGGTGCGTCAGCGAGACCACGAGCGCAGGTGCGTCGGCCGGCTGGACGTCGATGCGGCTTCCGAGTCGCCGCCCGCTGATCACGAAGTCGGTGATCCCGACGATTGCGCCGTCGACCGGCGAGTAGACGTCCGTGCCCGGTGCGGCGCCGACGTCGAGCACCGCGGTGCCAGGACCCTCCCCGCCGAGCTGGTAATAGGCCAGGCCGTTGTCGCCGAGACCGGCGACGCGGCGGACGAACCGCGCGAGGACACCCTCGTTCGCCTGACGCCCGACCGGGTCGAGCGGCAGTGCGCCGTTGTCGACTCCGTGGTAGCCGAGCGCCGTCGCGCGTGACTGCGAGATCGGCATCTGGATCCGCAAGGTGTCCTTGAGTGCGATCACCTGCGGCCTCGGGGGTCCGGTCGGGAGCAGCCGCTGAGCGGGAGCCGGCGCCGTCGTCAACGCCGGTCCCGAGTTGCCGGGGCCGAAGGCGCTCAGCAAGAGCGTCAGGCCGACGGCGCCGATCGCGAGGACGAGCAGCGCGATCCGCCTCGCCTGGTGGCGACCTGCGCCGGCGCGGCGTCGCCGGGCGCGTCGCGCCTGCGACACTGCCTTGGGCGGAGGCATCGCGCGCACGCTAACCGGTGCGCGGGCGCGCTTCAACTGGGCACTTCCTGACACGGCGGAGGCGGAGTCTAGAGCCAATTCGACCCAGACTTCGTGGCCGTCGAGCGCAAGGTTCCCATCTTGGGCGAAGTTCGAGCCCAAAGCGCGGCCGCGTGGAGGTGCGGCAGTGTAAGGGGTCAAGGGAAACCGCGAGGGTTCCGGGGCGTCGACCAGGTCGAGCCAGATCTCCGGAGTACGATCAACTCGATGCCGCCTGCCGCGCACAAGATCGAGATCCCGCGCTGGATCCAGCTCGTCGGGCTCCCACTGGTGCTCCTGCTCCTGTGGAAGCTGGCGGCGACGGTTACTCACGTCGTCTTCCTCTTCATCGTCGCCGCGCTGATCGCGCTCTTGCTCGACCCCATCGTGCGGGCGTTCGGGCGGCTGCGGGTTCCCCGTGGCTTCTCGATCGCCGTCGTCTACCTGAGCTTCGCCACCGTGATCGTGGCCTCCGCGATCGCGATCGGCGCGATCGTGATCGACCAGTCACGCGCGGCTGCGGACCGGATCGACACCTACCTTACGGTCGAGCGCGGACAGCCCCCGCAGACGGATGCGGAGCGCGACGTGGTCCGGCTCCAGGCCTGGCTGGACGACCACGGGCTCGAGCGGGTTCGGGTGCGCAAGCAGGGAGACGATTTCGTCAACTCGCTCCGCGACGCGGGCCCGAGGGAGTACACGACCCGTGCAATCGACTTCCTCGAAGGCGCCGCGCTCTCCGTCTTCCAGGTGATCTTCAGCTTCGTGCTCGTGCTCGTGGTCTCGATCTACATGCTCCTCGACATGGGGAGGCTGTCCGCGGCCGTGGACCGCCGCTTCACGCCGCGGCCCGGGTCGGGGTCGCTGATCCCGCGCCTCGAGAGCGCGCTCGTGGGCTACGTCCGGGGCCAGCTCCTGCTCTCGCTGATCATCGGGACGAGCGCCGGCGTCGGGCTCTGGCTGCTGGGCACCCTCGGTTGGGCCGAGGGGATGGACAGCTACGCGCTCCTCTTCGGGGCCTGGGTCGGGGCGATGGAGTTGATCCCCTACCTCGGTCCGTGGCTCGGCGCCGTGCCGCCGATCACGTACGCGCTCGTGGTCGACCCCGTTTCCGCGATTTGGGTGGCGCTGCTCTTCCTCGGCATCCACCAGATCGAGGGCCACATCGTCGTGCCGAATGTGATGGGGAGCGCGCTCCGGCTGCACCCGCTGCTCGTGATCTTCGGCCTGCTCGCCGGCGGCGAGATCTACGGGCTCCCCGGAATCTTCGTCGCCTTGCCGTTGCTCGCCGTGATCCGCGAGCTCTGGGAGTTCGCCGGCGAGCGCGTCGAACTCGAGCCGTGGAAGGAGGGGGAACCGGCCGTGCCCGTCGAGGTCGAGCAGAAGCCGGAAGTCGTGGAGGCGCCCCCTCCGCCACGGGCTAACGTCCAGTCGTGAGCACGTTTCCGGTCACCCGCCTCCGGCGCCTCAGGCGCACCGGCGCGCTGCGCTCACTCGTGCGCGAGACGCGGCTCTCGGTCGAGGACTTCGTGCTGCCGCTCTTCGTCGCGCCGGAGGCGCTGCCGAACGAGGCCCTCCCGGCGATGTCGCGCTTCACGGTCGAGCAGGCGGCCGCCGAGGCGGAGGAGGCGGCGGCCGTCGGGATCCAGGCGCTGATCCTCTTCGGCATCCCCGAGGAGAAGGACGACCGGGGGTCGGAGGCCTGGGACGAGGACGGGATCGTCCAGCAGGCGTTGCGGGCGATCCGAGACCGCGTCCCGCAGCTCGTGCTCGTCACCGACGTCTGTCTCTGCGAGTACACCTCGCACGGCCACTGCGGCGTCCTCGACGGCGAGCAGGTCGCGAACGACGAGACGCTCGAGCTGCTGGCCCGGACTGCCGTCAGCCACGTCGAGGCAGGGGCCGACGCCGTCGCGCCGAGCGACATGATGGACGGAAGGGTCGCCGCGCTGCGGGCGGCCCTCGACGACGCAGGGCACGACGAGACGCCGATCCTCTCCTACGCCGCCAAGTACGCCTCGGCCTTCTACGGGCCGTTCCGCGAGGCCGCCGGGTCAGCGCCGTCGTTCGGCGACCGGCGCGGCTACCAGATGGATCCCGCCAACGTCCGCGAGGCCCTGCGCGAGTGCGAGCTCGACGTTGCCGAGGGAGCGGACGCGTTGATGGTGAAGCCCGCCCTCCCGAACCTCGACGTGATTCGCGCTGTCCGCGAGCGGTTCGACCTCCCGGTCGCCGCCTACAACGTCTCCGGCGAGTACGCGATGATCAAGGCCGCCGGCGCCGCAGGCTGGATGGACGAGCCGACGGCGGCGCTCGAGTCGCTCACCGCGATCAAGCGCGCCGGCGCCGACGTGATCGTGACCTACTGGGCGAAGGAGCTCGCCCGATCGCTCTGAGGCAGGCCAGCGACCTCTACCGTCGCGCCGAGGAGCTGATCCCCGGCGGGGTCAACTCGCCGGTGCGGGCGATGCGGGCGGTCGGGCTGGACGAGCCCTTCTTCGTCCGCCGCGCCGAGGGCGCGTACCTCGAGACCGAGGATGGCCGGCGCCTCATTGACTGGGTCTGCTCGTGGGGCGCGCTCATCTTCGGGCACGCGGACCCGGAGACGGTCGAGGCGGTGCGAGAGGCGGCCCTCGACGGCACGAGCTACGGGGCGCCGACCGAGCGCGAGGTACTCCTCGCCGAGGAGATCGTCGACGCCGTCCCGTCGGTCGAGCTGCTCCGGCTCGTGTCGTCGGGGACGGAAGCCGCGATGAGCGCGATTCGGCTGGCCCGGGGCTTCACCCGCCGCGACCGCGTGCTCAAGTTCGCCGGGTCCTACCACGGGCACGTCGACGCCCTGCTCGCCGAGGCCGGCTCGGGGGCCGCGACGCTCGGGATCCCAGCCTCCGCCGGCGTTCCCGGCGACGTGACCGCCCACACGATCGTGACGCCGTACAACGACCTCGATGCGACCGCGGCGGCCGTCGCGCAGTATGGCGAGGGTCTGGCCTGCGTGATCGTGGAACCCGTGGCGGGAAACATGGGCGTCGTCCCGCCGGCGCCGGGCTTCCTCGAGGGGCTGCGCGCGCTGTGCGACGCGAGCGGCGCGCTGCTCGTCTTCGACGAGGTGATCACAGGGTTCCGCGTCGGCCGCGGCGGGGCGCAGGAGCGCTACGGCGTGCGGCCCGATCTGACGATCCTCGGGAAGATCGTCGGCGGGGGCCTTCCGTTGGCCGCGTTCGGCGGTCGCGCCGACGTGATGCAAGAGCTGGCGCCCCTGGGCCCCGTCTACCAGGCCGGAACGCTGTCGGGGAACCCGCTCGCAACCGCGGCCGGGCTCTCGGTCCTGCGCCGGCTCCGCGATCCGGCCGTCTACGACGAGCTCGAGCGGCGCGGAGCGAGGCTTGAGGCCGGGCTTGCCCCATACGGCCGGTTCGAGCGGGTCGGGGCGATGGCGACGCTCTTCGCCGCCGACACGGAGGCCTACGGGGCGCTCTTCCGGCACCTGCTCGACCAGGGCGTCTACCTGGCACCGTCCCAGTTCGAGGCCATGTTCCTGTCGCTCGCGCACGGCGACGAGGAGATCGACCGCACGATCGAGGCCGTTGCAGATCACGCGGGCTGAGCTCCACCAGGCGCTCAGGGAGCCCGAGGAGGGCGAGCTCGAGCCGGTCTTCTCCACCCTCGCCGAGCTGCGCTTCGCCCTCGGGCTCGAGACGATCTACGAGGGCTACCTCGTCCACTACGGCGCACCGCGCCTCTACGAGCCGGGGGACGGGGACGCGGCTCTTGTCGCCGGCGACTACCTCTACGCGCAGGGCCTCGCCCGGATCGCGGCGCTCGGCGAGGTGCAGGCCGTGTCGGATCTCGCGGAGCTGATCTCGCTCTGCGCCCAGGCGCGCGCCGACGGCCGACCCGGCGACGGCGCCGCGTGGGCCGCGACGGCTGCGCTGCTCGGCCAGGGGCGCCTCGCCAAGGCCAGAGACACCTTCGCGGCGACGGGCGAGGCGGGCGCGCTCGACGTGCTGGCGCGCAAGGCCGCCGGCGACCGTGCGATCGACAGGGCCCTTGCCGCGCACGCACGGCTCACCCGCTAGATAGAGTCGCGGCGAATGGCGACGCTGTATGCAGCCATCCTCTTCGCCCAGGAGGCAGGCGAGCAGGTTCACATCGACGCCGCCAAGGAAGGCAAGAAAGTCGTGATCGGGATGTTGATCGTCGGGCTGGTCTTCATCGGTGTGATCGCTCTCGGCCAGCTCTCGAAGTGGGCCGGCCACCGACGGCATGCCCGCCGGCCGCCGGCGTACTGAGCTCGTCTTCGCGTTTGCCCTCGCGGCGCTCGCCCTCGGCGTCGGGTTCGCCCGCGGCGGCGAGACGGCCGCCGGCGATCCCAAGCTCGCGCTCGTCGGGCGGTTCGACTCACCCGTCTACCTGACGGCGCCGGCGGGCGATCGCGCGCGGCTCTTCGTCGTCGAGCAAAGCGGCCGCATCGTGATCTCGCGCGGCGGCACGACGCTCCCGACCCCGTTCCTCGACATTCGCGGCTTGGTCTTGTCGGGCGGCGAGCGGGGCCTGCTGTCGCTCGCGTTCCCGCCGGACTACGCGACGAGTCGCCTCGTCTATGTCTACTACACCGCCCGGAACGGGGCGATCACGGTCGCCGAGTACCGAACCTCCGCCAACCCGGACGTGGCCGACCCGAACACGAGACGGTTGGTGCTCTCGATCGCGCACCCCAGGTCAAACCACAACGGCGGCCAGCTGCAGTTCGGCCCCGACGGCTTCCTCTACATCGGCATTGGCGACGGCGGAGGCGGTGGCGATCCGGACCGGAACGGCCAGAATCTGGGTGCGCTGCTCGGGAAGATCCTGCGCATCGACCCTCGGGCCGCCGGAGGCGCCGCCTACACGGTGCCGCAGTCGAACCCGTTCGTCGGCCAGGCGGGCGTCCGCGGGGAGATCTGGGCGTACGGGCTGCGCAACCCGTGGCGGTTCTCGTTCGACCGGGAGACCGGCGACCTCACGATCGGTGACGTCGGACAGGGCGCGTGGGAGGAGATCGACTTCGTCCCGGCGAGCGCCGGGCGCGGGCGAGGCGCGAACTTCGGTTGGAGCTGCTTCGAGGGCCGCCATGCGTACGCGGACAACTCAGGCGAGGCGGCCTGCAATCCGATTCGCAGTCCGTACGTTCCGCCGGCCTGGGAGTACTCGCACTCCCGCGGCTGCTCGATCAGCGGCGGCTACGTCGTCAGGGATCCGACGACGATCCCCGCGCTGAACGGCCGGTACGTCTACGGCGACTACTGCGACCGGCCGCTCTGGTCGGTGCTGCTCCGGACGCCCGACGCCCAGGGTGACCGGCGCGTCGGGCTCGGCGTCCCCTCGCTGACGTCGTTCGGCGAGGACGCCTGCGGGCGCGTCTACGTGGTGTCCGGCGACGGTCCCGTCTACCGACTCCAGGCCGAGGGCCGCGCGGCCCCGGGGGACTGCCCGGCGACGGCGAAGATCGTCTGCCGCGTGCCCAAGCTCGTTGGCCTGAAGCTGCGGACGGCGAAGGTGCGGCTCAGGCGGGCGCATTGCCGCGCCGGGCGTCTGAGGGCGAAACGGTCGACCGCGAAGCGCCGTGGCCGCGTGATCGCCCAGAGCCCGCGGGCGGGCGCGCGCCGGCCTGCAGGAAGCAGAGTGCGAATGACCGTCGGCCGGTGACCGAGCTCCCGGCCGGCAACCTCACTCTCCTCTTCTCCGACATCGAAGGCAGCACCCGCCTCGTCGCCGAGCTCGGCCCTGGCTACGCCGACGTGCTCGGCGAGCACCGGCGGCTGATCCGCGAAACGATTTCGGGCCACGGCGGGGTCGAAGTCGGCACTGAGGGCGACAGCTTCTTCGTCGTCTTCGGCAGCGCGGGTGACGCCGTCGCGGCCTCGGACGAGGCGCAGCGCGCCCTCGCGGTCACGCCGGTGAAGGTGCGGATGGGCCTGCACACCGGTGAGCCCTCGCTGACGCCCGAGGGCTACGTCGGGATCGACGTCCACCGCGCGGCGCGGATCGCGGCGGCGGCGCACGGCGGCCAGGTGGTGCTCTCGGAGGCGACGCGCGCACTCTACGACGGCACGCTGGAGCTCCGCGACCTCGGCGAGCACCGGCTCAAGGACCTGACGGAACCGGTCCGCCTGTTCCAGCTCGGCCGTCACGAGTTTCCTCCACTCCGCAGCCTGAGCCAGGCTCGCCTGCCTGCTGAGCTCGAGCCCCTCATCGGACGCAAACGGGAGCTGGCCGACCTCGTCCGGCTACTCGCGCGCGAGGGCGTGCGGATCGTGACGATCACGGGGCCGGGCGGGATGGGCAAGACGCGGCTGGCGCTCGCCGCCGCAGCCGAGCTCGTCGAGTCGTTCGAACGCGGCGCGACGCTCGTGGAGCTCGCGGCGATCCGCGACCCCGAGCTGGTGCTGCCGGCCGTAGCGGAGGCGATCGGTGTCGAGGGAGACCTTGAGACGCAGCTCGGCGACGAGCAGCGGCTCCTCGTCCTCGACAACCTCGAGCAGGTGATCGACGCAGCACCGCGGCTCGCGGAGCTGCTGGCAGCCTGTCCCGGCCTCGCAGTGCTCGCGACAAGCCGCGAGCCGCTGCGCATCTCCGGCGAGCGCGAGTTCCCACTCCGGCCGCTGCCCGAGGCTCCGGCCGTAGAGCTCTTCCGCCGCCGCGCCGAGGCGGTGCTCCCGGACTTCGATGCCGGATACGACGAGCTGGCCCAGATCTGCCGCCGGCTCGACAGCCTCCCGCTCGCGATCGAGCTCGCGGCCGCGCGCGCGAAGCTCCTGAGCGCCGAGGAGCTGCTGTCGCGCCTCGACCGGCGGCTGCCGATCCTCACCGCCGGCCGGCGCGACCTGCCCGAGCGTCAGCAGACGCTCCGCGCGACGATCGAGTGGAGCTACGAGCTTCTGGAGCCCCAGGAGCAGGAGCTCTTCGCCCGGCTCGGCGTCTTCAGCGGCGGCTGGACGATCGACGCCGCCGAGGCGGTGTGCGGCGGCGACCTCGACACGCTCGGCTCGCTGCTCTACAAGAGCCTCGCCCGGCGCGAGGGAGAGCGGTTCGCGATGCTGGAGACGATCCGCGAGTACGCGGCCGACCGGCTGGAGGCCTCCGGCGACGCAGAGCAGATCCGGCGCCGGCACGCGGAGTACGTCGCGGCGCTCGCGGAGGCGGTCGAGAGCGAGCATCACGGCGCTTCTCAGGCGCAGCTCCGCGAGCACTATCGCGCCGACTGGGACAACATCCGCGCTGCGCTCGGCTGGTGCCTCGAGAGCGGCGAGATCGAGCTCGGCCTGCGCATCGCCGGGTCGCTCACGATGATCTGGCTCCATCTCAACGTCGCCCAGGAGGGCGAGCGGTGGCTCACGGAGCTCCTCGCCCGGGCCGACGGAGTCGACCCGACGATCCGGGGCAAGGCGCTCCTCTCCGACGGCATGGTCGCGGGCGTCCAGAACAACCTCGTCCGGGCCGTCCAAAGCTCAGAGGAGGCGCTCCGCCTGTTCCGCTCGACGGGCAACGAGGAGGGGATCGCGTGGGCGCTCACCACGCTTGCCGTGCCGCACATCGACGGCGGCGACCCGGAGGGCGCGGCGCCGATTCTCGCCGAGGCCGACGAGATCCTCAGGCGGCTCGGGGAGAGCGGCGGCATCCGTCGGATCCTCCACCTGCGGGGCCAGCAGGCTGCGCTCACCGGCGACCTGGTGCGGGCCGCGGAGTTGCTGCTGGAGTCGGGTGAGCGGTCCGTGGCGGAGGGCGACGAGTTCAGCGCCGCCTCGTCGTTCCACTCGCTTGGTGACGTCCGCCTCGCCGCCGGGGACGTGGAGGGCGCGGCGGACGCGTACGAACGGGCGCTCGAGATCGCGGCGCGCACGGGCGCAGACCGGCTCACCTGCTACAGCCTGGCCGGCCTCGCGGCCGTCGCGGCCGACCAAGGAGACGCGGCCGGCGCAGCTCGGCTGTGGGGTACGACGGAGGCGCTCGAGGCGCGGCTGCAGTTCACCATGCGGTGGCGGACGCTCTACGAGGAGCGGCTCGACGGACTCGCGAAGACGCAGCGAGAGGCGTACGAGTCCGGGCGGGCACTCGACGTCGAGGACGCCGTCGACATCGCGCTCGAGACGTCATGATGCGGGGGCCATTGCGGCAGTTGCCACGTCGTTGACAGAGGCCGTTTAGGGTCGGTTGAATCCAGTGACGGCAAGCCAAGGAGTCGGGCACTAGCGTGGAACCCCGCCACGGGGACAACGGACCTCACACTCCCGCGCCGAGCATCTGGCCGGTCGGCTTCGCCGTCGGCATCGCCTGCATCCTCGCCGGCCTCGTCGTCAGCCGGCCCGCGGTGATCATCGGAGTGGTGATCGCGATCATCTTCGGCGCGCTGTGGGCGCGGGACTCGATGCGCGGCGGGTCGACGGCGCCGCCCGAGGAGGCGCTCCCGCCGACGACTGCTCCCGCGACCGCCGACGCGCTGTCGGAGCACGAGGACGAGGAGCTCGCGACCTACCCGCGCAACAAGTTCCTCGAACTGACCACCCTCGGTCTTGGCGGGGTAATCACCGGGATCGTCGCGCTCCCGGTGGTCGGCTTCGCGATCCTTCCCGCCTTCACCGGCCAGGAGCAGGAGACGATCGATCTCGGCACGCTCGGCAACTACCCGCAGGACGAGTGGCGTGAGGTGAAGTTCCGACTCGATCCCGCGCTCGGCTATGTCTCTCGCCGGACCGTTTTCGTCCGGTACAACGGCGAGGGCGACGGCGGCCCCAGCTTCACGCTGATCTCGAACCGCTGCGTCCACCTCGGCTGCCCGGTACAGGCGAGCGGACCGCGCGAGGACAACCAGCGGAAGATCGTCCGGCAGGTCCGGGGTGCCCCGCTCGAGATGACGCCTGTCCTGCCCGCGAACTTCAGCTGCCCCTGTCACGGCGGCGCCTACGACACCGAGGGCAACCGCGTCGCCGGCCCGCCGGTGCGCGCCCTCGACCGCTACAAGTACTCGATCATCGACGGGCGCCTGCACCTGGTCGAGGTGTATAGCGTCGCCGAGGTCGAGGGTGAGGGGAAGAACGCCAAGATCAAGGCGTACGGCCACCAGGGGCCGGGCGAGCACGTCGACGGCATCGAAGGCTGGTTCTATCCGATCCAGCCGCAGGATCTCGAGCAATGATCGAGACCCGGCCGCCCCAGACGCGTCCCCCGGTGCCCCCGCCGAGCCGCCGGAAGACGAAGCTCACCGACAAGATCATCCAGGTCGTGATGATCCCGCTCGACTGGCTCGAGGAGCGGTCGGGCCTCGTCGGCGGCACCAAGTACTTCCTCTTCAGGAAGGTCCCGCGCGACACCAACTGGTTCCACACGCTCGGCTCCGCGACGCTGACGGCGTTCCTGGTGCAGGCAGGCACTGGCGTGATCCTCGCGTTCTACTACCGGCCGGCGCCCGGCGAGGCCTACGAGTCGATCAGGCACATCACCGACGACGTGACCCTGGGTTGGCTCGTTCGCGGCATGCACAAATGGGGCGCAAGCGTCTTCATCATCCTGCTCTTCCTGCACATGGCGCGCGTCTTCGTGTTCGGCGCCTACAAGTATCCGCGCGAGCTGAACTGGGTCGTCGGCTTCCTGCTCCTCGTCCTGGGGATGCTCCAGGGCTTTACGGGCTACCTGCTGCCGTGGGACCAGACGGCGTACTGGGCGACGGTCGTCGGCATCAACTTGAACGGCACGGGGCCGATCATGGGACCGTTCCTCGCCCAGTTCTTACGTGGTGGCGACGAGATCACCGGAACCACGATCACCATCTTCTACGCCATGCACATGCTGCTCCTGCCCGGGGCGATCGCCGGTCTGATCCTGCTGCACCTATACCTCGTCGTGCGCCTGGGTGTCTCCTCGCCGCCGTGGTCGCATGAGGCCGCAGGCCGGCCGCGCGAGCCGCTGCCGCCGCGCGGGGAGCCAGGGCTGGTCAGGCCGCGGGCGCGCGGAAGGTTCGCCCGATGAGCAGGGCCGCCGACCTGCGGCGAGAGGACTACCGGCAATACAAGGAGGACGTCCAGCGGGAGGGCAAGCCGTTCTACCCGTTCGCGATGTTCCACGACACGGTGATGAGCCTCGTCGTCGTATGCGTGATCGTGGCGCTCGCCTGCATCTGGTACTTCACCGCCGAGGATGTCGGGCCGGGCGCCTCGAAGCCTGGCTGGCTCGGCGTGCTGTACGAGGACAAGGCCGATCCGGGGACGACAAGCTTCACGCCGCGACCAGACTGGTACTTCTACTTCCTCTTCTACCTGCTCCGGATCTTCAAGTGGCCGGACACGGTCGTCCTCGGGACCGTGGGCATCCCGACAGTGCTCTTGATCATCGGGCTGGCCTTGCCGTTCCTCGACCGCAGGCCCGAGCGCCGGCCGCTGCGCCGCCCGGTCGCGATGGTGACGCTCGTCCTGACGGCGATCTCGATGGGCGTCCTGACGTGGAAGGGCGCGACCGCGCCGGAGGCAGGCGCCGGCTCGCTTGCCGAGGTGCCGAAGTGGATGCAGGAGTACAACCTGCCCCCGAGGGCGCAACCCGGAGCCGAGATCTTCGCCGTCTCCGGGTGCCTGAACTGCCACACCTACGGCGGCTCCGGCTCGCCGAACCTCGGCGCTCCCGACCTGACGGAGGAGGGCACACGGGGCCGCACGATCCAGTGGCAGATCGACCACCTGAAGTGCCCGAGCTGTGTCAACCCGGGCTCACCGATGCCACCTTTCGCGAAGCTCGGCGAGGACAACCTCCGCAAGCTCGCGATCTTCCTCAACGCCTCGAAGGGCGGGTAACCGCCTGATGCAGGCGGCGTCCACTGGTCGGCTGCCGGCGGGGGAGCTTCGAACGATGTTCGACCGGATTGCGCCGGTCTACGACGTGATGAACCGCGCGATCACAGCCGGGCTCGACGGCCGCTGGCGGCGGCTGACGGCGCGCGCCGTCGTCTCGCCCGGCGACCGCGTGCTCGACGCATGCTGCGGGACCGGTGACCTGGCGCTTGCGGCCGAGGCCGAAGGCGGGCGGGTGACCGGTCTCGATTTCTCCTCACGGATGCTCGAGCGCGCCCGGCGGAAATCCGCGGTGATCGAGTGGGTGCAGGGCGACCTGCTCGAGCTGCCGTTCGGGGACGCGAGCTTCGATGCGGTCACCGTCGGGTTCGGTGTCCGCCACGCCGAGGACCTCGATGCGGCGCTGCGCGAGCTCCGCCGCGTGCTGCGTCCCGGCGGCCGCCTCGCGGTCCTGGACATCGTCCGGCCGAATGGTGTCCTTGCGCTCTTCTACGGCGTCTGGTTCGACCGGCTGATCCCGCTTGCGGGGAAGGTCGTTCCCGGCGGCATCGCCTACACCTACCTTCCAGCCAGCGTTCGGAGGTTTCCGGGGCCGACGGAGCTCGAGGAGAGGATGCACGCGGCCGGCTTCGGCGCCGTCGCCCACCGGCTGCTCGCCGGCAGCATCGTCGTCCTGATCGTGGGCGAGGCCGCATGACGAGCCTCGCGGCGGTCGAAGCCGCGCCGGGGCTGGACGCGTACCTCACGCAGCTCGAGGACCACCTGCGCGAGGCGGTCGCCACGCATCCCGGCACGGTTGCGAAGGCGGGCGCCGAGGCGCTTGCGGCGGGCGGAAAGCGTCTCCGGCCGGTGCTCGTCTTCCTCAGCGCGCCGGAGGAGCCGCCCCTGCCCGCCGGCGTCGCCGTCGAGCTCGTGCACATGGCGAGCCTCGTCCACGACGACCTGATCGACCGCGCGAGCCTCCGCCGGGGGAAGGCGACGGCGTGGCGGACGCACGGCTCCGTCGGCGCCCGGGCGACCGGCGACTACCTCTTCGCCCGCGCGTTCTCGGAGCTCTCCGCGACCGGCGACGCCGAGGCCGTGCAGCTGCTCGCGGACACCGCGCTGGCGCTCGTCCGCGGCGAGGCGCTGCAACACGCCCAGGCGCGCCGGCCGGAGACGACGGTAGAGGAGTACCTGACGCGTTGCACGCTCAAGACCGCGGAGCTCTTCCGTGCCGCGTGCCTGCTCGGGAGCCGGGACGAGACCCTCGGGCGCTTCGGCCGCGCGCTCGGGATCGCATTCCAGATCACCGACGACATCCTCGACTGCACCGGCTCGACGATCGAGACGGGCAAGGTCGCCGGGAACGACCTGCGGGAAGGAACGCCGACGCTGCCGCTGATCTACGCCGCGCAGGAGGACGTGCACGTGCGGGAGGCGCTCGCCGGCGGGCCGCTCGACGGGGTGCTCGTCCGCGTCGCCGCAACGGGGGCGCTCGACCGCGCCCGGGAGGTCGCGCTGCGGTACGCCTCCGAGGCGCGGTCGCATCTCGACGGCGGGCGCTACCGCCCCGAGCTGGAGGCGCTCACCCACATCGTCGTCGAGCGCCGCAACTGATGCCGCGTATGACAATGGCGGTGCCGATCATCCCGGCCCGCGACACCGTCGAGAGCGCCGAGTGGTACCGCGACAACCTCGGGTTCGAGGTCGTGCACACCGAGCCCGAGTACGGGATCGTCGAGCGGGACGGCGTGGGCGTCCACTTCTGGGGGCCGAGCGGGATCCCGCCGGGGCGCTCGGACACCATGTTCCGGATCCGCGTCGAGGGGATCGACGAGCTGTACGAGCACTGCCGGTCGCGCGGAATCACGCATCCGAACGCGCCGCTCGAGGAGAAACCGTGGGGCGCGCGGGAGTTCGCGGTGATCGACGGCGACGGCAACCTGCTCACCTTCTTCGAGCGATGAGCGAGCGTTTATCGTCCAGGGCGATGGCGGTGCTTCCCGAGCCGGTCGAGGATCTGCTCAACAGGGCACTCGTGAGCGAGCTGACGGTCGTCGACCCGTCGGGCCGTCCAGTCACGCACCCGCTCATCCCACTCTACGACGGCGAGGTGATCTACCTCACCTCGAGCATCCTCTTCTCGAAGAAGCTCGAGCACATCAAGGCGAACCCGAAGGTGTCGCTCTCGATCAGCGATCCCGTGGCGGTGCAGGCGGAATCCGCCGCCCGCGCGACGATCCAGGGTGACGCGACGGTGGACGACTCCGACCTCCACGAGGGTTGGGAGCGCGTGCTGCCGCTCTGGCGCGAGAAGGAGCCGGCGATCGACTTCTTCCTCGGCAAGCGCGTCGCGCTGCCCCTCTTCTTCGAGCGCGCGGTGATCGAGGTCCGCCCACGCAAGGCGTTCCTCTGGGAATCCGGCCGTACCGACCGGCCGCCACAGATCTTCGAGGTCGCGGGGGTGCCGGCATGAAGCCGACGCCGGAACTCCTTGGCGCGCTCGAGGAGCGCTTCGCCCATGCCGTGATCGCGTACGTCGGCCCCGACGGGTACCCGATGGCGGTGGCAGCGGACTTCACCGCGGATCCCGAGCGCGGGGTCGTCCGTCTCCAGGCGCCGGCGGGGGAGGCGCAGCCGCCGGAGAACGAGCGCGTCAACGTCGTCTTCAGCCACATCCGGCCGCAGCCGGGGATCGGCTACGACGAGCGGCGCTACATCTCGCTCTGGGGCCCGCTCCGGCGGACCGACGAAGGCTTCGAGCTCTCGGCCGACCGCGTCCAGGGGTGGGACGAGCAGGAGATGTCCTTCTTCGAGTACTCCGAGCGCGGCGTCCCACAGGCGCACCGCTACCTCGAGCAGGTTTCCGCGGAGACGGGGCGCACGGTGCGGCCGAAGCTCGCTCTCGGCTGGCTCTTCCTCCGCGCGACGCGGCTCCCGTTCCTCACCGCGACGTTGGTGCCGGTTCTCCTCGGCATCGCGGTCGCCGGCGAGCGGGGCGACTTCAGCTGGTGGGTCGCGCTGCTGACGGTGATCGGCGGCGCGTGCATCCATCTCGGCCTGAACGTCGCGAACGACGTCTTCGACACCACGAGCGGCGCGGACGCCGCCAACGTGAACCCGACGCAGTTCAGCGGTGGGTCGAGGGTCGTGCACTACGGCCTGATCTCGCTGCGCGGGATCACGTTGCTCTCGGCCGCTTTCTACGCCGTCGGCATCGCGGTCGGCCTCGTGCTGTGCGCGACCCGCGGCTGGGGCCTGCTCTGGCTCGGCGTCGCCGGTGTGCTCCTCAGCGTCTTCTACACCGCCCCGCCGCTGAAGTTCGTGCACCGCGGTCTCGGCGAGGTGATCGTCGCCGTCGGCTTCGGCCCGATCATGACGCTCGGCGCCTACTACGTGCAGGCGCAGCAATACGACTGGGAGCCGTTCTTCGCCTCGCTGCCGGTCGGGGTCCTGATCGCGCTGGTGCTCTACGTGAACGAGATCCCGGACCGGCCGGCCGACGCCGCCGCCGGGAAGCGGACGCTTCCTGTGCGTCTCTCGAAGGAGACGATCGTGAACGCCTATGCGGGCTCTGTCGCGCTCGCGTTCGTGATGATCGTCGTCTTCGCGGCGGCGGGCTGGATCGCTCGCCCCACGCTCATCGCCGTCCTCGCCGCGCCCCTGGCCGTGCCGGTCTACCGAGCGCTTCGCGACCACTACGACAGCCCGTACGAGCTGATGCCCGCGATGGCCAAGAACATCCAGCTGCATCTCGCGACGGGTGTGCTGCTGATCCTCGGCTATCTGATCGCGATCGTCGTCTGAGCACGCCGCTTCCGACCATCCCCTGGGACTGGTACCGCGACACGGCGGTGCTGGCCCGGGAGAAGGAGCGGATCTTCCGTAGCGCCTGGCACTACGTCGGCTGCTTCGGCCAGGGCAACGTCGAGCCCGGCTGGGCCGGGCAGGTGCCGGTGGTGCTCGTTCGAGATGGCGACGTAGAGCGGGCGTTCGTCAACGTCTGCCGCCATCGCGGCTCGGTCGTCGTCGAGGATCCGGGTGACCGGCGGTCGCTGCAGTGCTCCTACCACGCCTGGACTTACGGGCTGGACGGCTTACTGCGGAGCGCGCCGCGGGCCGAGGAGCTCGCCGACCAGGAGGAGCTCTCGCTCGCGCCCGCGCGGCTCGAGCGCTGGGGCCCGTTCCGGTTCGTGAACATCGACCCCGACGCGCCGCCGCTCGACGAGCTGCTGGGCGAGATCCCGGAGCGGATCGCCGACGCGGGGCTCGCCGTGGACGAGCTGGCCTTTCACCACCGCACCGACTGGGAGGTCGCTGCGAACTGGAAGATCGCGAGCGAGAACTTCCTCGAGTGCTACCACTGCCCGGTCGCGCACCCTGGGTTCTCGAGCATGGTCGACGTGTCGCAGGACCGCTACGAGCTCGTCGCCGGCGACCGGCAATGGAGCCAGTTCGGCCAGCTCCGGAGCCGCGGCGACGCCGAGCTGCCGGTCGGCCAGTTCCACTTCATCTGGCCGAACACCGGGATCAACATCTTCCCGGGCCGCCCGAACCTCTCGATCGGGCCGATCCTCCCGCTCGCGCCGGACCGGACACGGCGGATCCTCGACTACTTCTTCGCCCCGGCCGAGACGGAGGAATGGATCGCCGAGTTCCTCGAGTTCGACGACCAGGTCGGGCGGGAGGATGCGAAGCTCGTCGAGCTCGTGCAGCGCGGCGCGGGCGCCGGGGTCATTCCGAACGGGCGATTGCTGCCGGAGAGCGAGAAGCTCGTGGCCGGCTTTCAGGCCCGCGTCCGGGACGCGCTCGCCTAGCTTCCGGCGGCCTCGGCCTTCCGCAGGCCGCGCACCGCCCAGACCGAGAAGGCGCCGACGAGGAGGACGGCGACGCCGAACGCATACGTGACGTGGACGGGAGCGCCGGCGATCAGGCTCCGCCCGGCCTCGAGCAGCAGCGTCACCGGGTTCAGGTGCGCGATCACCTGGAGCCAGCCGGCGAGCAGGGCCAGCGGCACGAACACCGGCGCAAAGAAGAGACAGAGGAAGATCGGGAGCTGCATCAGCGGCGCGGCCTGGAGCGTCCGGAAGCGCATCGCGATCCCGGCCGACCAGAGCAGCCCGACCGCGTTCACGAGCACGGCCAGCGCATAGAGCGCGAAGAGGTCGACGCCGTTCCCGCCGACCTCCATTCCGGCGATCAGCGCCACGACGGTGAGCAGGGTCGCCGTGATCGTCCATCGGCCGAGCGCGCCGAAGGCGTAGCCGAGCACGATCCCCCGCCGGTCCGGCGCCGCGAGCATCAGCCGCCGCATGAAGCCGGTCTCGAAGTCGCGCACGATCCCGAACCCGGTGAAGACGCCGGCGAAGGCGGCGGACTGGAGCAGCACGAAGACGAACTGGAATGCCGTGTAGCCGACCGGGAAGCGGAAGCCCGGGATCTCGTTCACGCGCGAGAGCCCTCCCGCGAACGCCGTGAAGAAGAAGAGCGGGAAGGCGAGGCCCGGGATCAGCAGTGAGGGCGTGGTCAGGTTGTTGTGGAGCATCCGCCAGCCGACGGCCCGCGCCACGCTGAACGTCGCGCTCATGTCCGCGCCATCCTGGTGCGGAGGGCGAGCGAGGAGAGCGTCAGGCCGACGATCGACATCAGGATCGCGATCGAGAACCCGAGCCCGAGCGCCTCCCAGTTCCAGCCCTGGATCACCAGGCTGCGGATCGCCTCGATCAGGTACGAGACCGGGTTCAGTGAGGCCGCCGTCCGGAACCAGTGCGTCTCGATCAGGTTCCGCGGCAGGTTCATCGACGAGATGAAAAGGAAGACGAAGAAGACGGGGAAGAGGCTGTGCACCGCTTCGGTCGAGCCGGTCCGGAGCGCCGCCAGCGCCCCGAACGAGCCGAAGGCGAGCACGATCAGGACCGCGAGGAGAAACAGCACCAAGGCGCCGGCGACGCCCGACTCGAGCCGGACGCCGATCACGAGCGCGACGGCCAGGTACCAGGCCGCCTGAACGAACCCCATCACGATCACGCCGCCCAGGTGGCCGATCAGGAGCGCGGGGCTCTGCATGGGCGTCAGCGCGAGTCGGTTCAGAAAGCCCGTCTGGATGTCGCGCGCCAGGTCGACGCCGGCGTTCACCGTGGCGAACAGCGAGCCCTGGATGAAGGGGAAGGCGATGAAGAAGGCGAGGAACGAATCGGTCGGGAAGCCGGGCAGATTGGTTGCGGCGTGGAGCCCGCCTGTGTTCACGGCCATCAGGGCGAGCGGGAAGATGAGCGGCGTGATCCAGTTCGCCGGCTGCCGGATCGTCCGGATCACCGACCGGCGGGCGAGCTGGAGGACCTGGCCGATCACTCCGGGGGCTCCGGCTCCTCCGAGCCCTCGAGCGATCGTCCCGTCTTGGCCAGGAACACGTCGTCGAGAGTCGGGGCGTGCAGGTGGAGGTCGGCGACGCGGACGCTGCTCGAGTCCAGCGCGCGCACGACGTCCGCGAGGTCGCCGTGTCCGTCGAGCCGGACGGCGACGCCCTTCGTCGACGGCTGGAGCTCGCCGAACCGCGCCAGAGCGGCCTCGAGCGCCGAGGCGTCAGTGTCCTCCGCGGGCAGCGCCTCCACCGTGGGGCGGCCGATCTCCGCCTTCAGCGCCTCCGGTGTCCCCTCCGCCACGAGCCGACCGTGGTCGATGATCCCGACCCGGTCGGCGAGGACGTCGGCCTCCTCGAGGTACTGCGTCGTCAGGAACACCGTCACGCCCTCGTCGCGCTTGAGCCGGACGACCTCGTCCCAGAGCGCGCTGCGGCTCTGCGGGTCGAGCCCTGTCGTCGGCTCGTCGAGGAAGAGGATCCGGGGGCGGTGCGCCAGCGCCAGGGCGAGGTCGAGGCGCCGCTTCATCCCGCCCGAGTAGCCGCCGATCTTCCGGTCGGCGGCGTTCCTGAGGCCGACCCGCTCGAGCAGCTCGTTCGTCCGCTCGTCGCGCCCGACGCCCCTGATCCCGTGCAGGGCGAGCTGCAGCTTCAGGTGCTCGCGCCCCGTCAGCAGCGGGTCGAGCGCCGCCTCCTGGAGCGCCGCGCCGATCGTCTTCCGGACTGCCGGCCCCTCCCGCACGATGTCGTGGCCGCCGACCGTCGCGGTGCCTGCGGTAGGCGGGAGCAGTGTCGTGAGCATATGGACGGTGGTGGATTTCCCGGCCCCGTTCGGGCCGAGGAAGCCGTAGACCTCGCTGGGGGCCACGTCGAGGTCGATGCCCGCGACGGCCCGGATCCCGCCCTTGAACTCCCGGACGAGACTCCGGACCTCGATCGCGCTCTCCACGCTCTGAGCCTACCGATGTACGAATCGTGTAAAGCGCAGGATCTTTGGGTAGCCTGGCTCTCGGGTCGTGCTGCGTAGAGCGTTCATTATGTGCCTGCTTGCAGGCGTTTTCGCGGCGCCTGCCGCCGCCGCGCCGCAGGTGCTGATGCCGGGCGTGACGTACGACAAGCGCCTCACGTTCACCCGCTTCGGCCCGATGCGGCTGCACATCCTGACCGCGCCCAAGCCGACGGGCCCGCTGTACAAGCTCCAGCCGGTGCTCTCGAACGGAGCCGTCCTCGGCCGCGAGCGCGTGACGTCGATGGAGCGCCGCGCCGCGGCCAGCTCGACCACGGCAGGGGTGAACGGCGACCTCTTCACCTGGGCGGATGGAATCCCCTCCAGTGGACTGATCCAGGACGGCGTCCTGAAGTCGACGCCGCACCCGAAGCGCTCGATGGCGGGCGTGGACGCCGGCGGAAACCTGCGCGTCGATCGGATCGCAATGTTGGGGACCTGGCAGGGTCTCGGGCCTCGCCGCCCGGTGCACCTGATCAACCGGCCGCCGGGGCCGAACGGCACGACCCTCTACACGCCTGCCTACGGTGCCTCGACGCCGACGACCGGCGGTGTCGTCGAGGCGGTGCTGACGCCGTTCCCGTCCGCGACGCCGAACACCGACCTCGTCGGGTACGTCTCCGAGAACCGCCGCGGGGGTACGCCCATCCCGCCGGGCGGCGCCGTGCTCGCGGCGCGTGGGTCACAGGCCCAGCGACTCCTGATCGAGGCCGCGGCGAGCCAGCTCGTGACGGTCCGACTGATCCTGCGCCCGGACTGGCGTGACGTCCCCGAGGCGCTGGGCGGCGGGCCCGTGCTCGTCCGCGCCGGCAAGCCGATCTTCCAGGCCGGTGAGGACTTCACCACGTACCACTTGAACCGCCGGCACCCGCGAACAGCCATCGGCCAACGCGCCGACGGTCGGATCGTGATGGTCGTCGTCGACGGCCGCCGGCCGGGCTACTCGGCCGGGATGACGAACTTCGAGCTCGCACAGACGATGCTCCGGCTCGGCTGTGTGACCGCCTCGGCGCTCGACGCCGGCGGTTCCTCGACGATGGCGTTCGACGGGCAGCTGCTCAGCCGGCCCTCGGACACCGGCGGGGAGCGGATGGTCTCCGAGGCCATGCTCGTCACTTACTACGGCGTCTACACCCCGCCGCCCGAGCTTTCGTTCTCACCGAACGGCGACGGCGCAGGCGACCGCCAGACGCTGAGCTACAAGATCGTGCGGCCCTCGAGCATCAACGCGACGCTCGTGGGCCCCGGCGGCGCAGGCCGGACGATCGACGAGGGGAGCCGCCGGCCGGGCGTCTACAGGTTCGACTGGACCGGCAAGCAGGGCGGCGCGGCCGAGCCGGAGGGCCGCTGGCGCTTCCAGGTCAACGCGGTCGACAACCAGGGCCAGCAGTCGAGCGCCGACCGCTCGTTCACGCTCAACAACACGCTCGGCTTTCTCACCGTCCAGCCTTCACGGGCTGTCGTCCGGCGCAACCGCGGTGGCCGGATCACGATCGGTTTCCAGCTGACGCGGCCGGCGCGGGTGAGCATCTCGATCACCTCGAAGACCGGCCAGCTGCTCCGCGTCGTGCGGAACGCGCAGGCGCCTGCAGGTAAGGTGCTGGCGAACTGGGACGGGCGCTACCCGAACAAGCGCGTCGTCTTCTCGGGCACGTATGTGGCCAAGGTGACGGCGACGAACGCGATCGGGCGCGTGGACCTGGCGCGCTCCTTCCGCATCCGGCGTCGCTAGCTCGGGACTTCGACCTCGCCGCTGCGCGAAATCGGCCGCCAGTGGAGCGGGGTTCCGCGGATCGCCGTGAGGACGGACTCGATCACGACGAGGTACATCACCTGCCGGTAGATGAACTGCTGCAGGGGCATCGACCAGAGCACGCGCGGTGACTCCCCGTCGAGGCGGAACGCGTACCAGCCGAGGCCGAGCTGTAGCGTCGTGAAGACGAGCCAGAACGCGAGCACCTCCCGGACCTGCAGGAAGAGCAGCCCGTAGAGCGAGAAGAGATCGACGAGCGGCGCGAGTAGCGGCAGCGTGATCTGGAACAGCACGAGGTACGGGAGGCCGCGGCGGCCGATCCGGCTCTCGCTGCGACGCCACATCGCCGCCCGGTGCTTCCAGACCGCCTGCAGCGTCCCGTAGCTCCAGCGGTAGCGCTGGCGCCAGAGCGCGCGGAGCGACGACGGCGCCTCGGTCCAGGCGCGCGCGTCCTCGACGTAGACGACGCGCCAGCCGGCGCGGCCCACCGCAATCGTCAGGTCCGTGTCCTCGGCGAGCGTCGCCGACGAGACGCCCCCGACGTCCAGGAGCGTCTGGCGCCGGAAAGCGCCGATCGCTCCCGGGACGGTCGGCATGCACTGCAGCGTGTCGTGCAGCCGGCGGTCGAGGTTGAAGCCCATCACGTACTCGATGTGCTGCCAGCGCCCGAGCAGGCTGCGCCGGTTCCCGACCTTGGTGTTCCCCGAGACGCCGCCGACCTCGGGCGAGCCGAACGGCTGGACGAGCTTGCGGAGCGTCCCCGGCTCGAAAACCGTGTCGGCGTCCACCATCACGATCACCGCGTGGCGAGCGGCCTCGATCCCACGGTTCAGCGCCGCGGGCTTGCCGCGGTTCGGCTGGCGCAGCACCAGCACATTCGGGGCCCGGAGCGCCTCGACGAGCTCAGCCGTGCCGTCGGTGGAACCGTCGTCGACGACGATCACCTCGAACTCCGGGTAGTCGCTCGAGACGAGTGAGCGCACGGTGCGCTCGATCCCGACCGCCTCGTTGTAGGCGGGCACGACGATGGAGACGGGCTCCTCGAAGCTCTCATCGGTCGCCCGGCGCCTCGTGGTGCGGGCGTGGCGATTGGCGAAGGCAAAGAGCAGGGCCATGCGGGCGACGAAGAGGATCGTCACCAGGGCCAGGAGCGCCGCGAGCGCGCCTGTCGTCCAGCGGGCGACACCGAGGGTGCCCAGCAGTAAGCGGCCCTTCACGCGGCCCCAGTCGCCGGCCGGCAGCTCGACGTCCTGGGGCGGCAGATGCGCGAGCGCCGACACGGACACGAACTCGAAGCCGCGCGCGCGGAGGCGGGGCACGGCCTGCTCGAGTGCGGCGATGGTCTGCGAGCGGTCACCGCCGCCGTCGTGGAGGAGGACGATCCCGCCGTTCTCACCCTTGGGCGTGATGCGGCGGGCGATTTCGGCGGCGCCCGGGCGCCGCCAGTCCTCGCCGTCGAGGTTGGACAGCGCGATCACATAGCCGTCCCGGGCGAGGTCGACGAGCGGCACCACCTGGCGGTTGGTGACGGCGGCCGGGGTGGCCGAGTACGGCGGCCGCACGAGCCGGAGGCGCTTGCCCATCGCGCCGGCGACGGCGTTGTCGGTCAGGCCGATCTGGAGGTTGCGCTCCCAGCCCGGCAGCATCGCGAGGTCGGCGTGGGTAAAGGTGTGGTTGCCGAGCTCGAACCCGTCCGCGGCCAGGCTGCGGACGATGTCCGGGTGCCGCGCCACCTGGCTGCCGACCACGAAGAACGTCGCCGGGACGCCGAGCCGGCGGAGCGTGGCTGCGATCCGCGGCGTCCAGCGAGCGTTTGGCCCGTCGTCGAAGGTCAGCGCGAGCTTCTTGCCCGGGTACTTGGCCCGCGAGGTCAGCCGGTGGCCGTCCCACGCGAGGATCGGCCCCGCCGAGGCGAGCGGTCCTTCGGACGTGCGAAGCGGCGTCGCGCTGCGTCCCGTCGTCCTGGTCGAGAGCCCCTGCACGGCCAGGAGCACGAGCAGCGGGACGAAGAGGAGGGCGAGGAGCGTCCATCGCGCCGCAGGCCCACCGGTCCGCGTACGCGCTCCCGGCGCAGGCACCTGCCTACGCCTTCGCTGGCGGCTTGTCCGGCTTCTGCTGGCCCGGCGGTGCAGGCGGCGGAGGCGGCGCGGGCTGTGTCGCGTCGGTCCGCTTCACCTGACCCTGCGGCGTCTTCGTCTGACCCTGCGGAGTCTTCGTCGGCGCGGCAGCCTTCTGTGCCTGTCCGGGGGGCGCGGTCAGCCCGCGGCGCTCGAGGCCGCGCGCGACGCGCGTAGCGGTTGCAGGCTGGGCCGCGGACGGCGAGGTTGCGGCAACCGGCGCGGCCGCTCGACGGCGTGCAGGAGCCGTGCGCGTCCGGGATGTCGATGAACGTGACTTCCCGCGGGAAGGATGGAGGGCGGTCGTCGCGGTTACGGCAGAAGCGCGAACGACCGCAGCGCGGTTCACCCTTGCGGCGCGGACGACGGCTCGAACCGAGTCGCGCCGGGCGGTCGGCGTTGAGACCGGCCGCTGCTCATGCCGCTTCGCCTTGCCGCCTCCGTCCGGAAGCGGCAGCGAAACCCCGGGCAGCCGTCCGAGCCCGAGCATCCCGACGGCGAGCGCGGCCACCCACAGGGTCGCGACCGCCAGCGCCGCGAGTGCGAGTCGCCGGGCAATGCGCGAGCGCCGGTCGTCGTCCGTCACGAAAACGGCCCGCTCGACGGGCGCCGTGGTCAGCTTCTCCTGTGCGATCGAGGTCATAGGGACGTCCTCAGGTCGAACGATGCCCCGTTTTCGCCCTACGCACCCGCCACTTTCGTGGGATTTGCAGAACTTTTACAGACCGGCGTCCTCCGGCTGGCCCGCCGCCTAGACTCGGGTCCGGTGCTCGGCGCGATCACGGATGCCCTGACGACGCTCGTCGGCGACCACGGGATCTACGCCGTGTTCATCCTGATGCTGATCGACGCGCTCTTCCCCGCCGCGAGCGAGATCGTGATGGTGTACGCCGGCGCCGTCGCCGCCGGAGCGTTCGCGGGCCAGAACGTCGTCCTCTTCGGCCACCAGATCGAGTCGAACGGCTGGGCGTATGTCGCAATGGCGACCGCGGGGACGCTCGGCTACGTCACCGGCTCGATCCTGGGGTGGGCGGTCGGCTTCTACGGAGGACGCCCGCTGATCGAGCGGCGCGGCCGGCTGCTCCACCTGACGCCGGAGAACGTCCACCGTGCGGACGCGTGGTTCGAGCGCTTTGGCGACCTCACGGTCCTGATCAGCCGCGTCACGCCTGTGATCAGGTCGTTCATCTCAATCCCGGCAGGCGTCGTGCGGATGCCGCTCGGCCGCTACACGCTCCTGACGATCCCCGGCTCAGCCGCCTGGGCCTTCGGGATCGCCGGGATCGGCTACGCGCTCGGAGCGAACTGGGAGACCTTCCACCACGACTTCAGGTACGCCGAGTACGTCGTGGTGCTGGCAATCGTGGCGCTGATCGCGGCAGCGATAGTCCGTCATCGGCGCGCGTCTAGACTGACTCGCCGTGCCGAGGATCCCGCTCGTTGACGTCAAGGCGCAGTACGCGCCGCTGATCGAAGAGCTCGGCGAACGGTTCCGCGCCGTCCTCGAGTCGGGCACCTTCATCCGCGGGCCGAACGTCGCGGCCTTCGAGGAGGAGGCGGCCGCCTACCTGGGCGTGGAGCGCACCGTCGGAGTTGCGAACGGCACCGACGCGCTCGTGCTCGTCCTCGACGCGATGGGGATCGGGCCCGGCGACGAGGTGATCTGCCCGGCGTTCACGTTCTATGCGACGGCCGAGTCGATCGCGCGCCGCGGCGCCACGCCCGTCTTCGCCGACATCGATCCGGTCACGCTCAACCTCGACCCCGAGGACGTGGCGGGCCGAATCACGGAGCGGACCCGCGCGATCATGCCGGTGCACCTGTTCGGCCGCCCGGCGCCGATCGCGGAGCTGGCGAAGCTCGGGCTGCCACTCGTGGAGGACGCCGCGCAGGCGTTCGGCTCGCCGGGGATCGCGAGCTCGGTCGTCTCGACCTTCAGCTTCTACCCGACGAAGAACCTCTTCGGCCTCGGGGACGGCGGCCTCGTCGCCGCGAACGACGCCGACCTCGCCGACCGCGTCCGGATGCTCGCCTTCCACGGCTCCCGCGACAAGACCGACTTCCAGTTCATCGGCTACAACTCGCGCCTCGACGAGCTGCAGGCGGCCTTCCTCCGGCTCTTCCTCACCCGGCTGGACGAGTGGACGCGCGGCCGCCGCGAGGCGGCGGCCCGGTATGCGGAGCTCGGGCTCGGCGAGCTGGTGCAGCTGCCCGAGGACGAGACCGGCCACGTCTACCACCTGTTCGTCTGTCGCTCGCCGGAGCGAGATCGGATCCGCGAGGCGCTCGCCTCGGCCGAGATCGCCTCCGCGACCTACTACACGACGCCGCTCCACCTCCAGCCCGCGCTTCGCTTCCTCGGCTGGGAGCGCGGGTCGCTGCCGGAGACCGAGCGGGCCGCGGAGGAGAACTTCTCGATCCCGCTCTGGCCCGGGATCCCGGTGGACGTGCAGGAGCGTGTGGTGGAGACGGTGAAGTCTGCGGTCGGCGTGGGGGTCGGGTGACTTTTCCGTTGAACCGCCATCGGCTCTGGCAGCTGGTGGCGGATGCCGCGCTGATCGCGGCCGCCTGGTACCTCGCCTTCCAGCTTCGCTTCGACTTCAACGTCCCGCCGCGGTTCGGGGACGCCCTGCTGCGAACGACGATCCTGGTCGTCGGGATCAAGCTCGCCGTCTTCATCGCCTTCGGCTTCTACAACCGCTGGTGGCGCTACGTCTCGACGCGGGACATCTGGCGGGCCGCGCTGGGCGTGCTCGTCGCGTCGGCTCTGGCCGCGCTGGCCGTCTACTTCACCGACCCCTTCGAGCGCCGGCTACCGCGAGGCGTCGTCCTGATGGACTTCGTGTTGCTGCTCGGCTTCGTCGCAGGCACGCGCCTCCTCGCCCGCAGCATCTTCGAGCGCCCGACGCCGTCGAGGTTCGTCGCGCGCGGCAAGGAGGTGATCGTCGTCGGCGCCGGCGACGCGGGTCAGCTCGTGATCCGCGAGATGCAACGGTCGCGGCAACTCGGCTACACCCCGATCGGTCTGGTGGACGACGACCCGCGCAAGAAGAACCTCCGCGTGCACGGCGTGCGGGTGCTCGGGACGACCGAGGAGCTGCCGCACGTCCTGCGGGACAACCGTCCGGACGAGCTCCTGATCGCGATCCCCTCCGCCTCCGGTGAGGACCGCCAGAAGATCGTGGAGGTCGCGAGACGCGAGAGTGTCCCGGTCAAGACGCTGCCGGGCCTCTACGAGCTGATCTCGGACGACGACAACCTCGCGGGCCGGATCCGGCCGATCGAAGTCGAGGACGTCCTGGGTCGGGAGCCCGTCGAGGTCGACCTCGAGGCGATCTCGAAGTACCTCGAGGGCGAAACGGTGCTCGTGACGGGCGCGGGCGGCTCGATCGGCTCGGAGCTCTGCCGGCAGATCGCGCGCGCGCGACCCCGACGCCTCGTCCTCGTCGATCAGGGCGAGACGCCGCTCTTCGAGATCGAGCGCGAGCTCGTCGACGAGCGCGACTTCACGGCCTCGATCCCGGTCCTGGCCGACGTCTCGAACCGGACCCGGATGCGCCACGTCTTCGAGCGGTACCGGCCCGCTGTCGTCTTCCACGCTGCCGCCTACAAGCACGTCCCGCTGATGGAGGCGAACCCGCTCGAGTCGGTGCGGAACAACGTGCTGGCGACGAAGGTGGTCGCCGACACGGCGGTCGAGTTCGGCGCGAAACGCTTCGTCCTGATCTCGACCGACAAGGCCTTGAACCCGCGCGCGGTCTACGGCCAGTGCAAGGCGCTCTGCGAGTGGATCGTCGAGGCGTACGGAAGTCGCGAGGACGTGCCGACGCGGTTCGTGGCCGTCCGGTTCGGCAACGTGCTCGGCTCGGCCGGCAGCGTGATCACGATCTTCCGCCGCCAAATCGCGAAGGGCGGGCCCGTAACGATCACGCACCCCGAGATGACCCGTTACTTCATGACCACGCCGGAGGCTGCCTCGCTCGTCGTCCAGGCGGGCGCGATCGGCGGCCGCGGCGAGATCTTCGTTCTCGACATGGGCGAGCCGGTCTCGATCCTGGAGTTGGCGCGCGACATGATTCGCCTCTCGGGGAAGGAGCCCGAGCGCGAGGTCCCGATCGAGTTCATCGGCGTGCGGGCGGGGGAGAAGCTCCACGAGGAGCTGTGGGGCGCGGACGAGGAGATCGCCGACACCGGCCACGCGAAGATCCGGCGTGCGCGACGCATTCCGATCACCGCAGCGTGGCTCGACGAGGAGCTCGCGGCGCTCGAGGTGCTGGTTCGCGACGGGGAGACGCTCGACGCCGTTTCGCGGCTCTCGACGATGGTGAAGGCGCCGGTACGGAGCGCGCTAGGGCGCGAGGAGCAGTTCGAGGAGCTCGGCCGGGTCGCGCCGGATCCGTTCTCGACCGGCTGAGTCCCGCTTCGCGAGCGGGATTGCGCGCGGGTCGGTGATCGGCACCAGCCGGCCCTGTCGGATCAGCTCCTCGTCCACGCCGCCGAGGCGCCCGCCGAAGGTGGTGTAGACGGGGACGCCGAGCGCAGCGGCCTCCCGGTTCATCGTCCCTCCCGCCGAGACGACGAGGTCCGAAAGCGCGATCAAGCTCTGCGCGTCGACGGCGCGCTCCGCGACGATCACCGACGGCAGCTCGAGCGTGCGGACGTAGGTGCCTTGCTCCTTCGTTCGCGGCAGCACCACGGCGTGCACGTTCTCCTGCTCGCCGAGGTGGCGCAGGAGCTGCGGAAAGAGCGGGTTCGATCGGCGGTGGTAGAGGGAGACGTCGGGTGGCGTGCGGACGACGACGAGGATCCGCTCGCGGTCGAGCGAAAGGCGCTCGACGAGCGAGCGGTCCGGCTCGAAGTCGGCCAGGTAGTACTCCTCTTTCAGGCCGGGGTACTGCCTCAGCTTCGGGGGGCGGACCCCGTACCGCGCGAGCCGCTCCGGCGGGATCGCGTCCGGGACGACGACGTGCGTGGCCGCGCGAAGACCCAGCTGGTGCTGGAGCCACGCGAACTCGTAATCGAAGGTCGTCGAGCTCGGAACCCCGAGCCGCCGCGCCGTGATCGTGAGCTCGTGGGAGCCGTGGGCGAGCGCGTGGTCGAAGTTGCGCCCTCGCGCCCACTTGCGGAGGGCGCCCAGCCGGGACGTGAGCGCGCGGGCCTTGCCGAGCGCCGCGCGGCCGCCGTGCGACCCGAAGACCTCGGCCTCGACCCCGTGGAGCTCGAGCAGCTCGAGCGTCTGCGCGTAGTTG
>DATDKA010000151.1:0-14183 GCA_036520235.1 Gaiellaceae bacterium
GAAGCCGCAGATCGTCGAGTACGCGCGCAGTGGAGAGCTGTCGATCGCCTACCAGGTGTTGGGGGACGGGCCGATCGACCTCGTATTCGTCCCGCTCCACATCAGCACGATCTTCTCGCGCCCGTACGAGCCGTTCGCGACCTTTTACGAGCGGCTCGCGTCCTTCTCGCGGCTGATCCTGTTCGACAAGCGCGGAACCGGCATGTCGGATCCCGTGGCCCTCGATCGACTGCCGACGCTGGAACAGCGGATGGACGACGTTCGCGCGGTCATGGACGCTGCAGGCTCCGATCGCGCCGCCCTGTTCGGCTCGTCCGAGGGCGGCCTGATGAGCGTGCTCTTCTCCGCGACCTACCCGGCCCGAACCCACGCCCTCGTCACGCACGCGATCTACGCGAAGCGGCTCTGGAGCCCCGACTATCCGTGGGCGCCCACGCCGGAGGCGCGCGCGGCCGAGATCGAGGCGACGGAGCGGAGCTGGGGCGGCGAGATGGACATCTCGGTCCTGGCGCCGAGCGCCGACGAGGCGTTCCGCCGGCGCGCCGTCGCGTACCTCCGTCGCAGCGCAAGCCCGGGCGCCGCCGTCGCTCTGTTGCGCATGAACAGCCAGATCGACGTCCGCCCGGCGCTGCCGACGATCAGCGTTCCGACGCTCGTGCTCCAACGCGAGGGAGACCTCGACGTAAAGCTCGAGGAAGCGCGGTGGATCGCAGGTCAGATCCCGGGCGCCAAGCTCGTAGAGCTTCCCGGCAACGACCACCTGATCTGGGCCGGCGACGTCGACGAGCTCGTCGACGAGGTCGAGGACTTCCTCACCGGGAGCCGCCCCGCACCCGCGAGCGACCGGGTGCTCGCGACGGTGCTCTTCACCGACATCGTCGCTTCGACCGAGCGCGCCTCTGAGCTGGGCGACCGCCGCTGGCGGGAGCTGCTCGAGCAGCACCACCGGATGGTGCGGCGGGAGCTCGAGCGCTTCCGCGGCCGGGAGGTGGACACCGCAGGAGACGGCTTCCTCGCCACCTTCGACGGCCCCGCTCGTGCCGTCCGGTGCGGACGGGCCATCCAACAGGCTGTCGCGGACCTCGGGCTGGAGGTGAGAGCAGGCCTCCACACGGGAGAGGTCGAGCTGACCGACGGGCAGGTCGCGGGCATCGCCGTCCATACCGGCGCCCGGGTCGCTGCCCTGGCGCAGCCCGGTGAGGTGTTGGTCTCGAGCACCGTGAAAGACCTTGTCGCGGGCTCGGGCCTCGTGTTCGTGGAACGTGGAACGCACGAGCTGAAGGGCGTCCCGGGCGAGTGGCGGCTTTACTCTGTGGTGGATGCCTGACGCGCTGATCGTCGACGCCGTCCGCAGCCCGATTGGCAAGCGCGACGGCGTGCTGTCGAAGATTCGCGGCGACGAGCTGGCCGCACAGGTGCTGAACGGCCTCGTCGAGCGCAACGACCTCGATTCGGCGGAGGTCGAGGACGTCCAGATGGGCTGCGTCACTCAGATCGGCGAGCAGGGCTGGAACATCGGCCGAATGGCTCCGCTGGTTGCCGGCTGGCCGGAGACGGTCTGCGGGACCACGGTCGACCGCCAGTGCGGCTCCTCGATGCAGACGAACTTCAACGCCGCTTCGGCGATCTGGTCGGGGCAGCTCGACGTCGTCGTCTCGGCCGGCGTCGAGATGATGTCGCGCGTCCCGATGGGGTCGAACGGCGGCGATCTCTCCACGCTCCTCACCGACCGTTGGCAGATCGTCCCGCAGGGAATCTCGGCCGAGGTGATCGCCGAGGAGTGGGGGCTCTCGCGCGAGGAGCTCGACGCGTACTCGCTCGAGTCGCATCGCCGTGCGCTCTCCGCGATCGACGAAGGTCGCTTCGAGCGCGAGATCGTCCCGGTGGAGGTGATGAACCCGCACGTCGGCGCGCTGGTGGGCGTCGACGAGACGCCGAGGCGCGACACTTCGGCGGAGAAGCTCGCGGCGCTCGCGCCCGCCTTCCTCCCGGAGGGCAAGGTCACCGCCGGCAACTCGAGCCAAATTTGCGACGGTGCTGCGGCAGTGCTCGTCGCCTCGGAGGAGGCGGCATCGAGACTGGAGCTCGAGCCGCGCGGCCGCTTCGTCTCCTTCGGGCTCTCGGGCGTCGATCCGTACCGGATGCTCCACGGGAACCCTGAGGCCTGCCGGAAGGCGCTCGAGCGCGCTGGCCTGAGCTGGGACGACATCGCTGTAGTGGAGGTCAACGAGGCCTTCGCGTCCGTGGTTCTCCAGTTCATGCGGGACACGGGCCTCGAGGACCGGTGGGCCGACGTCAACCCGAACGGCGGCGGCATCTCGCTCGGCCATCCGCTAGGCGCCACCGGCGCGCGGGTGACGGCGACGCTGCTCGGCGAGCTCGAGCGCCGGAACGAGCGCTACGGGGTCGCCTGCATGTGCATCGGTTTCGGCCAGGCGATCGCCGGCGTCGTCGAGCGTCTCTGACCCGCTGGCTGCTCGTCCGCGGCCGCGGTGACCGCCCCTTGCCGGCGGAGGTCGACCCGCTTGCCATCGCGGCGCACTCGTCGTCGCGGCGGCCGGCGGTGCAGGCCGGCGAGCTCGCGATCCTCTACGCGGCCGTCTGGCAGGCGGTGTTCGCGGTCGTGGAGATCACCGGCGTGCCGGAGCACGACCCAGAGAAGGAGCGGTGGGCGTGGCGGTTTCCGATCCGGCCGCTCGCCGCCGTTTCCGACCTTCACGACGCGCCGGCGGTGGAGGAGGCCGGGGTCTTCCCGCAGTCGCTCTGGCGCCATTCACACATCCGCCTGACGAACGAGCAGTTCACCGCCGCGCGCCGTCTGATCGAGGGCGCGGCCTGAGCGAGGAGGACCTCGCTCGGGCAGACAGACCGGGCCCCTGGGCCGCACAGGGGCCCGACTGGGCCGGCGGCCCGCCGCTAGGCCGCCAGCAGGACCGGCCGCTCGCCGCGCACGAGCTGCACGGTCGCACCCGCGAGAGCGAGAACGACGAGGCCCGCCAGCGCCAGTCCCAAGATGATCCGTCTTCGTGCCATTCGTTCTAGACGCGCCCGGGCGGCGTCTTCTTCCTCAGGGCGCCTCCCCCAGTAGGCTCCCGCGCCGTGGAGATTCGTCGTGTCGGCGTGGTGGGGCTCGGGACGATGGGCGCGGGGATCGCCCAGGTCAGCGTGCAGTCGGGGCACGACACGGTTGGCCGCGAGGTGTCGGACGAGCTGAACGAGCGCGCCCGGTCGACGATCGACCGCTACCTGGGCCGGGCCGTGGAGAACGGGCGGATGTCCGCGGACGAGAAGGACGCGGCGCTCGGCCGGTTGACGCTGACGACCGACCTGGAGGCTCTGGCCGGATGCGACCTCGTGATCGAGGCGATCGTGGAGGAGCTCGAGCCGAAGCGGGAGCTGTTCGCGGAGCTCGAGCGGATCACTGGGCCCGAGGCGATCCTGGCGACGAACACCTCGGCGCTCTCGGTGACGAAGATCGCCGAGGGGCTGGAGCGGCCCGAGCGCGTGATCGGCATGCACTTCTTCAACCCCGCCCCGGTGCTGCCGCTCGTCGAGATCGTCCGCACGGACCGGAGCTCCGACGAGGCGGTGGACGCAGCCTACACGTGGGCCGAAGCCGGGGGCAAGCAGCCCGTCCGCTGCAACGACACCCCCGGTTTCATCGTCAACCGGATCCTGATCCCGCTGCTGAACGACTGCGTCCGCGTCTTGGACGAGGCGGGCGTCTCGCCCGAGGATCTCGACAAGGCGATGACGAACGGCGCGGGCTGGCCGATGGGGCCGTGCGCGCTCCTCGACCTCGTCGGGATCGACATCCACGTCCACGCCTCGGAGGCGCTCCACTCCGCCCTGGGCGAGGACCGCATGGCCCCGCCGGAGCGGCTCGTCCGGATGCAGAGCGAAGGCACGCTAGGCCGCAAGAGCGGCGAGGGGTTCTTCAGCTATCCCGCATCGGGATAGCCAGCCGCCGGGCGACGAACGGCACGGTGGAGCCCTGGACCAGCACCGAGAAGGCGACGACGACGAAGACGATGTCGTAGATCCGCTCGGCCTCGTCGGCCGCCTCGAGCAGTGCGAAGGTTGCGAGCAGGATCGGGACGGCGCCGCGAAGGCCGCACCAGGTCACGAACAAGCGCTCTCTGGGGCGCAGGTGCATCGGCAGGAGGAGCGGCCCGACCGCGAGCGGCCGCGCGACCAACGCGAGGACGACGGCGAGCACGAGCCCCTCCCACAGCCGGGAACTGCCGAGCAGGTTCGTGACGTCGATCGTCAGGCCGAGGGCGACGAAGACGACCACCTCGGCGAGGCTCGCGAGCGTGGTGTGGAAGCGGACGATCTCCTCCCGCTCGGGAACGTCGGCGTCCGCCAGGAGGATCCCGGCGACGAAGACGGCGAGGAACCCGGAGCCGCTGGCGACGGAGGCGGCGCCGTAGATCACGCCGGCCGCCGCGAGCGCGCGGATCGGGTAGAGGCCTGCGTTCGGCAGTGAGAAGCGCAGCAGCGGCCTCAGCGCGGCGGCGCCGAGCAACCCGAACCCGAGGCCGATCGCCATCTCCTGCGCGAATTCCTCGACGACGATCCAGAACGACGCATCGGCGTCCTTGGCCAGCTCGAGCATGCCGATCATGAGCGCGATCCCGACCGGGTCGTTCACGCCCGACTCGCCCTCGAGGATCGTGCCGGCCCGGCCGCGGATCTCCTTGTCTCCGAGCACGGAGAACATCACCGCCGGATCGGTCGGCGACAACGCTGCGCCGAGGATCCCCGCCGTGATCCAGGAGAAGTCGAACAGGAAGTGCGCGGCGACGGCGATCACACCGGCCGTTGCGAAGGTGCCGAGCACGCCCAGCGTGAAGATCGGGACGGCGGCGACCCGGAAGCGCCGCCAGCCGACGAGCGTTCCTCCGTTGAAAAGAATGACGATGATGGCCACAACGCCGATTCGCTCGACCTCTTGTGTGCTGAGGGCGTTGGCGAGGCCGGGGAACACATCGGACGCGATCGCGGCGAGGACGAGGAAGATCCCCGGCTCCGGCACCGGAAACCGCTCGTTCAATCGCGTTGCGACGACCGCGAGCAGCAGTCCCCCCGCGACGACGAGCACGATCGCGCCGAAGTCGGCGACTTCGCTCAACTAAACCCATTCCTTACAAATCACTCAACGAAGTCATACCCGGGGTGGCGATACTTCCCCTGTGAGCCCGCCGAAGGTTGTCTTCTTCTGCCTCAGTCTCGCCACCCTCGTGGCGGCGACGGCTGCGGCCGCCGCCCGTGGTCCGATGGAGGACGGAACCCTCACCGTCCGCGACGGGCGCGGCCAGCTCACGCTCAAGTTCCGCGGCAGCCTGATCGGCCGCCTCAACCGCGGCAAGGTCACCGTCACTGCGTCGTCGACGGGGACGACGACGGCGGTCGTGCGGGGCTGGGAGACGCGCGAGGCGACGGCACAGGGGACGGTCTACACCGGCGCGGGCATCCGGTTCCGCGTCGCAGACGACCGGCGCGTCACGGTCAAGCTGAACGGCAAGGGGCTCAACTTCTCGGCCGTCGGACGGGGCGAGGCCTACATCGACGGGCTCGGCAACCCCTCGGCTGGGATCTTCTTCGACGGCACCTACTCGCTGAACGACGAGGCCTACAAGTCGCTGCCCGACGAGCGGACCCGCGTCGAGCTGCGCGCGCCGTCGCCGCCTCCTTCGCCAGCCGCGCCCAAGCGCGGCTAACCGGGGGTCCTGGCATCCTGGGAGGCGCGGATGGCAGGAGCTGACGCGCACACCGTCCTGGTCGTCGAAGACGAGGCCTCGATCGCCTCCTTCGTCGCCATGTACCTGCGCAACGCCGGGTACGACGTCCAGGTGGCGCCGAACGGCCGCGATGCGCTGACGAAGGCCGAGAATGCGTCGCCCTCGCTGATCGTCCTCGACCTGATGCTCCCGGACATCGACGGGATCGAGGTCTGCCGCCGGATCCGCCAGCGCTCGGACGTCCCGATCCTGATGCTGACCGCCCGGGACGAGGACGTGGACAAGATCGTCGGGCTCGAGGTGGGCGCGGACGACTACCTGACGAAGCCGTTCAACCCGCGCGAGCTCGTCGCGCGCGTCAAGTCGATCCTCCGCCGGGCGACGCCCGAACGCCGGGAGCAGAAGACGACGCAGATCCGCCACGGCTCGCTGCTCGTCGACGCCGGCCGGCGGGAGGTGCAGGTGGACGGCGAGGACGTCCAGCTGGCGCCCAAGGAGTTCGACCTCCTCTGGGAGCTGCTCGACCACAACGGTCTCGTGCTGACCCGGGACCAGCTGCTCGAGCGCGTATGGGGCTACACGTTCGCGGGTGACACGCGGACGGTGGACGTCCACATCCGACAGCTGCGGCGAAAGCTCGGGGAGGCCTCGCCGATCGTCACCGTGTGGGGCGTGGGCTACAAGGCCGCGCCCGCAAAGGACGCGTCGAAGGACACGGTCAGCGCCTAGAAAGAGCCTCTGATGTCACTGCGCTTCCGCCTGCCGGCCCTCTTCCTGGCAGGCGCCGCTTTGGCCGGCATCGTCTCGACGGTCATCTCGATCGGCCTGTTCCAGGAGTACACACAGGACCGCCTGCGGGCCGAGCTCCGACGTGAGGCGCGCGGGCTGACGAGCCTCTACGCGCTGCAGGCGAAACGCGTGGCGGAGGCGCCCCCCGGGCGGGAGCCGGTGCCGCTCGCCACCAAGCGCCTCGAGGAGTCGAGCGGGAGCCGGCTCTACTACGCGGGCACGCGTATCTTCTTCAACCAGCACTCAGGCCTGCGCCCGTTGCCCGCGGACATCGTCCAGTGGCACGACGGCCGGGTGCGCACGTTCGAGTTCACCCCGCCCGACGCGCGTCGCGAGTTCCTCGCCGTCGCGGTGCCACTTCGCCTGGGCAAGCGGGAGCCGTACTTCGGCGCGTTGATCGTCGCCAAGCCCACGGCCGAGCTGCGCGAGCGCTGGCTGACGCTGATCCGACGGCTCGCTCTGGCAGGAGTCGTCGGGCTACTGGTCGCGGGCGCCCTCGCCTGGTACCTCAGCCGTCGGATCACGAAGCCGGTGGAGGCGCTCGCCGACGCCGCGGACGAGATCGCCGAGGGCCACTACGACGTCGAGGTGCCCGTCGTCGCGAGCCGCGACGAGATCGGGCATCTCTCTCAGCGGTTCGGCCAGATGGCCACCAGGCTTCGGGAGGCGGACGAGCTGGAGCGGAACTTCCTCATGACCGTCTCGCACGAGCTGCGGACGCCGCTGACCGCGATCCGCGGCCACGTGGACGCGCTGCGCGAGGGCGTCGCGGAGGATCCCGCCTCGCGCGCCGCCTCGCTCGAGGTGATCGCCGCCGAGGCGGCTAGGCTCGAGCGCCTCGTCAACGACGTGCTCGACCTGGCCAAGCTCGACACGCGGCGGTTCACGCTCCGCAACGAGGAGGTCGACATGGCGCGGCTCCTCGAGCAGGCGTACACGAGCTTCGCCGAGCAGGCCCGCCTACGTGGGATCGACTACACGAGCGAGATCAAGGCGCGGCCGGTGATCGTCGCCGACGGCGACCGCGTGCTCCAGATCATCTCGAACCTGCTCTCGAACGCCTTCCGCTGGACACCAGACGGCGGACGGGTGGAGCTAGCGCTGGAGCAGGCAAACGGCGACGTGGCGGTCGCGGTCGAGGACTCCGGCCCGGGAATCCCGCAGGACGAGCAGGAACGGATCTTCCGGCCGTTCTTCTCCCGCGACGGCGGCGGCACCGGCCTCGGCCTGGCGATCGCCCGGGAGCTCGCCTCTGCGCACGGCGGGCGCATCCTGCTCGAATCGACGCCGGGCCAGGGGACGACGTTCACACTCGTTCTCCCGCAAACTCCCGTCGATGGGGGACGCTGAGCCAGTCGCGCGTGCGGCGCCGGCCGCCGCAGACCAGTCGGAGGGGATCTTCGCCGCGCTTCGTCCGCGCCAGTGGACGAAGAACCTGCTCGTGTTCGCCGGCCTGCTCTTCGCCGCGGAGTTCGACGACCCCAAGCGTTGGGGGCAGGCGATCGCGATCTTCGTCGCCTACTGCGCGGCCTCGAGCGCGGCCTACCTCTTCAACGACGTGCGGGACGCGCCGCAGGACCGGCTGCATCCGGTCAAGCGCTACCGCTCCGTCGCGAGCGGCGCCTTTCGTGCCGACCGCGCGCTGAAGGTCTCGGCGATGCTCGCGATCGTCGCGATCGCGATCGCCGCCCGGTTCGGCTGGAGCGCGCTCGCGCTGATGGCGGGCTTCCTGGCGCTGCAGGCTGCCTACAGCCTCGGGTTGAAGCACATCGTTCTGATCGACGTGATGGCGATCGCCGCGCTGTTCGTGATCCGCGCCGTGGCGGGCGCAGACGCCGTCGACGTGCGGATTTCCCCGTGGCTGATCGTCTGCACCGCCCTCCTCGCGCTCTTCCTGGCGCTCGCCAAGCGGCGCGGCGAGCTCGTCGCCCTCGGCGCGGAGGGCACGCGGCCTGCGCTCGACGGGTACTCGTTCGCGCTCGTCGACCAGCTGGTCTCGATCGTCGCCGCCTGCACGATCGTCGCCTACTCGCTCTACACCTTCAGCGCGCGGGACAGCTCCTGGATGATGGTGACGATCCCGTTCGTGGTCTTCGGCCTCTTCCGCTACCTGCTCCTGATGCACCGGGAAGAGCTCGGGGAGGAGCCGGAGAACGTCCTCCTCTCGGACGTCCCGATCCTGGCGACGATCGCCGCCTGGGCCGTGACCTGCGCGGTGATCCTCGGGCTGACCTAGCTAGCCGTTCTGGTGCGGTCCTGCGCGTCGTCGATGCGGTAGACGATCGCGCCGCCGCTCTGCTGGAGATTTCGCTCCATGCGGGTGAGGCGCTCGTCGACCGTCTGCCAGCCCGAGGTGATCAGGTCGACCAGGAGTGCCAGGTCGTCGACGCGTGCGTGGCGCTCGGCGAGGTTGTCCCCCTCGATCCGCTCCAGCCGCCGGATCGTCTGGTTCGCGAGGCCGCGGACCTCCGCGACCTGACGCGCGACGGGCAGCGCCTCGTTCCGGATGCCTTCCTGGACCGCCTCGCCGACCTTGCCCGGCAGGGACGCCTCGAGCTGGGCGGAAAGCATCGCGAGCTCCTCGATCTGGGCGCGCGCCCGATCGAGAGCGGCGTCGATGTCGCCCGGCTGCGTCTTGTTGTTCGCGGCGGCTTCCAGGCGCTCCCTGGCACGCTCGACAGCGCTGTAGTCCATAGCGCAAGACTAACGTGGTTGCCGGATGGAAACCTCCCGGCTCGAGTACGAGCTGCCGCCCGAGCTGATCGCCCAGCATCCGACGGAGCGGCGCGACGAGTCGAGGCTCCTGGTGTTCGAGCGCGCCACCGGCGAGGTGCGGCATCGGCGGTTCTCCGAGCTTCCGCAGGAGCTCAGCGGCGAGCTCGTCGTGGTGAACGAGACGCGGGTGATCCCGGCGCGCCTCCGGCTCCGGCGTCCGGGTGGCGGCGAGGCCGAGGTGCTCCTGCTGGAACCGCTCGGCGACGGGGTGTGGGAGGGGCTGGCGCGACCGTCGCGGCGGCTGCGGCCCGGCATGCGGCTCGGCCCGGTCGAGCTGCTGAAGCCGCTCGGCGAGGGCCGCTGGCGGCTGCGGCTCGAAGGCGAGCCGGCGGGGGAGACGCCGCTGCCGCCCTACATCACGGAGCTGCTCGACGATCCCGAGCGCTACCAGACCGTGTACGCGCGGGCGGAGGGGTCGGCGGCGGCGCCGACGGCCGGGCTCCACTTCACGGCGGAGCTGCTCGCGCGGCTCGAGGTGGCCCGCGTGACGCTTCATGTAGGGCTCGACACCTTCCGACCCGTCGACTCCGGGACCCTGGAGGAGCACGCGATCCACAGCGAGCGCTACGAGGTCGACGCGGCGGAGTGGGAGGGGATCCGCGCTGCGGATCGCGTGCTCGCGGTCGGGACGACGTCCGTGCGGGTGGTCGAGACGCTCGCCCGAGGCGCACCGCTTACCGGCCGCACCGACCTCTTCGTCACGCCCGGGTTCGACTTCCGCCGCGTCGACGCGCTGCTGACGAACTTCCACCTGCCGCGGTCCACACTGCTCGCGCTCGTGATGGCGTTCGCGGGCGAGGAGGAGACGAGGCGCCTGTACGAGCTCGCGATCGCCGAGCGCTACCGGTTCTACTCGTTCGGCGATGCGATGCTGATCCTGTGAGCTTCGAGGTCACCGCCACCGACGGCGCAGCCCGCGCCGGGGTGCTGACGACCGCCCACGGCGAGGTCCCGACGCCGGCGTTCATGCCGGTGGGGACGAAGGCGTCCGTCAAGACGCTCCACCCTGACGAGGTGCGCGACCTCGGCGCCCACATCCTGCTCGGGAACACGTACCACCTGCACTTCCGCCCCGGCGACGAGCTGATCGGGGAGCTGGGCGGCCTGCACCGCTTCATGGGCTGGGACGGCCCGATCCTCACGGACTCGGGCGGCTACCAGGTGTTCTCTCTGCGCGACACGATCGCCCACGTGGACGATGACGGGGTCACGTTCCGCTCCGTCTACGACGGATCGGCGGAGCGCTTCACGCCGGAGTCCGTCGCTCGGATCCAGGCGAACCTCGGCTCGGACATCGCGATGTGTCTCGACGTGTGCCCGCCGCCGGGCGTTCCGCGCGGAGAGCTGGCGGACGCCGTCCGGCTGACCACGGCCTGGGCCCGGCGCCAGCGTGAGGCGCCGCGCGCGCCGAAACAGCTCGTGTTCGGCATCGCCCAGGGCGCCTCCGACCCCGAGCTCCGGCGGCGCTCGATCGAGGAGATCACGGCCCTCGAGTTCGATGGTTACGCGCTCGGCGGCCTCTCGGTCGGCGAACCTCGCGAGCTGACGATGGAGGCGACGGCCTGGGCCGCGCCGCTCCTGTCCGAGGCGAAGCCGCGGTACTTCATGGGCATCGGGGACGCCGCCGGCATCCTCGAGGTGATCGAACGCGGGATCGACATGTTCGACTGCGTGCTCCCGACGCGCACCGCGCGCACTGGCTCCGCGCTCACCTGGGCGGGGCGCCTGAACCTGCGCAACGCCGCATTCGCCCGCGATGACCGGCCGCTCGACGAGTCCTGTCCATGCCCCGCCTGCTCGCGTTTCAGCCGCGCGTACATCCGGCACCTGATCAACCAGGAGGAGCTCCTCGGCCTCCGCCTCCTAACTTTGCACAACCTTTACTTCGTGCTCGACGTCACAGCCAATGCGCGGGCAGCGATCGAAGCCGGTGACCTGGCATCCTTCAAGCGCCGCGCCCTCGACCGCCTCGAACCTTCGGAGACCCTCGGATGAACGCCGGACCCCTGATCTTCCTCGTCCTCCTGGGCGCGGTCCTGTGGCTGCTCCTGATCCGGCCTCAGCGACAGCGCCAGGCGGCGCAGCAGGCGCTGATCGCGCAGGTCCAGCCGGGTGAGGAGGTCGTGACCGTGGGCGGGATCCTCGGGGTCGTGAAGGACGTCGACGACGAGGAGATCAGGCTCGAGATTGCACCCGGCACCGAGGTCCGTGTTGCCAAGCAGGCAATCAGCGGCGTCGTGCGAAAGGACGGCTAACCTGGCTCCGCACAATGTCTGACCGGCGCTCGCATCTCACCCTCGTGGCGGCGATCCTGGCCGCGCTGGTGGGAGTCGCGTTGCTCGCGATCCCGCAGTCGCCGATCCACCGGAAGGTCAACCTCGGCCTCGATCTCCAGGGAGGCCTCGAGGTCGTGCTCCAAGCCGTGCCGCCGAAGGGCCACAGCCTGAACGAGGACGACATCAGCCGCTCGGTCGAGATCATGCGCGCCCGCGTCGACAAGCTCGGCGTCTCGGAGCCGGAGATCCGGAAGCAGGGGAGCGACCAGATCGTGATCCAGCTGCCGGGCGTCAAGGACCCGCGCAAGGCGCTCGAGATCATCGGCAAGACCGCTCAGCTGTGGCTGTTCGACCTCCAGGCGAACATCCTGGAGCCGACCGCCGTCAGCCAGGGCTTCGTCACGCAGCCGGCCCCGGAGACGAACCTGTACAAGCTGCTGAAGGCGATCCAGACGCGCGCGAAGAACGGGACGCCGACGGAGTATTACCTGGCGAACCCGAAGACGAAGAAGGTCGTGGCGGGGCCGGAGAACACGGTCGCGCAGCTGAAGCAGTCCTACCGCGCCCAGTTCAACCGGCCAGTGCCGAAGAACTTCGAGGTCCTCGCGGTGCCGGAGAAGACGATCATCCTCAACTGCGGCATCGGCGAGCGCTACTGCCCGGGGACGAACGAGCAGCCGCCGACGCGGAACTACTACTACCTCTTCAAGTACGACCCCGACTCGAAGACGCACCCGGTTCCGGAGATGACGGGCGCGGACCTCAAGCTCGACGGCACCCGGCAGGACTTCAGCCAGACGGAGGGCCCGATCGTCCTGATGCAGTTCACCGGCAAGGGCGGGGACAAGTTCCACAACATCACGCGCGACCTGGCCTCCCGCGGTCAGGCGGCGGAGCACCAGGTCGGCCACGACGCCGCGCTGCAGAGCTTCGCGATCGTGCTCGACCGCGAGATCAAGTCGGCGCCGACCGTCGACTGGAACCAGAACCCGGACGGCATCGCCGGCGGCAGCGCCGAGATCACCGGCATCGGCGACGTCGGCGAGGCGAAGGACCTCGCGCTCGTCCTGCAGACCGGCGCGCTGCCGGTCGAGTTCAAGCAGATCGACCGGACCGACGTCTCCGCGACGCTCGGGAAGGACTCGCTCGACCAGGCGAAGCGCGCCGCGATCGGCGGCCTGCTGCTGGTCGCGATCTTCCTGCTGCTCTTCTACCGCTTCCTGGGCCTCGTGGCGGTCGCCGGCCTCGCGATCTACGCGGCGTTCCTCTACGCGGCGCTGCTGCTCTTCAACGTCACGCTGACCCTGCCGGGCTTCGCCGGCCTGATCCTCACGATCGGAGTCGCGGCCGACGCGAACGTGGTCATCTTCGAACGAATCAAAGAAGAGGTCCGTGCGGGTAAATCCGTACGGGCCGGAATCGCAGCCGGGTACAGCAAGGGCTTCCACACGATCGTCGACGCGAACGTCGTCACGGCGATCACGGCTCTCGTTCTCTTCTCGGTAGCGACGTCGAGCGTGAAGGGCTTCGCGCTCATGCTGCTGATCGGTACGGCGATCTCGATGATCACGGCGATCGCGGCGACGCGCGCGCTGCTCGGCCTGCTCGCCAACTTCAGCTGGTTCGACAACCCCCGCTTCATGGGCGCAGCCGGCGCCCAGGGCGCGAAGTGGCTCCAGATCGACTTCATGCGCCGGCGCTGGATCTGGCTAGGGATCTCCGGTGTCGTGGTCGTGATCGCGATCAGCTCGCTGGCGGTCAAGGGCCTGAACCTCGGTATCGACTTCCGCGGCGGCACGCAGATCGTCTTCCAGACGGCGCCGTCGAGGTCGCTCGAGGAGGTCCGGAGCGGCGTCCGCGACCTGGGCGAGAGCAAGGCCGTGCTCCAGGGTCGCGGCCAGGCACAGGACGGCAAGTACTCGCGCTTCCAGCTCCGCACCGAAGAGCTCTCACGCGGCGGCCAGGAGCAGCTCTCCTCGCAGCTGCGCGAGAAGTTCGGTGGCCAGATCGTCAGCGTCGAGAACGTCTCTTCGAGCTTCGGCCGCCAGATCGCGAAGGGCGCGATCATCGCGATCATCGTCTCGCTTTTCCTGATCGTCCTCTACACCTCGTTCCGGTTCGACTACAAGTACGCGCTACCGATCATCGCGGCGCTGATCCACGACGTCGTGATCACGGTCGGGATCTACTCGCTGACCGCGCGGGAGGTGTCGACTGCCACCGTGGCCGCGGTGTTAACCGTGCTCGGCTACTCGATCTACGACACGATCATCATCTTCGACCGCGTGCGCGAGAACATCCCGCTGATGCGGCGGTCGAGCTTCGCCGCGATCGCGAACCAGTCGCTGTGGGAGACGATCCGTCGTTCGCTGGCGACGAGCTTCATCACACTGCTGCCGGTGACGGCGCTGCTGCTCTTCGGCGGCGCGACGCTCAAGGACTTCGCCTTCGCGCTCCTCGTCGGCATCGGCGCCGGCGCGTACTCGTCGATCTTCATCGCCGCCCCGCTCGTCGCGGTGCTCAAGGAGCGTGAGCCGGAGTACGCGCGCCGCCGCGACGACGGTTCGCTCGCGGACGCAGGCTCGGTCGGCGGCCTCCT
>DATDKA010000152.1:0-9052 GCA_036520235.1 Gaiellaceae bacterium
CCGAGCTCCCGGATGTCCCGCGAGATCGTCGCCTGGGTCGCCAGGCACCCCTCGGTGGCCAGCGCGCCGAGCAGGTCGTGCTGCGTCCCGATCCGGCGCCGGGAGACGAGACTCGCGATTAGGCGCTGCCGGTCTGCCTTCCCGAACGGGCGGGCATCTGACTGCATAGACGGAGCATAGGTTTCCAGCCCCCGAAAGCGCGGTAAGTTTCACGCGTGCTCCGCAAGCTCTTGTGGACGGCCATCTACGGCGCCTTCGGTGCGCTCGCTGCAATCGCGGCCCGGTTCGCCGCCTCGCGCGTCTACCGGATCGCTACCGGCGAGGACCCGCCGGCGAAGAAATGAACAAGGCCGACCAGCTGATCGACCGCGCCGCCGACCGCCTGCGCGAGGTCGCCGACCGCGCCGCAGCCCAGGGCGGCGTCGCTGGGAAGCTGGCCGATGAGCTCTCCGACGACGCCGCGTTTCTCCGGAAGCTGAAGCCGAGCCTGATCGTCGCCCGAGCGCGGGGCCAGGCTCCGACGAACCAGCCGGCCGGGAGCGGCGCCCCCGCCGCCCCCAGCCGCCCGCAGATCCCCGATCGCCCGAAGCCGAGGAAGCGCGGGAGCGGCCCGAATGCGGTGGTCGTGGTCGGAGTCGCGCTCGTCGCCGGCATCGCCATCGCCAAATTCATCGACTGGAGGGGCCATGCCCACCCAAGAGACTGAGGTTTCCGTGAGCGTCGGCACCGCCGCGAAAAGCGTGGCCGAGCACGCGAGCTCGATCGCCCGGCTCGAGATCGAGCTCGCGCAGATCGAGCTCAAGAAGAAGGCTGCCGCGCTCGGCCTCGGCCTCGGGCTCCTCGGGGGAGCCCTGCTCGTGCTGGTCTACGGCGTCGGCTTCCTCTTCGCCACGATCGCCGCCGCCTTCGCGACGTTCCTGCCCGTCTGGGCTTCGCTCCTGATCGTGACCGTCTTCCTCTTCCTCGTCACCGGCGTCCTCGGGTACATCGGCATGAAGAAGGTGCAGCGGGGCAGCCCGCCCGTGCCGGAGCAGGCGATCGACGAGGCGAAGCTCACCACCCAAGCGCTAAAGAGCAATGGCCACAACCAATAACCGCACGACGGAGCAGGTCCGCCTCGAGCTCGAGTCCGAGCGGGAGCAGCTCGCTCACGCGGTGGACTCGCTGCGCGCCGAGGTGAAGGAGGCGACGGACGTGAACGCCAAGCTCCGCTCGAACCTCCCGGTCTTCACCGCGGGCGCGCTCGGAGCGGGCTTCGTCCTCGCCGGCGGGATCGGGGCGACGATGCGCCTCCTGTTCCGCCGCGGCCGCGAGGGGAAGGAGAAGGCCCGGTTCGGGCGCTTCTCCTTCATCGACCGCGAGTAGCGGCCGGCCCCACGGCGCCGCTCAGGTGACCCTGAAGCCGCCTTTCATCACGGCGGCGTGCGGGTCGCAGACGAACCGATAGCGGCCCCGGCGCAACGTCACGGTCCAGGTAGCCGTCCCCTTGAACCCGACGGCGGTGCGCTTGTTCACGCCCGGCCCGCGCAGATGGAAGTTGTGCGACGACGAGCGGTCGCGGACGACGATCCGGTAGCGGCCGGCCTTCAGACGGCTCACGCGGCTGGTGCCCGATCGCAGCGAGATCGTGCGCCCAGGGCCGACCGTTGCCGTCAGCGTCTTCACCCTCGGCCTCGGCGGCGGCGGCGGCGAGACGGGCGGCCCTCCGCCGGTCGTGAAGGTCCCCCGCATCGACGTCGGATGAGCGTCGCAGAGGAACGTGTAGCGGGCTTTGTCCTGCAAGGTCACCTGGACCGTCCTCGTCCCGATGAACGCGACATCCGTCGACACGTTCACGCCGCCGGGACCCGTGAGGTGGAAGTTGTGCAGGTCGGAGTGATCCCTGATCTCGATGTCGTACGCGCCGGCCGGGATGTCCGTCACCGCCGCGCCGGCCGCGGTCCGGAGCGAGATCTGGAAGGAGTCGTTGAGCCCGACCTCGGCGATCAGCTTGGTCTGGGCGAAGGCGGCCGCGGGCGACACGAGCATGGCGGCGACGGCGGCCGCGAACAGAGCGATTCGGGTTCGTTGAGTCATGCCGGGCAGTACGTCTCCGTGCGCCTTGTGGATTGAGGGGAATAAGATCGACGCATGCTGCGCCACGACGCGAAGGTCGACCTGATCAAGGGCGTGCCGCTGTTCGCGGAATGCTCGAAGAAGGAGCTCAAGGAGGTCGCCGGCATCGCCGACGAGATCGACCTCCGCGAGGGCAAGGAGCTGACGGTACAGGGGAGACCCGGACGCGAGTTCTTCGTGCTCATCGACGGGAACGCGGACGTGAAGAAGAGCAACCGCCGCATCAACCAGCTAGGGCCCGGCGACTTCTTCGGCGAGATCTCGCTCATTAAGCAGAGCCCGCGGACGGCCACCGTCGTCGCAACCTCCCCGGTGCGGGCGCTCGTGATCACCGACCGCAGCTTCCGCTCACTGATGGAGCACCAGCCGCAGATCCAGACCAAGGTAATGAGCGCCCTGGCGGCGCGGCTCGGCCCCGACGCGGACTTCTAGGCCCGCAGCTCCGCGCCGAACTTCGCCTTCAGAACGTCGACGATCCGCCCGCGAAGACCGGCCGCGTCCTCGTCGGTCAGCGTCCGGTCGGCCGCCTGGAACACGACGCGGAACGCGATCGACTTTCGCCCGGGCCCGACCTGCTCGCCGTGGTAGACGTCGAACGGCGTCATCTCGCGCAACTCCGGCACTGCCTCGCGCGCCACTCCGACGAGTTCGCCTGCCGAGACCGCCTCGTCCACCGCGAAGGCCAGGTCCTGCTTCACCGGCGGGAAGGTGACCACGTCCTCGTACTGCGCGTCTCCGGGCGCAGCGGCGATGACCAGGTCAAGATCGAGCTCGAACGCGCCCCAGACGCCCTCGATCAGCGTCGGATGTAGCTCGCCCAGCCAGCCCTCGTCGGTTCGCGCCGCCTTGCCCGGATGGAGGAAGCTCTCCGTCGTCCGCTCGTTGCGGGACGACGCGCCGATCGCGTCGTACACGCTCTCGACCGCGCCCTTCGCCCGCGCGAAGCCGCCCTCGACGATCCCGCCGAGATGCACGTGCTCGTCGGGCAGCTTTCCGTCGGGCCGGAAGATCCGGCCGATCTCGTAGAGCGCGAGGCGCTCGTTGCCGGCGGCGACGTTCCGCTCCGCCGCGTCGACCATTCCCGGGAGGAGCGACGTCCGCAGCACGGCCTGCTCCTCGGTCATCGGCTCCGGCAGGCGGATCCCGTCGGGCGCGGCCGCGGCGGGGACAAGCGTCGGCGTGTACGCCTCGCAGAACCCGGCACCGACGAGCGCATCCTCGATCGTCCGCTGGAGACGCTGGGCCCGCGTCAACGCCCCGGTCATGTGGCGCCGGAGCGGCAGCGTGAACGGCACCTCGTCGAGCCGGAACCGCGCGACCTCCTCGACGACGTCGATCTCACGGGTGACGTCGCGGGCGCGGAATGTCGGAACCGTCACTGTCCCGTTCTCCACGTCGAACTCGATCCGGCGGAGGATCTCGGCCTGCTCCTCGGGCGGGAGCTCGAGCCCGACGACCGCAGGCGCCCGCGCCGGTCGGAGCTCGATCACCGGCCGGGGCGGCAGGTCGCCCTGGACGTCCGAATGTCCCACCCACCGCGCGCCCGCGAGGTCGACGATCAGCTCGGTCGCCAGCGCCGCCGCCTGCCCGGCGAGGTACGGGTCGACGCCCTTCTCCCAGCGGTTGGAGCCCTCCGTCCGGAGCTTCAGGCGCTCCGAGGTGCGCAGCAGGCCGTACGGCTCGAAGTTCGCCGCCTCCAGCAGCACCTCGGTCGTCGAGTCGGCGACCTCCGTCTCCTCGCCGCCCATGATCCCGGCCAGCGCGATCGCGCGCTCGGCGTCGGCGATCACGAGATCTGACGGATCGAGCTCGCGGTCGACGCCGTCGAGCGTCCGGAGCTTTTCTCCCGGCCTCGCACGCCGTACGACGATCCTGCCGCCGGCCAGCGTCGTGTGGTCGAAGGCGTGCAGCGGGTTCCCGAGCGCAAGCATCGCGTAGTTGGTGACGTCCACCACGTTCGAGATCGGCCGCATGCCGGCCGCGTGGAGGCGCGCTCGAAGCCAGATCGGCGACGGCGCGATCGAGACGTCCCGGAACAGCCGCCCGATGTAGCGCGGGCAGCCCTCGTAGTCCTCGATCGTGATGTCGACGGCCTCGTCGCCTACCCCCTCGGGGTCCTGGCCCGGCGCGGGCGCGAGCTCGAGGCCGTGGATCGCCGCGACCTCGCGCGCGATCCCGTAGACGGAGAGCAGGTCCGGCCTGTTTCCGGTCGGCTCGATGTGGAGCACCTCGTCCTGCAGCGGCAGGACGTCGGTGAGGGGGGTGCCTGGGTCGCCGTCGGCGAGGACGAGGATGCCCGTGTGGTCGGTGCCGAGCTCGAGCTCGCGCTCCGACAGGATCATCCCGTCGCTGACCGTGCCGCGAAGCTTCGCGCGCTCGAGCTTCTGGCCGCCGGGGAGCACCGCACCGGGAAGCGCTACGGCGACAGTGTCGCCGGCGCCGAAGTTCCAGGCGCCGCACACGACCTGCCTCGGCTCTGCCTCGCCCACGTCGACCCGGCACAGCTGCAGTCGGTCGGCGTTCGGGTGCTTCCCCGCCTCGACCACCCGGCCGACGCGGAACAGGCCGAGGTTGCCGTCGAGGTCCGGTACGCCGGTGCGCTCGATCCCCTTCACCTCGGCGGCCGCGATGCTCAGCCGGTCTGCGAGCTCCGGCGTCGGCGCCTCGACGGCGACGTACTCCTTCAGCCAATGCAGCGGGAGCTTCATCAGAACTGGCTCAGCACCCGGAGGTCGTTTTCCCAGAGCACCCGAATGTCCGGGATGTTGTGGCGCAGCTGCGCGACCCGCTCGAGGCCGCAGCCGAACGCGAAGCCCGACCACTCCTCAGGGTCGATACCGCCGTTCCGCAGCACCGCCGGGTCGACCATTCCCGCGCCGCCCATCTCCAGCCAGCCGGAGTAGCCGCACGTCCGACAGCCCTTGCCGCCGCAGATCCCGCAGGAGACGTCCGGCTCGATCGACGGCTCGGTGAACGGGAAGTAGTGCGTGCGGAAGCGGACGGCGCGGTCCTCGCCGAAGAGCGCCCGCATCACGTGGAGCAGCGTTCCCTTCAGGTCCGCGAGCGTGATGCCGCGGTCGATCGCGAGCCCCTCGAACTGGTGGAAGATCGGGTAGTGGGTCGCGTCGATCGTGTCGCGCCGGTAGCAGCGCCCGATCGAGACCATGTACATGGGCGGCTCGTGCTCCTCCATCTCGCGGATCTGCGAAGGGGAGGTCTCGGTTCGGAGCACGACGTCGCCGTTGAGGAAGAACGTCGCGCGCGGTGACCGCGCAGGGTGCCAGGGCGGGAACTCGAGCTGGTCGAAGTTGTACTCGGTCGTCTCGACCTCTCGGTCGTAGCGGACGTGGTAGCCGAGGCCGAGGAACGCGTCCTCGACGGCCCGCCGGATCTGCGTGATCGGGTGGTAGTGGCCGCGGGGGGCGCGCTCGCCGGGCAGCGTGACGTCGACGGACTCCTCGGTCAGCGTGCGGTCGAGCTCGGCGCGCTCGAGCGCCTCGTGGCGCCGCTCGAGGGCCTCCTCGATCGCCTCGCGCGCCGCGTTCAACGCCATACCGCTTTCGCGGTCGCGAACCTCCCGCAGGGCCTGTTTCAGCTCGCTGCGGCGGCCCAGGTAGCGGATCCGCACCTCCTCGAGCTCGGCCAGCGTGGCCGCGGGCTCGACGGCGGCGAGCGCCTCCTGCTGGTACGCCTCAGCGTCCAAGTCGGCCCCGGATCGAGTCGCGGCGGATCGGCAGTACTGGCGTCAGCGCCGGTCCCCGGACACGAGCCGGGGCCGGGTAAACGGGGAAGACAAGCGCCTCATCGCCACGGCCACACGATAACGGAGAATGCTGCGATGGATCCCTACGCAGGGTTTGCCGCCGTCTACGACGACTGGTCCGCGGGACTCGTCGAGGACATTCCGTTCTACGTCTCGCTCGCCGAGGAAGCGGACGGCCCGGTCGTCGAGCTCGCAGTCGGGACCGGCCGCGTCGCGATCCCGGTTGCGCAGGCGATCGGCCGGCGCGTGATCGGGATCGACATCTCGGCTGCCATGATCGAGAAGGCGAAGGTGGCCGTGGAGGCTGCCGGGGTCGACGTCGAGCTGCGCGAAGGCGACATGCAGGAGCTGGAGCTCGATGAGCCGGCAGCGCTGATCTACTCGCCGTTTCGGTCGCTCCTGCATGTGCCGACCTGGCAAGACCGACGCCGCGTCTTCGAGCGCGTCGCGGCCTCGCTGCTGCCGGGCGGGCGCTTTGCCTGGAACGTCTTCGCCTTTGACCACAACATCGCGCACGAGCTGGACGGTCAGCGGCGGGAGACGCCGGTGCCGCACACGCTCCACTACGTTCCGGCCGAGAACCGCACCGACATCACGCTCGATTCCGGCGACACGATCTCGCTCTGGTGGGCGACGAAGAACGAGTGGCTGGGACTGATCGACACGGCCGGCCTGGAGGTGGAGGCGCTCTACGGCGGGTTCGACCGGCGCCCCTTCGACGAGACCAGCACGGAGTACGTGTGGGTGGCTCGGAAGCCGTAGGCGGGCGCGCCGGCGAAGCCGGCACACCCTCTACTGCGGCGCCGCCGAGTCGGCGCCTCGAACCGAGCGCGTACGACCCGATCGCCGAGCTCTACGACCCCTGGAGCCGGAGCGTGACGGAAGACGTCCCGTTCTACGTGGCGGAGGCGCGAAAGTCGCGGGGGCCGGTGGTCGAGCTCGGAGTCGGGACGGGCCGAATCGCGATCCCGACGGCGGCGGCCGGTGTGCAGATAATCGGGGTCGACTCCTCAGAGGGGATGCTCGAGGTCTGCCGGCGCCGCGCCGAGGAGCTTGGTGTGGCCGACCGGCTCGACCTGCGGCTGGGCGATCTCTCCGCGCCACCGGTCGACGAGCGAGTTCGGCTCGTGACCTGCCCGTTCCGGGCGTACCTTCACCTTCCCGACGACTCGGCGCGGCTGCGGGCGCTGCGCGCCGCGCGGGAGCTCCTCCTCAGAGACGGCACGCTGATCTTCGACGTCTTCGCCCCGCGCCGCGACGACATCGAGGAGACCCACGGACGCTGGATCGAACGCGAGCCCGGGATCTTCGAGCGCGCCGACTGGGACGAGGAGGCGAGGACGCTGACCCTGTCCCTTCGCGGGCCCGGGGGCGAGTCGACGATGCGGCTGGCGTGGCTCCCCGCCGGCGAGTGGCGCCGCCTCGTCGCGGAGGCGGGATTCGAGGTCGAGCGGGTGTACGGCTGGTTCGACTACCGGCCGTATCGCGGCGGCGAGGACTTCGTCTTCGTCGCGCGGCGCCGCGACTAGAGCAGCTGGACTTCGTCGCCCGCGGCGACCTCGCCGCTCTGGACGACCCGAGCAAGCATCCCCCGCTTGCCGTCGATCTCGGCCTGGAGGCCCGGCCGGATCGCATCCATCCGCTCACACGGGTCGCAGACCATCGTGATCTCGAACTCAGCCTCGCCGACCCGCAGCCGCTGGCCGACCGGCCACTGGTGGACGTCGGCGCCGTCGATCGTGAAGTTCTCGCGGATCCGGCCATACTCGACGTCGAGGTCGTCGAGGTGCTGTGCCGATGCGAACAGCACCTGGCGTTTCGTCCCGGCTCGGGCGTGGGCGCAGCCGTCGAGGCCGTGGCCCTCGATCGCCTGCACGCGGTCGCGCGCGTCCATCCGGCCGCTGTTCTTGGCCGGCGACGTCCAGAGCCCGACGACACTCGCCATCATCACGACTCTATCTATCCGGCGTGCCGGCGCCGCTCGTAGAGCGCGATCGCCGCGCTGATCGCCACGTTCAGCGACTCCGCCTGCGGCGCGAGCGGGATGGTGGCGCCGAACTCGCAGTCGCGTGCGACCTCATCGGGCAGGCCCTCCCGCTCGGCGCCCAACACGAACGTCGCGGGCTCCGGCAGCTCGAGCTCGGAAAGCGGCGTGCCGCCTCGTGTGAGCAGCGCGATCCGAGGTCGCGGCGCGTCGTCGAAGCGGCCGAGCGGGACGCGGAAGATCGCCCCGGCGGAGGCGCGCAGAGCCTTCATGCCGGTCGGGTCGCCACAGCCGGGCGAGAGTGCCACGAACCCCGGACCGAGTCCGTCCGCCGCGCGGAGTATGGTTCCTACGTTGCCTGGATCGACAACATGCCAGAGCGAGACACCGACCCCCGGCGGGTCGGCCGGATCGAGCTGCGGCAGGTCGTCCCGGCGGAAGACGGCGATGACGCGAGGAGGGTGAGCAAGTGAGGAGACGGCAGCGAGTAACCCTGGCTCGACCGCCTCAACCTCTCGAAGACCGTCGAGCACCGCCGGCGGCCGCTCGGCGTCCACGAGAGCCTCGACGGGCTCGATTCCGGCCTCGAGCGCCGCCTGCACGAGATCCTCTCCCTCACAGACGAAGAGCCCGAGGCGCTCGCGCTGCCGGCGGGAGGCGAGCCGTCGGACGAGCCTGAGCCGTGGGTTCGCGGCGGAGGTGATCACGCCAGCCACTCGATCCACTGGCCGTGAAAGCCTGCGTGTGCGAGCAGACGCTTCTCGCCGTCCGGCCACAGGCGCAGCCAGAGGCCCCAGAACGCGTGCTCGTCCCGGGCTGGGCGGCTGGTCGAGACGAAGGCGAGCGGGAAGCGACGGCCCGCCTCGTCCATCGCGGTGAGCATCCGCCTCCAATCCTCCTGGTCGACGTAGCCGCGGACCGCAGTCTGGAAGACGACCGTCAGCGCCCCCGGCAGCCGGTCCGCGAGGAGCTCCGGCAGTCGCTCGACCACGTTGCCCCGCTCGAGCGTCGGCGGCGCCGTGCGAAGGGTCGCAACCGCCCGGTCGAGCCGCTCGAGCCGCTCGTGCTGGTCGGCCCAGACGAACGACTGGAGCAGCCTGGTGTCGCCGGGCCGGGTGAGATCGAGCGGCGCGAGGTCGATCCCCCGGCGCTGCCGGACCGTCGGTCGAAGCTCCAGGAGCCGCAGCGGC
>DATDKA010000153.1:0-18238 GCA_036520235.1 Gaiellaceae bacterium
GGGTACGACGAGGCCGCGGCCTCGTACCTGGCGAAGCGGGTGGAGATCGACCTCCACTTCGCCATGCGCCTCGTCCACGACGGCTGCCCGCCGGAGACGGCGCTCCGCATCCTGGTCTAGGTCGCGCCGCTCGGAGCTAGACCTCCGGCGAGCGACTTCCTACTTCCGGTAGGTGTAGTCACGCGCCGGCCCTGCCGATAATCGACGAACAATGAGAGTGCACGTGAGCGACACCTCCCTGCTCGGCCGCCTCGCCGAGGACCTCCGGCGCGGCGGTTGTGTCCCGTCGGAGGCGGGGGAGGGAGCGCTCGACGTGATCCAGCCGGACGCCCGCGATGCCCGCGAGGCCCGGCTCGAGCTCACGTTCTACCTCCGGGCCTGGCAGTCCAGGCACCCGGAGGTCGAGCTCAGGTTCGCCTAGGGCCGGCTACGCCGCCGGCTCGAAGAACGGGTGCTTCACCAGCCGGTGCTGGAATGCGTGCCGGACGGCCTCCGTGCGGTTCGCGACGCCGAGGCGACGGTAGATGTTCGTGAGATGGAACTTCACCGTCTGCTGCGTCAGCCACAGCTCAGCCGCGATCTCGCGGTTCGAGAGACCGCGTGCGAGTGCCTCGAGCACGCGCTGCTCGCTCGGCGTCAGCCCCGCTTTCTCGGCCTCGGCTTCGGTGGCCGGCCCCTCGTCCTCGACCGCGCGGTAGATCGCCCCCTGCGCGGCGAGCCGCAGCGCGGAGGGCAGATCGTGCGGGTCGACGAGCTTCGCGATGAAGGACTTCGCGCCGCGCGAGAGCGCCGAGCGGATCGTCTCGGGATCGTCCTGTCCGGAGAGCACCACCACCGCCACGTCGGGATAGCGCTTGCGTAGCTGGTCGAGGCAGGTCAGGCCGTCCATCTTGGGCATGCTCAGGTCGAGTAGGACGACGTCTGGGTTCGTCCGGCCGACGAGCGGCAGCACCTGGCTGCCGTCCGTGGCCTCACCGACGAGCTCGATGCCCTCGTCCTCCCCGAGCACGAGTTGGATCGCTTCCAGGATCAGCCGATGGTCGTCGGCCACGAGAACCCTCAATGGACGCATCGCCGCAAATGCTCCCTTCAAAATGTCGGGTGCCCTCCCCGGCACCGGTAGACGAACATTTCCACAACCGGTGGCTCTCGCCTATAGGACAGATGACCCTGTTTTTACCCCTTCTGGTTATTGATTTCTGCGTCTAGGGAAGGAAAGCTGTAGGTCACTCGGATGATGCGGCGACTCACAAGCGGCAGTGGGCACCTCGAAGTCCTTCCCTGAGGGCGATACTCCAGGACGGACCGGGGACACGTCGAACACGGACCCCATGATCACCGTCCTGATCGTCGAGGACGACGACCGCTTCCGGGTCGGCCTCGAAACCTTGCTCGCAGGCTTCGGCCTCAACGTCGTCGGGACGGCTGCGGACGGGGAGCGTGCGCTGGAGCTCGTCGAGTCGCTGACGCCCGACGTCGTCCTGATGGACCTCCAACTGCCGCGGATTTCCGGCGTCGAGGCGACCCGCCGGATTGCGGCCTCGTTCCCGCAGACGGCGGTCCTGATGCTCACCGTCTCGGCCGAGGAGAGCGACGTCGTCGAAGCCCTCGTGGGAGGCGCCTCGGGCTACCTCGTCAAGGGCACCTCACCTGAGACCGTCGCCGCGGGGATCCGGGCGGCCGCGCGCGGGGAGTCGCTCATCTCGGCGGAGGTCGCTGCGCGGGTGTTCGCCCGCCTGCGCGAGGGCCACGTCCCCCAGCAGGCCGAGCACCCGGCGATCGCCTTCCTCTCGGAGCGCGAGACGGAGATCCTGCGACTGCTCGCGAGCGGCAAGCACAACGACGAGATCGCCCACGAGCTCGTGATCAGCCCCTTCACGGTGCGGAATCACATCTCGAAGCTCCTGCGCAAGCTCGACCTCGAGAACCGGACGCAGGCGGCTGCGTTCGCGATCCGGCACAACCTCTAGCTCGAGCCCTAGCGCTCCCGGAAGGTGATCGGCTGCGCGCCTTCCCACAGGGTGAGGCGGCCCAGCTCCTTCAGGTTCTCCTGCCCCTCGACGAGCGTCGCGAAGTGATTCGCCCACAGCTCGCCGGCCTTGCTCTTGAAGTGGCAGTACCCGTAGGGGAAGAGGAGCTCCGTCTCGCTTTCGCCGCCCGGGTAGAGCGCGAGCTCGCCGGGATGCGGGTACATCGTCGCGTTCTCGGGCCCGATTCCGAGGTCACGGTCGCCCCAGGGGATCCAGTTCGACTCGCCGCTCCAGCGGCAGTGGATGATCCGGTCCTCGAGCGGGAGGATCCCCCTGAACGCCTCGACCGTCTTCGGCGCCAGCTCCTCCTCGAAGCGCGCGACGAACGTGAAAGGCCCGGCGGAGATCTCGAGCACGGGCGGAACCTACTTCAACGAGGAGATCCAGGCGCCCAGCGTCTCGCGCTCCTCAACGGTCATGCCGGTCGCGTTCCCGAGCGGCATCGCCTTCGTCCGGACCGCCTGCTCCTCGATCGCGTCGGCGTGTGACTTGATCTCCTCGACCGTGTCGAAGGCGATGCCCGCCGGGGGCGCCGAGAACCCCGGCTCGCTCGGATTCTGCGAGTGACACGGCACGCAGCGCTGCCGGACGATGCCCTGGGCCTGCGCGTCGCTCACCTGCTGCGCCCGCTCGGCCGCGCCGCCACCCTCGTCGGGCCGCATCGCGACCGCGAGCACCAGGGCCGCGACCACTGCGGAGACCGGGATCCACCAGACCGTCCGCCCGGCGTGGCGAAGGTTGAAGAAGTGGCGGATCCAGGCGCCGATCAGCATCAGCGCCACGAGCACGAGCCAGGCATGCGAGTGCTCGTACGTGAACGCGAGGTGGTTCGAGATCATGGCAAACACCACGGGCAGGGTCAGGTAGTTGTTGTGCACCGACCGCCGCTTCGCCTCGAGCGCCGGCGCCGGATCGGGCTCCCGGCCCGCCTCCTTCGCGCGGATCAGCTCCCAGTGCGCCGGGATGATGTTGAAGAGGACGTTCGCGGCCATGATCGTCCCGAGCATCGCCCCGACCTGGAGGTAGGCCGCCCGGCCCGAGAAGACCTGGCTCGCGCCGTAGGCTGCCGCGGCCGTCATCGCCACGAGCAGCAATCCGATCACGAGGTCGCTCTTGAGGAGCATGCAGGCCACGTCGTAGATCACCCAGGCGGCGGCGAGCCCGATCAGCGAGACCGCGATCGCCGCGCCGACGGGGATGTCTGCGACGGACTTGTCGACGAGGTAGATGTCGGCGTTGAAGTAGTAGAGGACGACGAGCAGCCCGAAGCCCGAGAGCCAGGTTGTATAGGCCTCCCACTTGAACCAGTGGAGCGGCTCGGGCAGCTCCTCGGGCGCCAGCCGGTACTTGGAGATCCGGTAGAAGCCGCCGCCGTGGATCTCCCACGACTCCCCGCCGATGCCGGGCTCCTCCACCCGCGGGCGGCCGAGGTGGTTGTCGAGCGCCACGAAGTAGAAGGACGTCCCGATCCAGACGATCCCCGCGATCACGTGGAGCCAGCGGATGCCGAGCTCCAGCCAGTCGTTCCAGTAGGGATCGATTACCGACGCTGCCAGCGGTCCTGAGCGATCGCGACCAGCTCGGAGATGCCGGTCTCGAGCTCCTCCTCCCTCGTGCGAGCCAGGCGATCCCGGAGCACCGGTAGGAGATCGCGGTGCGGCCGGCCGGCGACGAAGACGACGAACCGAAAGCCGAACTTCTCCTCGTAGACCTGGTTCAGGTAGGCGAGCTCCGTCAGCACCGCCGGGTCGTCCCCCTGCTGCTCGGGCGACGGCTCGCCGATCCGCGGATGCTGCGCGAGCGCCTGCGCCTTGTCCTCGTCCGGCAGCCCTCTCGCGACCTCTTCGGCCCGGCCGAGCGGATCCTCCGTCTCGGCGAGCAGCATCACGAGCGCGCTCGGGCCGCTGAAGAGCTCCTCGAGCTCGGCGACGCTCAGCTGCCGCGGTAGCTCGCGCATCCGAAGGGAGAGATCAGAAGCGGCACGTGGTAGTGGCCGTCGTCGAGCGCCACCTCCAGCTCGACACGGCGGAAGAACGGCGAAGGCGGATGGAAGACGAGCCGGTACTCGCCCGGCTCGAGCTCCTTGGCCAGCTCTGGGATACGGCCGTCGTCGTCGGTGTCGCCGGAGCGCAGCACGTCGCCGTCGCGGAGCAGCTCGACCCGCACGCCGCGCGCAGGCTCGCCGCGACCGGTATCGAGCACATGGGTGGAGAGCGAGACGGTCACGCCGCGAATCTTTGCGCCTGGACCCGATGGTCGCGCGCGATCTCGGCCTCGTCCGCCCGCACGAGGTGGCCGTCCCGGACGATTTCCTCGCCGCGGACGTACAGCCGGTCGACGCGGTGCGGCGCCGAGAAGACGAGACCTGCGACGGGATCCGCGGCGCCCGCGAGCTCCAGCACGTCCCGCCGCCAGACCGCGAGATCCGCCTGCTTTCCGGGCTCCAGCGAGCCGATGTCTTCGCGCCGCAGGACCTCCGCGCTCCCGCGTGTCGCCAGTCGGAGCGCCTCGCGAGGGGTCATCGCCCCCGGCCCGCCGCGGCCACGCGCCACGAGCAACGCCTGCTTCACCTCGAGGAAGAGGTCGCTCCGTTCGTTCGAGGCGGAGCCGTCCACGCCGAGCCCCACGGGGGCTCCGGCGTCGACGAGGTCGCGCACCGGCGCCACCCCCGCGCCGAGGCGCAGGTTCGACGTCGGGCAGTGCGCCACGCCGGTCCTCGTCTCCGCGAACCGCCGGATCTCGTGGTCGGCGAGATGGACGCAGTGGGCACACCAGACGTCGTCGGCGAGCCACCCGAGCTCCTCGAGGTACTCGACCGGCGTGCAGCCGTACAGCTCGCGGCAGTACGCCTCCTCCTCGACCGTCTCCGCGAGGTGGGTGTGCAGCGGGACGCCGAGCCGCCGGGCGAGCGCGGCGGACTCCCGCATCAACTCCTTCGTGACGGAGAAGGGTGAGCAGGGCGCCACCGCGACGTCGACGCCCCGCGCCGCCAGCGCCTCGGTTTCGCCGAGGATCGTGTCCAGGTCCTCCACGAGCGAATCCGGCGGCAGGCCGCCTTGGGATTCGCCGAGGTCCATCGAGCCGCGACCGAAGACAAGCTTGACGCCGATCGACGCCTGAGCGGCGAGCAGCGCTTCCGCGATGCCCTCCCGGCCGCGGGGGAAGACGTAGTGGTGGTCGAAGACGGTGGTGCAGCCGGAGAGCGCGAGCTCGGCGAGCCCGGTCCGCGCCGCGGCGTACTCCGACTCCGCGTCGATCCCGGCCCACACGGGGTAGAGCGTCTGTAGCCAGGTGAAGAGATCTGCCTCCTGCGCCCGGGCCCGGGTCAGCGTCTGGTACAGGTGGTGGTGGGTGTTGACGAGGCCCGGCGTCACAACGGCGCCGCCGAGGTCGATCCGCTCGTCCGCTTCGGGCGCCGCGCTGCCTCCGACCGCCTCGACGAGGCCGTCCGCGAGCAACACCCAGCCATCCTCGTGCTCGGTACCGGCGTCGTCCATGACTGCGACGTGCCCGCCGTGGAGAAGCGTCGTCACGCGCTCAGTGGGACGAGCTCGAACCGGTCGACGTCGACGAGGCCATGGTCGGTGATCTTCAGGCTCGGGATCACGGACAGCGCCAGGAAAGCCATGGTCTGGAAGGGCGAGGGGAGGCCGCAGCCGAGCTGCTGCGCCGACTCGACACAGGCGCGGCTGGCGTCGATCACCTCGTCGAGGCCGGCGTCCGAGAGCAGGCCTGCGACCGGCAGCTTCAGCTCCGCCTTGACGATCCCGCCGTCCACGACGACCACACCCCCGCCGGTGTCCGCGAGGCGGCGCACGGCGCGGAGGATGTCGTCGTCCTTCACCCCGACGACGACGATGTTGTGCGCGTCGTGGGAGACGGTGGAGGCGAGCGCGCCGCTTCTGAGCCCGAACCCGCGGACGAGGCCGAGGCCGAGGCGACCCGTGCCGAGGTGGCGCTCGACGACGGCAATCTTGAGGAGGTCGCGATCGGGATCCGCGACCACGCGGCCGTTCTCGACCCGAGGCTCCTCCACCAGCGAGTCGGTGACGATCTGGTCGGGGATGATCCCGATCACACGGGCGCCGCCGTTCGACTCCCAGGGGATCGCGAAGTCGTTCGTCGCCGGCGCCCGTATCCGGACGGTGTGCTTCACCCACTCCGGCACTTCGGGCCGCTCGATCTCGCCGACCTCGTGCCCGCCCTTCAGCACCGTCTCGGGCTCAAAGCTCTCGAGGTCGCCGAGCACGAGCACGTCGGCCTGGTAGCCGGGCGCGAGCGCGCCGAGGTTGCGGAGCCCGTGCCAGAGCGCCGGGTTGAGCGAGGCCATCACGAGCGTGTCCTCAGGAGAGACCCCCGCCTTCACGGCCTCGCGCACCATCGAGTTGATGTGCCCCTCCTCGGCGATGTGCTCGGGCTCGCGGTCGTCGGTGCAGAACGCGAGCCGGTGCGGGCCGAACTCGTCGACGAGCGGGAGCAGCGCGTGAAGGTTGCGCGCGCCGGACGCCTCGCGGATCAGCACCCACATCCCCGCCCGCAGCCGCTCGCGGGCCTCCTCGATCGTGCTCATCTCGTGGTCGGAGCGGATCCCGGCCGCGGCATAGGCGTTCAGCTCCTTGCCGAGGACGTGCGGTGCGTGGCCGTCGACGTGCGTCGCGCCCGGCAGCGCCAACTTCTCCAGCTCGGACGGGCTCCCGTGGATGACGCCGGGGAAGTTCATCATCTCGGCGAGGCCGAGCACCCGGCGCCGGCGGAGGAGCCCTTCGAGATCGCCGGGCAGGAGCGGGCGCCGCGGCGACTCGAACTGCGAGGCGGGCACGCAGGACGACGCCATGAAGAAGACGTCGAGGGGGAGGTCGTGGCACAGGTCCGCGAGCCAGTGGACGCCGTCCGTGCCGAGCACGTTCGCGATCTCGTGCGGGTCGGCGACGACGGCCGTCGTCCCCAGCGGCAGCACGAGCTTGGCGAACTCGTCGACGAGGAGCTTCGACGACTCGAGATGCATGTGCGCGTCGATGAAGCCCGGGACGAGGTACTTCCCCGTCGCGTCGAGCAACTCCCTTCCCTCGTAGTCCCCGGTGCCGGCGACGAACCCGTCCGCGATCGCGAGGTCGCCCTCGAGCCACTCGCGCGTGAAGGCAGAGAAGACGCTCCCGCCGCGGATCACCAGGTCGGCGGGCTCGTCTCCGCGGGCGACGGCGAGCAGGCGTGCGAGCTCCGGCATTCCAGGGAGAACGTATTAGGTTTCGCCACATGGACGTCCTGACTCCAACCTCGCTCGACGAGGCGCTCAGGCTCAAGGCTGAGCGTCCCGAAGCCGTCCCGATCGAGGGCGGAACCGACGTCATGGTGGAGCTGAACTTCGACCGCGCGCGCCCCGAGGCGATCCTGAACCTGAACGAGGTGGCGGAGCTGAAGGGCTGGTCGCGCGCGAACGGGACCCTCCGGCTCGGCGCGGGGATGACGTACACCGAGGCGATGGAGTCGCCGCTCCGAGACGAGCTCCCGGCGCTTGCCGAGGCCTCCCGGACCGTCGGCTCGCCGCAGATCCGGAACCGCGGGACGATCGGCGGGAATCTCGGCACGTCGTCGCCCGCCGGCGACGCCCTGCCGCCGCTCCTCATCGAGGGCGCCGAGCTCGAGTTGGCGAGCACGCGCGGTGTGCGGCGGATCGCGCTGCGGGAGTTCCTCGTCGGGCCGAAACGCAATGCGCTGGAGCCGGACGAGCTGATCCTCGCCGTTCTGATCGAGCCGAGCGGCGCGCCGCAAACGTTCATGAAGATCGGGCCGCGGAATGCGATGGTGATCGCGGTCTGCTCGCTGGCGCTGGCGGCCGACCGGCAGCGCGGCGAGCTGCGAGCGTCCTTCGGCTCCGCCGGTCCGGTGCCCGGTCTGGTCGTCGCGCCGCTCGAGCAGCGCGATGCGTTTCCCGCCCAGGTGGCCGAGGCTGCGAGCCCGATCGACGACGTACGCGGCACGGCGGCCTACCGCCGCCACGCGCTGAGCGTCCTGACGAAGCGAGCGCTCGACCGGACGCTCGCTTGAAGATCTCGCTGACCGTCAACGGAGAGCCGGCCGAGACCGAGATTTGGCCGGGCGAGAGCCTGCTCTACGCGCTGCGTGAGCGGCTGGGGCTGCCGGGCTCGAAGAATGCCTGCGAGCAGGGCGAGTGCGGGTCCTGCTCGGTGCTCCTCGATGGCAGCCTCGTCTGTGCCTGCCTGGTGCTCGCCGCGCAGGCCGACGGGCACAGCGTGGTCACGGTCGAGGGGGTCGCCGAGAAGGGGGAGCTGCACCGGGTGCAAGAGGCGTTCGCCGAGACCGGCGCCGTGCAGTGCGGTTTCTGCACGCCGGGGCTGATCGTTGCCACCGTCGACCTGCTGGCGCGGACGCCGGAGCCCTCCGAAGATCAGATCCGCGAGGCGCTGTCCGGGAACCTCTGTCGCTGCACCGGCTACGCCAAGATCTTCGACGCCGTCCGGCTGGCGGCGTCGCAGGGATGAGCACGCGCACCGAGCTCGAGCTGGGCCGCGTCGGCGAGAGCGTCCGGCGGGTCGATGCGATCCCGAAGGTCACGGGTGAGTTTGCGTACTCGAGCGACCTCGTCGACGCCGGGATGCTGTGGGGCCACACCCTGCGCAGCCCGCACACGCACGCGCTGATCAGGTCGATCGACATCTCGCAGGCGGTGGCGATGTCGGGCGTCCACGCAGTGCTGACGCACGAGGACGTCCCCGGCGACAAGCGCTACGGGCTCGAGTTCGCGGACCAGCCGGTCCTGGCATTCGACCGCGTGCGGTACTTCGGGGAGCCGGTCGCGCTTGTCGCCGCCGAGCATCCGGAGCAGGCGCGCCGGGCTGCTGCAGCGATCGTCGTCGAGTACGAGGAGCTCGAGCCGGTGGTCGACATGGAGCGCGCGGCGGAGCAGGAGCCGATCCATCCGCAGCACTGGACGCTCGGGCACGGCTTTCGTGACGACCCGAGGCCGAACGTCGTCCGCGACCTTCGGATCGTCCACGGCGATCCGGAAGCCGAGGGGGACGTGTCGGTCAGCGGCTACTACGAGCTCGGGATCCAGGATCAGGCATTCCTCGGGCCCGAGTCCGGGCTCGCGGTCCCGGACGGCGAGGGCGGTGTCGACATCTATGTCGCGACGCAGTGGCTCCATGTCGACCGCGACCAGGTCGCGCCCTGCCTCGGGCTCCGGAAGGAGCAGGTGCGAATCCACCTCGCCGGCGTCGGCGGCGCCTTCGGCGGTCGCGAGGACCTGTCGATGCAGTTGCATGGCGCGATGCTGGCGCTGCACACCAACCGTCCGGTGAAAATCGTCTACAACCGCCAGGAATCGTTCTTCGGGCACGTGCACCGGCACCCGGCGCGGATCTGGGCGGAGCACCATGCGAACCCCGACGGGAAGCTCGTGAACGTCCGGATGCGGATCCTGCTGGACGGCGGGGCCTACGCATCGTCTTCCACGGCGGTCACGTCGAATGCGGCCTCGTTCGCGGTCGGCCCGTACGCCGTCGAGAACGCGCTGATCGAGTCGACTTGCGTCTACACGAACAACCCGCCGTGCGGCGCGATGCGCGGGTTCGGCGCCGTGCAGAGCTGCTTCGCCGGCGAGGCGCAGATGGACAAGCTGGCCGACGCGCTGGAGCTGGATCCGGTCGAGCTGCGGCTACGCAACGCCCTCGCGCCGGGCGACTCGCTCCCGACGGGCCAGAAGATCACCGGGTCGCTCCCGACGGCCGAGGTGATCCGGCGGGCTGCGGCGATCGCGGTTCCCGAGCCGGAGGAGCTGCCCCGCGATCCGATCCGGCTGCCCGGCGGCGCGGGCAACACGACCCGCGGGGACGGAGTCCGCCGGGGTGTCGGGTTCGCCGTCGGGTTCAAGAACATCGGCTACTCGGAGGGGTTCGACGACTACACCGCAGCTCGGGTGCGGCTCTACTCCGGCGCCGACGGCGAGCTGGCGGCCGAGGTCCACTGCGCTGCCGCGGAGGTGGGGCAGGGCGTGACGAACGTGATCCTCCAGGTCGCGCGGACCGAGCTCGAGACGGAGAACGTCGCGCTCGCGCCGCACACGACCTCCACGGTCGACTCCGCGGGGTCGGCATCTGCGTCGCGGATGACCTGGATGGCGTCGGGCGCTGTCCAGACGGCCTGCCGTGCGGCGAAGGACGAGCTCGAGCGGCGCGGCGGGAGGCTCGGGCGCGACGAGGAGATCGACCTCGAGCGCGTCTACCGGCATCCGCGCACCACGCCGCTCGACCCCGACACCGGGCAGATCACGGGCGAGCGGGCGCACGTGGCGCTGGCGGTGGCGGCGATGCGGGTGGTCGCCGAGGTGGACGTGGAGCTCGGCCTCACCAGGGTGGTTTGGATCGGGACGGCCCAGGACGTCGGGAAGGCTGTGAACCCGCAGGCCGTCTACGGGCAGATCGAGGGCGGGACCGCACAAGGGCTCGGGCTCGCGCTGATGGAGGAGATCCAGACGCGCGACGGGTTGATCACGAACGCAAGCTTCACCGACTACCTGATCCCGACCGCCCTGGACATGCCTCCGGTCGTCGCTGAGCTGATCGAGGAGCCCGAGCCCGACGCGCCGTACGGCGTGAAGGGCGTGGGCGAGCCGCCGACGGTGGTGTCGACCGCGGCGGTGCTGTCGGCGCTCCGGGCGGCCACCGGGAAGGACCTGAACCGTGTGCCTGTCCGCCCCGACGACATCTGCCTCCCGTGAGCGACGGGTACGCACTACACCCCTCCTGAGACGAGAGGGGCCAGCGGGACCTGGCCTCGCTGGAACAATCGGCACGCTTCCGACACGGGACCTGGTCCCTGGCCATGTCCAGGCACGCCGCCACTTCGGCGTAACCAGCCCGCAGTCCGTCGTGGGACCAGGTCCCGTTAACGGATCAGCGAGAGCGTCGCCCCGGCCGCAAGGAACAGGAGCCCAACGAGACGGGTCGCTGTGATCGCGACCTCTTCTTGTCCCAGCAGGCCGAACTGGTCGATCAGCGCCGCCATGACCAGGTTCCCGGCGATCACGATGCCGATCGTGGCCGCCACCCCGATCCGCGGGGCCGCCACGGTGATCGAGAGGACGATGAAGACGCTCATGACACCGCCGAGCCAGAGCCAGAGCGGCTCGTCGACCGCAGCGCGCACGCCGTCGAAGTTCCGCTCCCAGACGACGAGGACGGCCAACGAACAGGCGAGGGAGACGCCGACGGCGAAGACGAGGGCCGGCGCGATGCCGACGCGGCCACCGAGCTCGCCCATCACCGCCGCCTGAACCGCGCCGGCGAGCCCTCCGATCGCGCACAGCACGACCGCCACCGCCGTTCCGCTCGACATGGGGCGAAGCTATACGCTCCGGCGCGTCGCCGACGACGGAAGGAGCGAACCGCATGGTGCGAGTCTTCGTCCTCTACGAGCAGGAGCCGGATCCCGCCCGCTATGAGCAGCATGCGGAGCTCTGCCGCAAGGTTCCCGGCGCGACGTTTCGCCACGGGAGGGTCTTCGGGGCGCCGACGGGCGAGCCGAAATATCCGTACTACGCCGAATGGGAGTTCCCGGACCAGGACGCGTTCAAGGCCGTGGCCCGCACGGACGAGTTCATGGCGACCGGCAAGGACGCGATGGAGATGGGCGGTGCCTTCCACGTCCACTTCGCCGAGCTGAATGGCTGAGCCGGACTACCCGCGGCCGGTCTCGCCGGACGAGCTCGGCTTCGAGAAGATCGTCTACGAGAAGGCGCCGCCCAGAGCGACGATCAGGTTCAACCGCCCCGAGGTCCTGAACGCCTTCGATTTCCAGACCTTGCGTGAGCTCGCCCGGGCCTGCGAGGACGCGTCATGGGACGACGAACTCCGTGTGGTCGTCCTCACGGGCACCGGTCGCGCCTTCTGCGTTGGCGCCGACCTCTCCACCTGGGCAGAGGACTACGTGGGCAAACCGACCGAGTACTGGAAGTGGTTCGGCGCTTTCAAGGATGCGCACGACCGGCTCCGCGAGATCGGCAAGCCGACGATCGCCCGGATCAACGGGATCGCGGTCGGCGGCGGCAATGAGTTCCAGATGGCGTGCGACCTCGCGGTGATGGTGGACGACGCCTTCATCCGCCATGTCGGTCCCGAGCACGGGTCGGTGCCGGCGGGCGGCGCGACGCAGTGGCTCTCGATCATGGTCGGCGACCGCCGGGCGCGCGAGATCGTGCTCATGTGCGAAGAGATCCCGGCGAAGAAGGCGGAGGAGTGGGGGCTCGTCAACTGGGCCGTCCCTGCCGCCGAGCTCGACGTCAAGACGGACGCGGTCGTCGAGAACCTCGTCCGCAAGTTGCCGCAGACGACTCGCTACGCGAAGCAGCACCTCAACTTCTGGCGCGATCTTGCGTGGCACGAGACGATCAACCACGCGCGCGACTGGCTCGCGCTCTCGATGGCCACGGAGGAGCCGAAGGCCGCGATCGAGCGCTTCCTCCAGCGCAAGAAGTGACCGACGAGCTCATCCTGGTCGAACGCGACGGCCCTGTCGCCGTCGTGCTGCTCAACCGCCCGAGGCAGCTGAACGCGCTCTCCGACGAGCTGATGGCGGCGCTCGTCGACGCGCTCGAAGAGCTCGACCACGAGGCTGCGATCCACTGCATCGTGCTCGGCGGGGGCGAGCGGGCATTTGCCGCCGGCGCCGACATTGCGCAGCTCGCCCAGGCGACGCCGATCGAGATGTACGCCCAGCGACGGGTCGACCAGTGGGACCGGATCCGGGCGCTGCGGACACCGCTCGTCGCGGCGGTCTCGGGCTTCTGCCTCGGCGGCGGGTGCGAGCTCGCGCTGGCGTGCGACCTGATCGTTGCTTCGGAGACCGCGCAGTTCGGCCAGCCGGAGACGGGCCTCGGCCTGATCCCGGGGGCCGGCGGCACGCAGCGCCTTACGCGCTCGGTCGGCAAGGCGATCGCGATGGACGTGATCCTCAGCGGCCGGTTCCTCTCGGCCCGAGAGGCCTTGCGCGCCGGGCTCGTTGCGCGCGTTGTGGCGAAAGAGGCGTGGCTCGAGGCGGCGAAGGCCGTCGCGCGCGACATCGCGGCCAAGGGGCCGGTCGCGAACCGCCTCGCGAAGGAGGCCGTCGACCGCGCCTTCGAGGGACCGCTGACGCTCGGCGTGGAGTACGAGCGTCGGCTGCTCTACCTGGCCCTCGCGTCGGAGGACGCGAAGGAGGGGCTGAACGCGTTCCTGGAGAAGCGCCCGCCGGAGTTCAAGGGGCGGTAGCTAGCTCAGACGTCGAGCTCGACCGGCGTCAGCTCGGCCGAGAACGAGCGGCCGTTGCGATGGACGGTCACGTCGACCGTTCGGCCGATCAGGTCACCTACCATCAGGCGCTGCAGGTCGTCGACACCGTCGACCGCCTTGCCGTCGACCTCGAGGATCAGGTCCTCCGGCCGGAGACCCGCCGCCTCGGCCGGGCTCCCGTCCACGATCTCGACCACCTCGATCGCGGTGTCGCGGCTCAGGGACTGCGCCAGCCGGGGCGGCAGCGGCCGGGAGCCGCCGGCGATCCCGATATACGCGCGCCGGAAGCGGCCCTCGCTCATCAACGATCCGATGATCTTCCGCGTCGCGTAGTCGATCGGAACGGCGAGCCCGAGGCCGACGCCCGCAACGGCGGTGTTGATGCCGACCACGCGGCCCTGCCCATCTGAGAGCGCCCCTCCGGAGTTGCCGGGATTGAGCGCCGCGTCGGTCTGGATCACGTTCTCGACGAGCCGCCACTGGCGGCGCGATTGCACCGGGAGGGAGCGGCCGAGCGCCGAAACGACGCCGGCAGTGACCGACCCCGCGAACCCATGTGGATTGCCGATCGCGACGACGAGTTGGCCGACGCGGAGGTTCTCGGCGTCGCCCAGCTCGGCGGCGGTGACGTCGCTCCGCAAACGCAGGACGGCCAGGTCGGACAGGGGATCGGACCCGACGAGCTCGAACTCGAGCTCACGGCCGTCGACAAACGAGGCCTGACCCGAGCCGTCGGTGCGGTCGACGACGTGGGCGGAGGTGAGCATGAAGCCGTCCGGAGTGATTACGACGCCGCTGCCGGCGCCGTCGAGCCGGCGGCCGCCGCGCACCCGCCGCGAGACGCGGAGGTTTGCGACGGACGGTGACAGACGTTCGGCGACGGTCGTGACGACGCGCGAGTAGGCGTCGAGCGCCTCGGCCTCGGTGGGAAGGGGCGCCGCGGCCGGCGGATGGTTCGCGTTCTCCTCGGCGCGGACGAGTCGGAGGTGCGTCATCGGGTCACGGTAGCTCCGACGGAGGAGGCTGCGTCGAGCGGGAGATGGCCGTGCTTCCGCGGCCCTTCGCTCCCCGTCGTACGCCCCACCCACCCGGGGGTCCTGCCCTCGCCACGACCCTAGCCGTCGAACCCGCGCGGCTTCAGGTCGCTAATGCGCCAAGATTGCGCCATGGCCGAGGTCGAGACCACCCGCGACGGCGCCGTCCTCACGATCACCTTCAACCGCCCGGACGTCCTGAACGCGTTCAACAAGGCGCTCCACGACCAGCTCAGCGCGGCGCTGAAGGAGGCGCGCGACCCGGAGATCCGCGCGGTCGTCGTCACCGGTGCCGGCCGCGGCTTCTGCGTCGGCCAGGACCTGACCGAGTTCCAGGACGCCTCCGGTGAGATAGCCGACCGGCTCCGCGAGTCCTACCACCCGAACGTCCACGCGGTCCGGGCGCTCGAGAAGCCGGTGATCGCGGCTATCAACGGACCGGCCGCAGGAGCCGGCCTCTCCTTTGCATGTGCCTGCGACATCCGTGTTGCCGCCGACTCCGCGGCGTTCATCCCCGCCTTCATCAACATCGGCCTGATCCCGGACGCCGGCGGCTCCTTCTTCATCGGACGCCTGCTTGGGGCCTCTCGGGCGTTCGAGTGGATGTCCTCCGGGCGCCGCCTCTCCGCGCAGGAGGCGCTCGAGTGGGGCCTGGTCTCCGAGGTCGTCGACACCGACGCGCTCGCGGGCCGTGCCGCCGAGCTCGCCGCCACCCTGGCGGCGCTGCCGACGCGCGGCGTCGGAATGACCAAGCGGCTCTTTGACGCCGCCGGTGTCAACACGCTCGATGAGCAGCTCGAGCTCGAGGCCCAGCTCCAGTCGGCGGCCACGAAGACCGAGGACTTCCGCGAGGGCGTGACCGCCTTCCTGGAGAAGCGCGACCCCGAGTTCAAGGGTCGCTGACCCGCCGCCGCTAGCGCGGATTGCCGCAGACCGTGAAGCCGATCTTCCGCGCCACGGTCGCCCCTTCGCCCGCCGGCTGGAGCGACTGCTGGTACAGCGCCTGCGCGCGAGCTTCCCGCCCCGCGTAGGCCTCCTCGCCCGCCCGCTCCGCCAGGTCGAGCTGCTGGGTGAGCAGCGACAGCATCTGGCGGTAGTCGTCCGCGACGTCGTCCGGCGGCGGCAGCCCCTCGAGCTCGGCGTTTTGCTCGCGCGCGATCGGCACGGCCCGCCGGAGGTAGACGGCGAAGTCGCGGAGAAAGGTCTGCGGCGGAGGGATGCCGCCGATTCGCTGCGCGTGGCGCTGGCAGATTCCGTCGGCCCGCTGGATGAACGCCTCCTTGTCCGAGTCGCCGCTGTCGCCGATCTGACAACCGGCGGCGACGAGGACGACCGATGCGAGAGCTAGGGCTTGACGGCCCACAGGTACGCCTTGCCCATGCGCCACACGCCCCGGCCTGCCTCCACCGTCGGGCGAAACTCCGCCACGAGCCGATCGCGCTCGTTTTCTGTGAGCACGTCTGCCATTGCTTCCTCGAGCGTCGGGATCTTCGGGTTGCCGGAGCTACGCGCGAATGCCTCCCAATCTTGCGGCTCGGGCGGCTCGATCGTGGCGGAGTAGTCGAGGGTGATCGGAAAGAATCCGCCCCGCTCGGCCAGCTCGAGCAGGTCGCGCTCGTCGAAGTCCAGCATCGGGTCCGTGTCGGGCTGCAGCTCCCCGAACCGGTCGACGACCCGCCGCATCAGGTTCTCCGCCTCAGGCACGTCGTAACCCCAGCTCCGCCGCCGTTTCTCCATCCCGAACCGGTTGATCGGCTCGAACACCGAGATCCGGCCACCGGGCCGCAGGACGCGATGGAATTCACGAAATGCACGCTCCTTCTCTTGGACGTAGATCAGCACCGAACGGGTGGTGACGACGTCGACGGAGCCGTCGGCGATCGACCCGAGGTCGTCCGCGGACGCGGTGACGAAGCGGCAGCGCCCGAGCACTCCGGCATCGGCGGCGAGCGCGCGGCAGTCGTCCAGGAGCGGCTCCGAGATGTCGGCGAACACGACCTCGCCCGCTTCACGCTCGAGCGCGCCGAACGCGATCAGCCCGTTGCCGCAGCCGACGTCGAGCAGCCGTTCTCCCGGTGCGAGAGCGGCGTTGTCCAGCACCCGGTCCCGGACGACCGCGAGCTGCTCGAGGAGCTTCGCCTCGGCCATCGCGTCACCCCCGGTCCTGCGCATGCGGATCCAGTCCGCCCAGCAGTCGGTGGACGCCACGCGCTCGACTGTAGCCCTAGGCGGTGCCGCACGCGCCGCAGTGCACCGTCCCGACGCGTCGGTCATTGCCGCACGCCGAGCACGAGGCGACCACGTCTCGGCCGCACCCCTCGCAGCTGCGGTTGTCGCGAACCGGGTAGCCGCAGTACGGGCACTCGCGCCGGCGCACCCGGCGCGGCGGGATTCGCTTCGCCAGGTAGCGCTGGAGGCCGACGAACGCGAGCAGCGTCACGCCGATCCCGAAGACCGAGAGGACGAGCGGGCCGAGCTCGAGCGGGTCGACGTAATCCGTGATGTAGTCGCAGGCGAAGACGAGGGCAAGTACCGCCGCGTAGCCGACGACGGCGATCGCCACCACGAAGTACCGGGAGCCGCGGCGTCGGAGCCTCGCCAGCAGCCAGTAGCCGAGTGCGAGCGAGAAGGCGACCAGTGTGAACCGGAGCAGGAAGATGATCAGGCCGTCGTGGTTCGCCCGATCAGCCTGGCGCGCTGCGATCTGCTCGTTCGCGCGGTCGGCAACCGGTTGCGCCTCCCTCACGGCCTCGTCGGCGGCCGCGACCTCCTCGTTCGCGTGTCGCAGCCGTACTTGCGCGACCCCGTAGGCGTTCTCCAGTACCGGCGCCCGCCGCCCCGCATCGAGCGCGGTCCGGTAGGCCTCACGGCGGAGCTCGAGGTTCTGCAGCGCTGCGGCCTGCTCGGTGTGCGCGCGTGCGAGCTTCGCGTTTGCCGCCGCGAGACGGTCGAGCGCCGCCCGTTCCGTCGGCGTCGGTGCGACCGACACGAACCGCTGGGGCCCCCGCACCTCCTCCTCGATCCGGTCGTAGGTCCAGATCCCGCCGATCAGGAGGAAGATCGCCAGCACCACGGCGAGCAGCCGCTCGCTCGGCGTGGTCCGGATCTCCTCGACCTCGACCCGTGTGCTCACTTCTGTACCCCCTTCGTCGTCCTCGGCCTGAGCTCCACCGCCAGCTCGCAATCGAGTGCGTTCGCGATCCGGAGGAGCGTGTCGATCCGCGGTGGCCGCCCGCCGGACTCGAGCCGCGCGATCGCCGACTGCGTGGTGCCGCAGAGGTCGGCGAGCTCTTGCTGCGAGAGACCGCGCGCCTTCCGCTGCGCCGCGACGTCGTCCGCGATCTTCGAGAAGAACCAGCCGTCGTCTTCCGCGTGGGCCAGGCGCTCCCGGATTCGTTCGATCCTGCTCATAGCAATACTGCTATTATAGCAAGAGTGCGATAAAGCAACGACCTAGGAGAGGAGCGCGAGGACCTCGGCGTGCTCGGGGAAACGGCCCTCCTCCTGCTTCGAGAAGACGAGCTCGCCGTCCCGTAGCACGTCGAACTGGCTCTTCTGGCCCGGGATGTCGACGGCCGCGATCCCCTTCGACTTCAGCTCGGCCACGAGACTCGTGGCCCGTTCGTCATAGCCGCTTCAGGTGGGGCAGTAGTAGATCTCGACGGCCACGGCGAGAGCGTACCCCGTGATCCCAGATGGCAACCGGGTTAGAGTCGCGCCGTGGTCTGGGCGATCGTGATCATTGCCGTCCTCGCGCTCCTCGCGATCGCGGTCGTCGTCCTCTACAACCGCTTCGTCCGCCTGCGCAACCGAGTGGACAACGCCTGGGCCCAGATCGAGGTGCAGCTGAAGCGCCGGTGGGACCTGATCCCGAACCTCGTCGAGACCG
>DATDKA010000154.1:0-20893 GCA_036520235.1 Gaiellaceae bacterium
AGCAGTGGTTGGAGGCGCGGACGGCGCTCTTGGCCGAGGAGAAAGAGCTGACGCGCCGCAGCGACGAGCTCGCCCGGAAACGGCAGGAGTTGCCGTGGGTGCCGATCGAGCAGGAGTACGTCTTCGAAACGCCGGTCGGCCCGAAGACCCTGGCCGAGCTCTTCGACGGACGCCCGCAGCTCCTCGTCTACCACTTCATGTTCGGCCCGACGGTGCCGGGCTGGCCCGAGGCCGGCTGCCCGGGCTGCTCCTACACGGCGGACAGCCTCGACGGCGCCGCGCTCCATCTTCCGCCCCACGGGATCACCTTCGTCGCCGTCTCCCGCGCGCCGCTCGAGCAGCTCGAGGCGTACAAGCGGCGGATGGGCTGGCGGTTTCCCTGGGTCTCCGCGGCGGAGAACGACTTCAACCTCGACTTCTCCGTCTTCACGGACGAGGGGAAGCGAACCGGAAAGGGCTTCAACTTCGGAACGGCCAAGCACGCGGACGAGATCGACCTGCGGCGCGAGGAGCTCCACGGGCTGAGCGCCTTCGTGCTCGAGGACGGCGTCGTCTACCACACCTACTCCACGTACGACCGCGGCACAGACGCCCTCAATGCGACGTGGGCGCTACTCGACCGGACCGCCCTGGGGCGCGGGGAGGATCCCGAGGGCTGGCCGCTCCGCCACGACGAATACACCTAGGAGGAAACGATGGATTTGCCACCGGTTGTCTCCAGAAGCGAGTGGGAAGAGGCGCGCCAAGAGCTCCTCGCCAAGGAAAAGCAGGCGACCCGCGCGCGCGATCGTCTGGCGGCCGAGCGGCGCCGGCTCCCTCGCGTCCGCGTCGACAAGGACTACGTGCTGCAGGGTTCAGGCGGCGAGGTGCCGCTGAGCGACCTCTTCGAGGGCCGCCGCCAGCTGCTCCTCTACCACTTCATGTTCGGCCCGACCCAGGACGCCGGCTGCGACGGCTGCTCGATGGTCGTCGACCAACTCGGCCACCTCGCGCACTTCCACGCCCGGGACACGTCGTTCGCGCTCGTCTCGCGTGCGCCGATCGAGAAGCTCGAGGCGTATCGGGAGCGCATGGGCTGGGACGTCCCGTGGTACTCGTCGTTCGCCAGCGATTTCAACGTCGATTACGAGGTCTCGCCGGAGCAGCCGCGCGTGGGCGAGTACCAGGACGGGGAGACCTTCGCGCTGGACGTCTTCCTTCGCGACGGCGACGAGATCTTCCAGACATACAGGACGCAGAGCCGCGGTGTGGAGGCTCTCGGCAGCGTCTGGTCGTACCTCGACCTCACGCCGCTCGGCCGGCAGGAGGAGTGGGAGGACTCACCGGAGGGGTACCCGCAGGGCAAGCCCTACCAGTGGTGGCGTCGCCACGACGAGTACGACAACTAGCGCACTGGGAAGGGCCAGCCGCGCGGTGCCGCCTGAGCTGCCTACGCCGTCTCTGCTGCGCCGATCGACCGAGCTCGGGCCAGCACCCAAACGATGCCGGCGCCGAGCACCACAGCCATCACGAGCAGCGTCCCGACGTCCTCGCTCGTCGGCTTGAGGACCATGTCCGCGACGACGAGGAACAAGACGATGTAGTCGATACGTGCGAGCGTCAGCAGGCGCTCGGCCTCTGCTTGGGCCGTCGCAGTCAGCGTGCCGCCGGCCTCGTCGACGAGCCGGTCGATCCGCTCGGACGAGGGCTTCAGGATCAGCAGCCCCGTCAGGAATGTGGCGGCGTAGCCGAGCAGGCCGAGGATGATCCAGAGCTGGTCGAGAGACCACGGCCCGTCGAAGACCATCAGCAGACCGAAGACGAGCACCGACAGGGAGGCGGGAATGAAGTACGTCGTGCCGAGCGCCGCGGTCGTCGAGACGGCCCGCCGCATGCCCTCCTTGTCGTTCGCGCTTCGTGCACGGGCGCCGGTGAGGAGGAGCATGAAGCCGCCACCGATCCACAGGACCGCGGCGAGGATGTGTCCGAGGAGGTAAAGCTCGTAGCGCGTCATGGGCGTATTTTTGCCTAGCGACGAGCCTACTCCCAGGCGTTAGGGTCGTTTTGTGACCTCGAGCTTCGAGTTGGGTCGGATCTACGGGATTCGGATCGGAATCAACTGGAGCTGGCTCATCGTCTTCGTCCTCATCATCTGGACGCTGGCCTCCGGCATCTTCCCGGAGAGCAACCCCGGGCATTCCGACGGCACCTACATCGCACAGGCGATCGTCGCCGCGGCGCTCTTCTTCGCGTCGCTGCTGCTCCACGAGCTCGGCCACGCAGTCCAGGCGCGTCGCGAAGGGATCGAGATCGATGGGATCACACTGTGGCTGTTCGGCGGCGTCGCGAGCTTCAAGGGAAAGTTCCCGAGCGCGGGCGCCGAGTTCCGGGTCGCGATCGCTGGACCTCTGGTGACCCTGGTTCTCGGGGTGCTGTTCTCGCTCGGCGCCTGGGCGATTTCGACGGCGGACGAGATCGACGCCGTCGCTGCCTGGCTCGGCTACATCAACCTCACCCTCCTCGTCTTCAATCTGCTCCCGGCCGTGCCGTTGGACGGCGGAAGGGTGCTGCATTCGGCGCTCTGGCGCATTCGTGGAGATTTTGCGACTGCGACGCACCAGGCTGCGCTGATCGGTCGCGGCTTCGCCTACTTGCTGATCGCGGTCGGCGTCGCGATGTTCATCCTCCAGGGCGCCTTCGGCGGTGCCTGGCTCGCATTCCTCGGCTGGTTCCTGCTCCAGGCCGCGACCGCCGAGGACAAGTACGTGATGGTGAGCGAGGCGCTCGGCGGCCTGCACGTGCGCGATCTGATGATCCGCGACCCGGTCACGGTGACGCCTGATCTGACGATCGGACAGTTCATGGATCAGGTGGCGTGGAGCAGGCGCTACACGACCTATCCGGTGCTCGAGGACGGGCGGGTCGTCGGCCTGCTCGCGTTCCGATCCGTGACGGAGGTCCCGCGAGGCGACTGGGACCGGCGAACGGTGCGCGAGTCCATGATCCCAATCGAGCGAGTCCCGGTGCTCGAGGCCGACGACACCGCGACGGACGCGCTCGCCGAGCTCGGCGCGAGCGACGTGAACCGCGGCGTCGTCCTCGACGACGGACGTCTCGGGGGCTTTGTCTCCATCACTGATCTCGCGCGCGCATTGGAGATCGGCATGCCACGGCGACGGCGAGCGGCCTGATCCAGGTCTAGGCGGCTCGAGCCGCCCGGCGTACGCTCGTGGTGGTCGTGCACGTCGAGCTACGCCACCTGCGCTACTTCGTCGCCGTCGCCGACGAGCTGAACTTCAGCCGCGCCGCGGAACGCCTGCACATCGCGCAGCCCGCGCTCTCGGCGCAGATCCGCTCGCTCGAGGCACAGCTCGGCACCCCGCTGTTCGTCCGGACGACGCGCAGGGTCGAGCTGACCTCGGCCGGCGCCATGCTGCTCGACGACGCGCGGGAGGTGCTTGCGCTCGCCGACTCGGCGGTGGCCAAGCTTCGCGCCGCGTCGCGCGGCGAGCGCGGCGAGCTCCGCATCGGCTTTGCCGCCCACGGCGCGGGCGAGGTGGGCATCGAGATCCTGCGCCGCTTCGCCGAGGAGCACCCGGCGATCGAGACCGAGCTGATCAGCGCCACCACGCTCGAGGAACTGCAGAGCCACGTGCGCGACCGCGAGACCGACTCTGCTTTCGTCTGGCTGCCGCTGCTCTACGACGAGCTCGACTCCGAGGTCGTGCTCAGCGAGCAGACGCTCGCGGTCCTGCATCCGGACCACCCGCTGGCTGGTCGAGCGGAGGTACGGCAGGCGCAGCTCGCGGATTACCCAATCGTCGCTCCGTGGGACGAATTGCCTGAGCTCTTCGTCCGGGCCTGGTTCGGTGCCGCCCGGCCCGAGGGGCGCGCCGACGGCGACCCCTACGCGGTGTCCGTCGACGAGTCACTCGCGTTCGTCAGCCGCGGCATGGCGATCTATTGCGTTCCCGAGTCCGCGTCGCGGTTCTACGGCCGGCCGGACGTCGTCTTCCGGCCGATCGTCGATGCCCCGCCCGTTGAGTCGGCCGTCGCCTGGCGACGCGACTCGACGAGCCCGGTGGTCGCCGCGTTCGCCGAGACGGCCCGCGGTGTCGTCGCCGCGCCGATTCAGAGCCCCGGCAGCTAAATCCGCCGCCCAATCGGTATTTCACTTTCGGGGGCACCCCGCCTACCGTGATCTGGAACGGGCGCCGGCCTCGGGCGATCGAAATAGCCGGGCCGGCGCCGCACCGCTTCTCGAAAGGAGCACCAGATGGGTGGGCGGAAGCCTGGACACATCGCTGCGCGCGTCGGTCGCTGGAGCGCGCAGCACCGAAAGCTCGCGATCACGATGTGGCTCGCCTTCGTGATCGGCTCGTTCGTGATCGGCGCGGCCGTCGGGACGAAGGAGCTGAGCGACGCAGACGCCGCAACGGGCGAGTCGGGCCGCGCGGCGAAGATGATCGAAGCCGCCGGCTTTCCGGAGGAGACGGACCGCGAGGTCGTCCTGATCCAGAGCAAGGGACTCCCGTCGAGCTCCCCGCGGTTCCGGGCGCTGATCACAGAAACGCGCCGCGCGCTGCTTCGAACGCCCGGCGTGCACGACCTCGGCGTGCCGAAGCGATCGGAGGACGGCCGTTCCGTCATCCTCACCTTCGAGTATCGCGGCTCTCGGATCGCAGATGCACTGGCTGCGGTGGCCCGCATCCAACGCAGGCATCCGAGCTTCTACCTCGGCGAGCTTGGCTCCGCCAGCGCGGAGAAGGAGATCGACGAGACGATCGGAACCGACTTCAGGCGTGCGGAGTACTTCTCCATCCCGCTCACGCTCCTGATCCTGCTCGCAGCCTTCGGCGCGCTCGTCGCCGCCATCGTGCCGCTCGTCGTGGCGCTGACGGCGGTAGTCGCGGCACTCGGGCTCCTTTCGGTCGTTAGCCAGGCGTTTCCGGCCGACGACGCGGCAGGCTCGGTGATCCTCCTGATCGGTCTCGCCGTCGGCGTTGATTACTCGCTCTTCTACCTGCGGCGTGAGCGCGAGGAGCGTGCCGCCGGACGGGCGAAGGAACCGGCGCTCGAAGCGGCGATGGCGACCTCCGGGCACGCGATTCTCATCTCAGGCCTAACCGTGCTGGTTGCGATGGCCGGGATGCTGCTCAGCGGCAGCAAGGAGATCGTCTCCGCTGGAATCGGGGCGATGCTCGTCGTGGCGGTGGCGCTGATCGGATCCCTCACGGTTCTGCCGGCGATCCTCTCCTTGCTCGGCGACCGCGTCGACCGCGGCAGGATTCCCTTGCTCGGGCGGCTCACAGGCGGCGAGTCGAGGATCTGGAGCGGTCTCCTGTCGCGCGTCATGCAGAGACCGGCGCTGGCGGCGGCTCTTGCCGCCGCGCCGCTCATCGGTCTGACCGCGGCTGCACTACAGCTGCACACGACGACGACCGGGCTGTCGTCACTGCCGCCGAAGCTCTCGGTCGTCGAGACGTACAAGCGCATCCAACACGCGTTCCCGGGCGAGCAGGAGCCGGCCGTCGTGGTGATCCGAGCGGAGTCCGTCGACTCTCCCGACGTCGGCGCGGCGATCGCCGAGCTTCGACGGTCGGCGCAATCGACGGAGCTCGACGTAAACCCGGAGCGGACCGTCGCGGTGGTCACGATTCCCTTGCCCGGCGACGGCGCGGATGCCGTCTCGGCGCGTGCGCTCGCCCGGCTCCGCGCCGTCACCGTACCTGCGGCGGTCAGCGGACTCGAGGGCGTTGAGGTTGCGGTTGCCGGCCCTGCCGCGGAATCGGCCGACTTCGGTGCGTTGATGCAGAGGCGTGCTCCGGTCGTCTTCGCCTTCGTCCTCGGACTGGCGTTTCTGCTTCTGCTCGTTGCGTTCCGCTCCGTGGTCGTCGCGGCGAAGGCGGTCGCCTTGAACCTCCTCTCCGTCGGAGCGGCCTACGGGGTGCTGGTGCTCGTCTTCCAGCACGGCTTCGGAGAGTCGCTCCTCGGCTTCGAGTCCAACGGCGGCGTCGTCTCCTGGCTACCGCTGTTCCTGTTCGTCGTCCTCTTCGGGCTCTCGATGGACTACCACGTCTTCATCCTCAGCCGGGTTCGGGAGGCGGTCGACGGCGGCGCGCGGACCGAGGACGCGGTCGTCGGAGCGATCGGGGCCACGGCGGGGACGGTGACCAGCGCAGCGGCCGTGATGGTGGCGGTCTTCGCCATCTTCGCGACGCTCTCGACGCTGGACATGAAGGAGCTCGGTGTAGGCCTCGCAGTCGCGATCGCGATCGACGCGACGATCGTGAGGGCGGTGCTGCTGCCCGCGACGATGAAGCTCCTCGGCAACTGGAATTGGTACCTGCCGCGCTGGCTCCGCTGGATGCCGCGCCTGAGCCTGGAAGGAGAGCATTCGTGAGCAGCGAGCTGCGCACGCAGGCCGCCAAGCGGATTCGTCGGCGACGCAACTTCGAGACGCACGTGATCGCCCAGCTTGCGGCGACGGTCTTTCTGACCCTCGTCTGGGCGGTGACCGAGTACCAGAACTCGGGGGGCTGGCCGACGGGTTTCCGCACCGGCCGGATGAACCACGACTGGGACCCGTGGATCATCTACCCGGTATTGGCGGGTGCCTTCGCCGTGGGGCTTCACGCCTGGATCGCATTCGGCCGGAGGCCCGCAACCGACGCCGAGATCGCCCGCGAGGTCGCGAGGATCGAGGGGCAGTCGTGAAGGTCGCCCTCGCCCTGCTCTCGGTCGCCGTCGCGCTGCCGTCGGCTTCGGCGGTTCGAGAGCCTTCGATCCCGCCTGCGTCGCGTTCGAGCGTGCACGGCCTGATCACGTACTCGACGCGAGACGGGGAGATCTGGGTGATGCCCGCTGACGGTTCCCGCCGTCGGCGCATCACCCGGGCCGGCGGGAGCGTCGACTTCGATCCCGACCTTTCGCCGGACGGCCGGCGGCTGGTCTTCCGCTCAGAGCGGGGGCGGCAGCCGCCGGATCCGTATGGGGTTGGCTACGACGCCATTTTCGTCGTCCGCGCCGACGGGAAACGGCTCCACCAGATCAACCCTCGCAGCGGCGGCCTCTTCCCGACGTGGTCGCCGAAGGGGAACCTGATCGCATTCAGCGGCGCGGCGCCCGGTAATCCGCAGCGGGACGACGTGACGCTGATGCGCCCCGACGGCACCGGCGTTCGTAGCCTCGGAATCCAGGGCGAGGCGATCGTCTGGTCGCCCGACGGGTCACGGCTCGCCTTCGCCAGCCACTCCGGCGACGGGAACTGGGCCGTTTGGGCGATGGACGCCGACGGGTCGAACAAGCACCAGCTCACCTTCCCGACGCTGACGTCTCCGGCAGGGCAGAACGGCGACGCTCCGGGAGCGTGGTCGCCCGACGGTCGGCGGATCGCGTACTCGTCCGTCGTCGGTGGTGACCGCGAGCTCTACGTAATGAACGCCGACGGCTCGGGCAAGCGGCGCATCACGCATTGGCGCGGAGGCGACGGGCCGAACGCGTGGCTACGCGACGGGCGGATCGTGTTCTCGCACTTCAGGGGCAGCGCACCGTTGCCGCGCTGGTACGTGATCCGGGCCGACGGCACCGGGCTCCGCTCGCTGCCCTGGCTCTACCGAGCCGGTGACCCCATCGACTGGCTGGAGGGCCGACGATGACCGGATTCACAAACCGCTGGACGCCCCTCTTCGTGTCAACGGCTCTGGCGTGGGGCATGTGGTTGGTCGCGGCGGTGAACGGGCACGGCTGGGAGCTGCTCTGGCTCCCCGGCGTTGCGGCCGGAGCCGCCTGGCCACGCGGAGATGCCCTCCGCAAGAGTCGAATCTGGCGAAACCGCTGCTCGATTCGCTGAGCTGCGGGGCTCGCTTCGCTCGCCAGCGACGCAGTCGCCCGGCGTCGCGATCCTCATTTGGGCTTCAGCGCCGGAGCTCGACCGCCGATAGGACAGTTATGAGCGGCCCAGCGCGGCGGCGGCAGCGCCGGTGGGGCGCGCATCCTTGGCGTGCGCGCGGCCTCCGGCTGCTCGTGTACGCGCTTCCGATCGCCGGCTCGCTCGGCGTCGTCCATCTCCTCACCTCGCTCACCGGCGTGCCGACGCGCTCGCTTACCGTCTTCCTCCTCTGGTGGTTCGCGGTCAGTCTCCTTGCGACCGCTGTCGTCTCGGTGGTCTATTCCGCGTCGCGCCGGCTGCTGCCGCTCGGCGCGCTCCTGGAGCTCTCGCTGGTCTTCCCGGACGAGGCGCCTTCGCGCTTCCAGCTCGCGATGCGCTCAGGAACGGTGCACAGCCTCCAGGACCGGCTCGACCACATGCGGGAGGCCGGAGAGCAGCTGAGCGCTCAGGAGGCCGCGGAGATCCTCATTCAGCTCGTCGCGGACCTGGACGCACACGACAAGATCACCTCGGGCCATGCAGAGCGCGTTCGCGCCTACTCGTACAGCCTCGGCAAGCAGCTGAGCCTCACGGACGAGGACCTTGACCGGCTCAATTGGGCTGCGCTCCTCCACGACATCGGCAAGCTCGAGGTCAGCACGGAGATCCTGAACAAGGACGGCAAGCCGACCGACGAGGAGTGGGAGCAGCTCCGGCTGCACCCGATCTACGGGGAGGAGCTCATTGGTTCGCTCCGGGACTGGCTCGGCGAGTGGGCCGAGGCCGTCGGGTATCACCACGAGCGCTGGGACGGCAAGGGCTATCCGCGCGCGATCGGCGGCGAGGGGATCCCTCTGGCCGGGCGGATCGTCGCAATCGCAGACGTGTTCGACGTGATCACCTCCGCCCGGTCGTACAAGGAGCCCGCAACAGCGGTGGAGGCCCGGGAGGAGCTCACCCGGTGCGCCGGAACGCAGTTCGACCCGCGGCTGGTCCGGGCTTTCGTGAACATCTCGCTCGGGAGGATGCGGCTTGTCATGGGCCCGCTCTCCTGGCTTTCGCACGCGCCCCTCTTGGCGCGTCTGCCGCTCACGCCGTCCGTCGGCGCTGCGTTCGGAGCCGTCGCGACACTCGCCACGGCGACGACGACCGGGCTGCTGCCCGCCCCTGACACCGCGCGCGCGGCACAAGGCGTAGCGACGCCTGCGATCTCCCAGCCGGCGCCGGGGACCGGGCCTTCTCCGCGTCTCGCCGGTGAACCGCGGCGCCCGGAGCCCCCGCGGACTGCACCGTCGGTCGAGGCGCGGACACCCGCGCCGTCACCGGCGGGCGTGCTGCCTGCGTTCCCGCCGGTCGAGTCGCAACCGGCCGCTCCCGCGCCGGTCGCAACCGAGCCGCCTGCTCCACCGCCGCCCTCGCCCGAGCCGGAGGCGACCTCGCCCGCCCCTACACCTCCGCCTCCGCCACCTCCCGCGCCGCCGGCGTCTCCGCCTGCACCGCCTCCGCCGTCGCCTTCGCCTGCACCGCCTCCAGCTCCGCCTCCGCCGCCTCCGGCCCCGCCTCCGCCGGCGCCGCCCCCGGCACCGGTGCCGAACCAGGCGCCGACCTTCTCGGCCGGACCGAACCAGACCTCCGTGGAGGATGCGGGCGCAACGTCGGTCCCGGGCTGGGCGACGGCGGTCTCCCCAGGTACCGGCGAGTCGTCCCAGACCGTGACCTTCAGCACGTCCAACGACAACAACACGCTTTTCGCCGTCCAGCCGGCCGTCGCCTCGAACGGCACGCTCGGCTACACGCCAGCGGCGAACGCATACGGCGTCGCGACCGTCACCGTCCGGGCGCACGACGACGGCGGGACGGCCAATGGCGGCGTGGACACGAGCGCACCGCAGACGTTCACGATCACCGTGGGACCGGTCGACGACGCCCCGAGCTTCTCTTCCGGAGCGGACGAGAGCGTGCTCGAAGATGCAGGCGCTCAGGTGGTCGCGGGCTGGGCCACGGCTATCTCGCCGGGTCCTGCCAACGAGTCCTCGCAGAGCGTCAGCTTCGCCGTGTCCGCCGACAACACCGCGCTGTTCGCCGTCCAGCCGGCCGTCTCGCCCGCTGGAAAGCTCACCTACACGCCGGCTGCGAACGCAAACGGCGTGGCGACGGTGACGGTAACGGCCAGGGACGACGGCGGCACGGCGAACGGCGGCGTGGACGCCAGTGCTCCCCAGGGCTTCACCGTGACCGTCGGCGCGGTCAACGATGCACCCAGCTTCACGGCGGGCTCGGACCAAACCGTGGTCTCGTTGACCGGCGCGCAGACGGTCACCGGCTGGGCGGGGAACATTCTCGCCGGTCCCGCGAACGAGTCGTCGCAAAGCATCAGCTTCACCGTCTCGAATACCAATCCGGGGCTTTTTTCCGCGCAGCCTGCGGTCGCGCCAAACGGAACGCTCACCTTCACACCGACGGCCCTAGCGCTAGGAAGCGCGACCGTCACGGTGCGCGCGGTGGACGACGGCGGCACGGCGAACGGCGGGGCAGATACCAGCCCGCCGCAGACCTTCACGATCACGATCCTTTAGCGCTGCGCGTGCCGCCGGCAAGAATCGAAAGCGACTGCAACTAGCACGCGATCGGAACCTGCGCCCGGCGCTTGGTGTAGGCGGGCCATGATCGCTCGAATGACGCCGTACCGAGTGCCGCCGGCCGCCGTCGAGCCGCTGATCGAGGAGATCGTCGCGCTTGCGCGCGCCCGATCCCGGTGGCCTGTTGAGCGAACGAACCGCCGCGCCGAGTTCTTCTTTCTCAACACATCGAGTGGCGACGGCCTCTCGCTCCTCCTCGGCGACGATCGCACGGTGACGCCCGCGATCGAGCTTGCGCGTCCCGCGAGCGAGGATCCCAAAGAGTACGACGTGCACCTGTTGCAAGTCGGCGGGCCGAGGACGAGCGGCGTCGTCGAGGCGCTTTTCGGACGTGTCGTGCGTTGCGATCCAGCCGAGGCCGGCGAGCTTTCATTCAACGGGGACGCGGTGCCCACGTCGGAAGACGTGTGGGCGCGCGCACTCCTCGTGGCGCCGAGCGGACGGGTCGTCACCTTTGCAGTCGCCGCCGATCGCAAGGCTCTCGAGACTGCGTTGATCAAGTTCAGCGCACGCTGTACGAGGATCGACGACTACGACGAGGTCGCCTATCACTTCTTCGTCGACGCCGATTACGAGCGCTGAACTTGACGAGCCGGATGTCGTGGCCGGAGCAGCCTGGCGCGAGGAGATGCCCCCGGCAAGAATCGAACTTGCGCACGCGGTTTAGGAAACCGCTGCTCTATCCACTGAGCTACGGGGGCTCGCGACGTCAGGGTAGCCGCCTCGGCACGGCTTCATTGACGTTGCGGTGCTGATCGCGAGGCGCGAGATGACCCTCGCGTAGCGCGCCCGTTTGCGCCTGGCGCGTCACGGGAACACGCAGACGTCTAAGGAGGTTGATATGCCGGATTGGTTGTGGATTGTCATCGCAGTAGCGGCTTTGATCGTGCTCGCGGGCGTCGTCTGGGCAGTGCTCGCCCGGCGGAGACGGGAGCATCTCCGCGAACGGTTCGGGCCCGAGTACGACCATACGGTCACCGAGCACGACGACCGACGGAGCGCCGAAGCGGAGCTCGAGCGTCGCGAGAAGCAGCGCGAACGCCTGGACATCGTCCCCCTCGCGCCCGAGTCACGCGAGCGATACCTCGCCTCCTGGCGGGACCTTCAGACGGGTTTCGTCGACGAGCCTGAGCGCTCGGTCGGGGAGGCGGACAGCCTCGTGACCGAGGTGATGCGGGAGCGCGGCTATCCGATGGACGAATTCGACCAGCGGGTTGCCGACATCTCGGTCGACCACCCGAACGTCGTGGAGCACTACCGTGCGGCCCACGGCATCAGCATGGCCTCGGACAAGGGTGAGGCGTCGACCGAGGACCTGCGGCAGGCAGTCGTTCATTACCGGGCGCTCTTCGAGGAGCTTGTCGAGGAGCGCGAAACGGCCGGGGAGGGGGTGCGGTGAGCATGGAGGATTCGACCGATACACGGCAAGAGGACGAGCAGGCAACGAATCCTCGGGCCGAGGAAGCCGCGGCCGAGGAGAGTCGGGCGGCTGGGCGGGACGACGAAGACGCGACCCAGCTCTTTCAGCCCGAGGAGCGGCAGGACCTCGAGAGTCGGTGGAACGACGTCCAGTCGCGCTTCGTCGACGAGCCACGGACATCGGTGGAAGAGGCGAACGAGCTCGTTGGGGAGCTGATGGAACGTGTCGTTTCTGGCTTCCAGACGCAGCGAACGGAGCTCGAGGAGCAATGGGACCGTGGCGACGACGTCACGACCGAGGACCTCCGGGTCGCGCTCCAGCGCTACCGATACTTCTTCGCCCGGCTGCTCGAGGTTCCAGGCGAACGATGAGCGACGATCTCTGGACCTACCCCGACAGTGTCGGCCGTCTCGATGTGACGGGCTACGACGTCGAGGCGGTCGACGGTGACGTCGGCTCTGTCGACGAGACGAGCCTCGACGCAGGGACCTCGTATCTGGTGGTCGACACCGGACGCTGGATCTTCGGCAAGAAGATCCTCATCCCCGCGGGCATGGTCGAGCGGGTCGACCGCGACGAAGAGAAGGTGTACGTCGCCAGGACGAAGGATGAGCTCGCGCAAGCGCCGGAGTTCGACCAGGACCGCTACCGAGAGCCGGGCTATCGCGAGCAGTTGAGCGCGTACTACGCGGCCTCAGACGGTGAGTCGGAGACGGCCGAGCGTCCGACGGGCGCAGGCAGTGAGGACGAGCGGTCATGACGTCGCCCACGCGAACGGTCGAGCGCACTGAGGAAGAGCTCCGCCATCCGGCTCGCACGGCGCGCCGGGACGCGCAGGCTGGACGCGGCTGGTACTCATGGCTTGCTCGCATCGGCCTCGTTGCGAAGGGCGTCTCCTACGGGATCGTCGGCGTTCTCGCGGTCGAGCTGGCGCTCGGTCATGGAGGCAAGGCCACGAGCCGCCAAGGCGCGCTTGCGACCCTCGCCGACGAGCCATTGGGCAAGGCGCTTCTGATCGCGCTTGCCCTGGGCTTCGCTGCCTACGCGATTTGGCGCTTCGTCCAAGCGTTCGCCGAGCGCGAGGATGACCCGGACGCGACCGGGACCGCCAAGAAATGGGGCAAACGGGCGGGATACATCGGCCGGGGCGCTATCTACGCCGGGTTGACCTTCACGACCGTGAAGCTCCTGACCGGCTCGGGCGGCAGCGAGTCACAAAGCGCGAAGGCACGTGAGGGCACGGCGACTGTGCTGGACTGGCCCGCGGGGCGGTGGATCGTCGGCCTCGCCGGGCTGGCGATCGCCGGGGCCGGGGCCTGGAATCTCTACAGGGGTCTCGGGCGGAAGTTCGAGAAACGCTGGCGTACAGGGGAGATGAGCGAGACCGAGCGCCGCTGGGGCGGCTGGGCCGGAATCGCCGGCCATCTCGCGCGCGCCGTCGTCTTCGGGTTGATCGGCGTCTTTTTCGTGAAAGCCGCGATCGAGTACGACCCGAGCGAGGCGATCGGGCTCGACGGTGCCTTGCGGAAGCTCGCGTCGGCGAGCTACGGCCCATACCTCCTCGGGCTTACGGCGCTCGGCCTGATCTGTTACGGGGTGTACTGCCTGGTGGATGCTCGGTATCGCGACGTCTCGGTGGACGGCGGGTCCACCCGCTGAGTCGCGCGCCGAGGAGCGCCACGTCCTCCGCCTGCTCAGGCGCCCGGGGCTGACATATTTCGGCCGTGTCCTCGACGGTCCAGATCCAGACGCCGGACGGTGTCGCCGACGCGTACCTCGCCCGGCCGGCAGACGAGCCTCACCCCGGCGTGCTCCTGCTCATGGACGCCTACGGGTTGCGTCCGGTGATCGAGGAGATGGCCGATCGCATCGCCGCCGACGGCTACGTCGTGCTCGCGCCGAACGTCTTCTACCGCGCCGGCCGTTCGCCGGTGGGACCCGGGATGGATTTCCAGCAGATCCGGCCGCTGATGGCGGAGCTGACGCCCGAGCGGCTCGCCGGAGACGGGGCGGCGTACCTCGACTACCTGGCCGAGGTGGCATCGCCTGGGCCGGTCGCGATCACCGGCTACTGCATGGGCGGCCGCCTCGGCTGGCGGATCGCAGCCGCCCACCCCGCTCGGGTCGCTGCTCTAGCCGCCTTTCACACGGGCGGGCTCGTCACGGACGACCCGGACAGCCCTCATCTCGCAGTGGGAAGCATCGACGCCGAGCTCTACTTCGGCTTCGCCGATGAGGATCAGGGCATGACGGCGGAGCACATCGCGGCGTTCGAGCAGGCGCTCCAGGACGCCGGCGCAAGCTACCGCGCCGAGGTCTACGAGGGAGCGAGGCACGGGTACACGATGGCCGACTTGCAGGTCCACGACGAAGCGGCCAACGAGCGTCACTTCCGCGAGCTCCGAACGCTGCTCGAGCGGACGCTCGGCTAGCGGCGCGCTGCCTTCACGCCGCCCGGGACAGCCGCCGGCCGGCGAGGTACTCCTTGATCCGGTCCAGGTCGAGCGGCAGGACGCCGAGCTCCGGTGGAGGACGACGGATGAAGCCGTCGAGGAGCAGCAGGTCCTCGGCCTGCTCGGGCGTCAGGGGCTCCTCGACCTGAGCGCCCGCGCCACGACAGACGGAGAGCCCGGCGCCGATCTCGAGCTGGGCTCCGGCGCCCGGCGGCAGCGAGCGAACGGCGCGGATGCGACCGGCGGAGACGAAGAACGCCTTTCGCCAGCCTGTCTCGACCGCCGGAGCGATCAGGCAAACCTCCAGCTCGCGCAGGTGCCTCAGGCGGCGTAGACGCTCGACCACGTGCTCGAGCGCTTCCGCGCGATCGCGTAGCCGGGCTGCCTCCTCGTAGCGCAGGCACTCCGACAGATGCGCCAGCCGCTCCCGAAGGCGCGGCAGCGGCCCGCCCTCCAGGAGCGCGTCCAGCTCCTCGTCCGTGCTCGACGCCAGCGCGCGGGCGGCCAGCGCCGCCTGCCGGCGGCCGCCGATCGGGCCGAGCGGCGTCGCCGTCTTCGAGACGACGAAGTCGTCACCCCGGCGCCGGAGGTAGACGCCGTGCTCCTTGCGCCGGCTGCGCGAGTTCGCCGGCGGCTGGAGCTCCCGGATCAGCCGCAGCTCCTCGAGCGCGGCCTCGAGCTCCGACCCGAGCACGCGCCACTCGATCCGGTCGAGCGCGAGCAGCGCCGCCTCGACGGACGGCCGCTGCCGCTCGCTGCGGAAGTACGACCGGAGCCGCGCCCGCAGGTCGCGAGCCCGTCCGACGTAGAGCACCTGCCCGTGCCGGTCGCGGAAGAGGTAGACGCCGGGCCGGGTGGGAGCGCCGTTCGCCAGCGAGCGCTTGCCGTAGACGCGCCGCTTCCGCGGCGCCGCGAGCGTCCGGAGCTCCGACAGCCGCCTGGCGCCGAGCTCCTGCGCGAGCCCGATCAGGTGCACAAGCACCTCCGCGGTTGCCTCGGCGTCCGGCAGGGCGCGGTGGCACGGCGTCGTCGACACGCCGAAGAACTGCGCCAGCGAGCTGAGCCCGACTCGGCGGCGGCGCCCCTCCAGCAGCCGGCGTGCGAGCGCCGCGGTGCACAGCGGCGGCTCGGAGAGGCGGCGGCCGTGCATGAGGAGCAGCTGCCGCTCGAGGAAGCGCTGGTCGAAGCGCGCGTTGTGCGCGACGAGCAGGTCGTCTCCTGCGAAGGCGAGGAACCGCCGCACCACGCTCGAGACCGGGGGCGCGCCCCGCAGCTGTTCTTCCCGTAGTCCTGTCAGCCGAGCGACGGGATCGGGCAGCGGCACGCCGGGATTGACGAGCGACTGGAACGACTCGGTGAGCTCCAGCCCCCGCACGCGGACCGCGCCAAGCTCGCAGATCCGGCTGCGCTCGGCGGACAGGCCGGTCGTCTCGAGGTCGAAGACGACGAACTCGGCCTCCTCGAGGAGCGGGTCGGGCCGCCCGGTGCTGAGCGAGACCGTGGCGCCGGCGCAGACGACGCGGCTGTCGCCGGCGGTGAGCTCGGCGAGGAGCGAGCATGCGAGCCCCTCCGAGATCGACGAGGTGGCGAAGAGCGCCCGCGCCGCGTCCACCGCCCGCAGCGAGCCCCGCTCTTCGAGCATCTCCACCAGCCGGTCGAGGGCGTCGAGCGCGAGTTGCACTCAACAGATGAAAGCGAACACATGTTCGGTCCGTCAAGCCGGGCAGGCGGAGCCACGCCCTGTCCGCCTGCCCGCTCTGCCGGTCTAGAGGTCGCCCGACCCCGAGCCGCTCCCGTCCGAGCCTCCGCCGCCTCCGCCGCCGTTTCGATGCTCGGGACAGTCGTCGTCGGGAGTCGGCTGGGCGTTCTGCGACTGCACGAACGCCGCGCCCGGGTCGCCGCTCGACCGGTTGCCGGACGACGAGCCACCGGCGCCGAATGCGCCGGTGGCCCAGATCGCCACGAGCACCGCCACGACCCCTGACACCGCCAGCACGGGTCGCAGATCGAGCTTTCGCGCCTCCTCCATCGGCCTCACCTCCTTCCTCGTCACGGGATGCGTCCGAACCAGAGCGCCGAGAGCGACGCGCCGAGGAGCAGGAAGACGGCACCGCCGGCGGCGAAGGCGGCGGTCAGCTCGCGCTTTTCCTGCTCGGTCGAGACCTGCGTGCCGATCTCCTTGTAGACCGCCTCGAGGTCGGCCTTCGTGGGCGCCTCGAAGTAGCGCCCTCCGGTCTCCTTCGCGACCGTCCTCAGCGTCTCGCGGTCGGGCGGCACGTCATAGGTCTGCGTCTGGCCGTACTGGTCGGTGATCTCCACCTGTCCGGCGTCGGTGCCGAGCGCGATCGTGTAGATCGGGATTCCCGCCTTCTTCGCCTCGTCGACGACCGCGAGCGGATCGCTTCCCGTCGAGTTCGCGCCGTCCGAGAGCAGGAGCACTGCAAAGAGCGGCTTGTCGCCCGACTGCTGCTTCTGCTGCTCGGGGGGCGCGAGACGGACGGACGCCAGAATCGCGTCGCCGAGGGCCGTGCCAACCTCGCCCTGGATCGACTGGAGGGACGAGCGGACCGCACTGCGATCCTCCGTCGGCTCCTCGCGCACGCGTACCGCGCTCGAGAACGAGACGAGGCCGACCTTGAAGCTGTCGGGCACCACGTCGAGGAACGTCGAGGCGGCGGACTTGGCGGCGTCGAGACGGCTCGGAGCCACGTCCGTCGCCGTCATCGACGCCGAGTTGTCCATCGTCAGGACGACCGTCGCGTCGTTTCGGGGCACGGCGACGACGGCCTGCGGCCGCGCCATCGCCACGATCAGGGCGGCAAGGGACGCCAGCACGAGGGCCGCCGGCAGGTGGCGACGCCGCCCGGGCGATGCGTCGACCACGTTCGCGAGCAGGTCGAGGTTGGTGAACCGGGCCGCGTACTTGATCCGCCGGCGCTGTATGAGCCAGTACGCGACGAGCGCGAGCGGGATCAGCAGCAGGCCCCAGAGGATGAACGGGCTCGCAAACGTCATCGCCGCCGCCCTTCACGCCCGATGACCGCGGCGAAGTGACGGAGCCAGTCGCCGGCCGTGGAGAGGACAGCGTGCGGCACGCCGAGCGAGGCGAGCTGCCTCGCCAGATCCGAGCGCTCGGCTTCCGCCGCCTCGGCGAACCGCTCGCGCAGCCGCCGGCGGGCCGTGTCCACGTGCAGCTCTCGACCCGTCTCGGGATCGACGAGCCAGATGTGACCGACGTTCGGGAGCTCCTGCTCGCGGGGGTCGCGGATCTCGACCGCGACGACCGCGTGGCGCGAGGCAAGGCGCAGCAGAGGCGCCTTCCAGTCCCTTGGCCCGCGAAAGTCCGAGACGACCACGACGAGGGAGCGCTGGCGCGCGACGCGCGCGACCTGCGTCAGCGCCTCTCCGATCGAGGTCTGCCCGACGCGCTCCTGCTCTGGATCGCGGCGGATCGCGAGCAGGACGCCGAGCAGCCCCACCCGTCCCTGCCGCGGCCGCATCATCACCGGGGGGCTGCCGCCGAACGTTGCGACGCCGATCCGGTTCCCGCGCCTCGACCCCACATGGCCCATCGCGATCGCGACACCCTCCGCGACATCCCACTTCCGGCGGTCTGCGGTGCCGAATGTCATGGACGGCGAGACGTCGAGGAGGAGCCACGACGTCAGCGCCCGCTCGGCGACATCGACGCGGACCTGCACCTCGTCCGTCCGCGCGGTCGCGTTCCAGTCGATCCGCCGGACGTCGTCGCCGGGCTCCCACTGGCGGATCTGCGCGAGCTCCGTCCCGAGGCCGACGTGCCCCGTCCGGTGCTCGCCCGGGAGGAGCCCTTCGACGCGACGCCCGATCTTGAGGTCGAGGCTGCGCAGGAGCGCCTCGGGCATCGGGCCCGGTCCCGGCCGCGACGGCGTTCGCTCCCGCTGAAGCGTCGCGACGCTCATGCCGCACGCTCGCCCAGGTCGATCTCGGGCATCGGGACCGCCTCGAGGACGGACTCGACGATGGACGAGGCGCTGACCTCGGCGGCCAGCGCCTCGTAGCTGAGGACGATCCGGTGGTGCAGCGCGTCCTTTGCCAGCTCGCGGACGTCCTGCGGGAGGACGTAGTCGCGGCCGCGGACGAGCGCCAGGGCGCGGGCGGCCGTCACGACTGCGATCGGACCGCGGGGACTCGCTCCGAACGAGATGAACGGCTTGAGGTCTGCGATACCTGCTGCTTCGGGATCCCGCGTCGCCGCTGCGATCAGCACGGCGTAGCGCGACAGTGCGGGGTCGACGTAGACGGACTTCGCGGCCTGACGGAGGGCCTCGAGCTCGTCGAGGTCGAGGATCGACCGCACCTCGGCGAGCCCGGCCAGCGACCGCTCCACCACCGTCAGCTCGTCCTCGGGCTGCGGGTATCCGACGACCACCTTCAGCATGAAGCGGTCCACCTGCGCCTCGGGGAGCGGGTAGGTCCCTTCGGACTCGATCGGGTTCTGGGTCGCCATCACCAGGAACGGGTCCGGCGCTGCGAAGGTCTCCTTGCCGATCGTGACCTGGTGCTCCTGCATCACTTCGAGGAGCGCTGACTGCACCTTGGCCGGTGCACGGTTGATCTCGTCGGCGAGCAGGAAGTTGCACATCACCGGCCCGAGCTCGACGTCGAACTCGCCGGAGGCCGGGCGGTACACCCGCGTTCCCACGAGGTCGCTCGGCATCAGATCCGGGGTGAACTGAATCCGGTTGAAGGTGCCGCCGAGCACCTGCGCGGTGGTCCTGATCGTCAGCGTCTTCGCGAGGCCGGGGACGCCTTCGATCAGCAAATGGCCGTCTGCGAGCAGGCAGACGAGCACCCGCTCGAGCATCGTGTCCTGGCCGGCGATTACGCGCTTGATCTCGAACAGCGCCTGCTCCAGCCGGTCTGAGCCTGGGGCCTCGGCTAGCGGTCGTGACTCGTGCATCGGGTCTCCTCAGGTCGATTGCGGAGCCACCCAGGAAACCCGCGCCCCCTAAGGAGCACCTGAACGCTTTCTAAGAATTCGCTGTGAGCATCCGGACGGACCGCGGCGCCGTTCGCGGTGTATATGCCGCCGCCCAAGGCCACGGCGCGCGTCGTCTAGACAATTAGCCTTCCGCCGTGCACATCGAGGGCGAGAGGCGCTTCGCCGCGCCGCCGGAACGGGTCTACGAGGCGCTGACCGACCCCGAGCGGCTCGGCGGCGCGTTCAGCGCGATCGAGCGGGTCGACGCGGAGGGGGACGACTGGGTGGTGCTCGTTCGCCCGCCGGTGCCAGGCGGGTTCCGGCTCAAGTTCTCGGTGCGACTGGAGGAGCTGCGCGAGCCCGAGCACGCCCGACTAAGAGCCTGGGGGAAGAGTCTTGCCGGCCGCATCTCGGTGGACAGCTCCTTCGACCTCGAGCCCGACGGGACGGGCACCCTCATGCGCTGGAGCGCGGAGGTGGACGCGGCCGGCCTCTTCAGCGGACTCGGCAGCCAGGCGCTCGGACCGGTGGCCAAGCAGCAGGCCGATCGGGCCCTCGCGCGCCTGGAGCCCCAGCCGGCTTAGGTCGGAACGTCGATGTGGCGCGACGCGATGCACGCGTCCGCCCAGCGCTCCGCGGTCTCGATCAGTCGCCCGGCGAGCTCCTCCCGGCCCACCTGCTCCTCGGGGAGCGAGTCGGACGGGATCTCGATGCGCACCTGGTGGATAGCGGCCTCGGAGCGGTCGTCGATCTCGTGGCGCTCCTCCGAGACGATCGAAACCGAGCTGACCTTCTCGAGCAGTTGCTCGGCGAGGTCGTCGATCTCGGCGGCGGTCGCCTCACGTCCAGCGAAGATGCCGAAGTTGACGCGAACCTCGAGGGCCGGCGGCGACTGCTCGTGGACGGCGAACGCAAGCGTGTTCAGGTCTGGCCTCATCATCGGCCCCAACCGTTCCCGAAAGTCGTAAAGACCTAACGCTCGCGAGGTTCCCAGCGGAAGCCGCGGAGCGCGACGACCAGGCCGAAGAGGCCCCAGGCGGCGATCACGGCGACGTCCGTGAGATGGTCCCAGACGGTCGAGTCGTAGACGACGATGTCGCGGCAGAGCCTGATCATGTGGCTTAGCGGCAGGATCGAGCCGATCGCCTGGAGCGCGGCCGGGAACGCCTCCTCGGAGAAGAACGCGCCGGAAACGAAGGAGATCGGGAGATAGATCGCGTTCACGACGGCGGACGAGCCTTCGGCGCTCTTGACGACGGTGGTGAGCGCCATCCCGAGGGCTGCGAAGGCGCCGGAGCCGAGCAGCAGCACGATCGCGAACGAGCCGACCGAGGAGGGCGGCGACACGTCGTAGACGACGTCGGCGATCACGACGAGGATCACGGCCTCGAGCACGAAGATGAGGATGATCGACGCGAGTACCGCCTCGATGTACGTGTGCCCGGGTAGCGGGGTGGCCCGGAGCCGCTTGAGCACGCCGGACTCCCTGCGGATCACGAGGAGGAGCGCCAGGCCCGCGAACGTCGTCGCGGCGGCGCCGTAGCCGATCATCCCGCCGAGCAGGTACTT
>DATDKA010000155.1:0-2220 GCA_036520235.1 Gaiellaceae bacterium
ACGCTTTCGGCGCTAGCTCGCGACCTCGGCGGCCTCGAGCACGAAGTCGGTGGCGTAGCCGAGCAGAATCCCGGCCAGCAGCATCCAGGTGACCAGCGTCGCGTACCCGAATTTTCGGTTGACGTTGAACAGCTCCTGGACGACGTAGAGGATCGAGCCGGCGGCGACTGCCATGAACGCCACCGTCAACGCCTCGCTCACCCACGCCTGCCCGACGACGGTGCCGAGGAAGGTCGGGCCGCCGCCGATCAGGCCGAGTAGCCCGAGGAACCCCCAGCTCGGCCGCACGCCGTCGCCCGAGATCGGACCGACGATGCCGAAGCCTTCCGTGGTGTTGTGGAGGCCGAAGCCGATGATGAGCGCCAGCGCCAGCGAGATCTCGCCGGCCGCCCCCGCCTGGCCGATCGCGAGCCCCTCGCCGAAGTTGTGGAGGCCGATGCCGGTCGCGATCAGCAACGCGAGCCGGTGACCCGGACCGAGTCGGGCGAACCAGGAGCGCGCCTCGTACTCGGCGACGGCGGCGGCGCCGGGCCCGACGAGGTCTGGTGCGGGCCGGTTTTTCATCCAGCGGTCGTAGTAGACGAGGCTCATCAAGCCGAAGATCAGGCCGGCGCCCATCAGGCCGGCGAGACCAATGAACTCGCCCCACGACCCGCCTTCGGCCACCGCTTCCTCCAGCGACTCCTCGACGGGACCGACCCCGTGCGCGAGGACGTCGTAGAGCAGGAAGAGGAGGATGCCGCAGGCGAGCCCGCTCAGGGCCGCCCGGAGTCTCGCGTCGGCGCTTTGCACCCGGCCCAGCGGAAGGCCGAGGAAGATCGTGAAGCCGGCGACTGCGCCGAGGGTGAGAATCTGGGCGGAGCTCATCGAGTCAGGGCGTCCTTTCGGTCGTTGTAAGGGTCACCTTACAGCTAGGCGCCGCGACTATAGTGCCGCCCCGCCGCCCTCGCAAACGGGAACCGTCATGGCCCACCGCCACTCAGTCGACGAATACCTCGAGACGATCTACTTCCTCGCCTTCCCGATCGGCGAGTACGCGCCTCCAGGCACCCGCACGCCCACGCTCGCCTCGCGCGTCGCAGAGATGCTCGGCGTCTCCCGTGCATCGGCCGGCGAGATGCTGAAGCGGCTCGAGCGCGAGGGCCTCGTCAGGCGCGGAGAGCACAAGGAGGCGCTGCTGACCACGAAGGGTCGCGCGCGGGCGGAGCAGGTCGTCCGCAAGCATCGGATCATCGAGCGGCTGCTGACGGACTTCATGGGCTACACGGCGGCCGAGGCCCACGTGCACGCCGACGAGCTCGGCGACACCTTCTCCGACGAGATGATCGAGCGCGTGGCGGAGCGCCTCGGAAATCCGGAGCGCTGCCCGCATGGCTGGCCCGTCGATCCGGACTTCGAGCAGGCGGAGAACGAGGAGCTCGTCGCCCTCGCCGAGCTCGAGGAGGGCTCACGGGCGGAGATCGTCCGGCTCGCAGAGCACGACGGCGACCTCCTACATTGGTTCTACGACCAGGGATTCGAGCCGGGGAAGAAACTGCAGATGAAGGCGGCGGACCCGGCCGCGGGCGGCTTCAGGGTGAAGCTGGGCTCGCGCGAGGAGATGATCGGCGAGCGCGCCGCGGCCGGGCTCTTCGTCAGGCCTCAGTAGCCGTAACCGCCTGACGGTGCGGGTGTGGAGGCCGAACTCCCGCTGACGAGGACGGCATGCCAGACGCCGACGTCCTTGAAGCCGTCGCCCTTCATGTCTCCGGGCTTTCGATCCGGGACGAACGTGTACAGCGGGCCGCCCTTGTAGGTGACCTGCACGCGGCCGTCGGGGCGCTTCACCGTGCCGAGCGAACGGGCGCCGGTCGGCATCGTCCCCCGGGCCACGACGAGCGGCTTCCAGATCGCGAGGCAGGAGCCGTTCGTGCAGATGAAGTGGCCTCGCCGCTCGACGCTCAGTCGGTAGAGCGTCCGGCCCTGCCGGTTGGCGAGCAGCGTCCTCCCGCCGACGTGCTCGGTCTTGACGACCGACTTGCCGTCACCGCTCGCGCTGGACCGCACGGCGATCACTCCGATCACGATGGCAGCGACGATCGCGACGAGCGCGACTGCTCCGAGCTTCAGGGTGCTCATTGTTCCTCCCTGGTGGTGTGAGCCGAGCCCTCCGACCTTGGAGTCGGGGCTCGTACACCAGGGAATACGGCCGGTTGGGCGCCTCGGATGCCGAGCCGCCGC
>DATDKA010000156.1:0-8573 GCA_036520235.1 Gaiellaceae bacterium
GGCGCCGTGAAGCCCGCGATGTAGGCGATCACCGGCTTCGTGACGTGCTCCCCGATGTACGCGGCGGCTTTCTCCTCCTCGGCGCCGCCGATCTCGCCCACCATCACGATCAGCTCCGTCTCGTCGTCCGCCTGGAACCGCAAGAGGATGTCGATGAAGCCCGAGCCGACGACAGGGTCGCCCCCGATCCCGACGATGGTCGAGTTGCCGAGCCCGAGCTGCGTGAGCTCGTGGCCGATCTGGTACGTCAGCGTCCCGGACCGGCTGACCAGGCCAACGTTCCCCTCGCGGAAGATCTCCGCGGGGATGATCCCAACGTTCGCCTTTCCGGGCGAGAGCGCACCGGGGCAGTTCGGGCCGAGCATCGTGATCCCCTTGGGGCGGATGTAGTTGTAGATGCGGAGCATCTCGTGGGCCGGCAGGCCCTCGGCGATGCAGATCACGGTCTCGACGCCCGCATCCACCGCCTCGTAGACGGCGTCGGTCGCAAACCGCGCGGGAACGAACACCATGGCCGTGTTCGCGCCCGCCTCCGAGACCGCCTCCGCGACGGTGTCGAACACGGGCACGCCCTCCACGTCCTGGCCGCCCTTCCCCGGCGTGACCCCGGCGACCACGTCCGTCCCGTAGTTCCGGTTGCGGATCCCGTGGAAAGAGCCCTCACGACCGGTCAGGCCCTGGACGACGAGCTTCGTGTCGTTGTCGACGATGATCGCCATCAGCGCTTCCGGCCCCGCAGGATGATCGCGTCGTGCCGAACGAGCCCGTCCTCGATCATGTCGGCAATCAGCTCCTTCACCTCGGCCGAGACCTCAGCGCTCGCCTCGGCGCGCGCGAGCCAGGGGTCGACCGGCATTCGGCGGCTCATGATCTCGAGGCGGTCGACCGCCAGCCCAGCGCGCTCGAAGAATGACCGCCACTCCTCCTCGCTGTAGCGGCGCACGTGGCTCGGGTCGCGCAGCTTTTCGGCCTCCTCCATCGCTTCGCCCTGGAAGAGGTTGTCCTGGACCACCACGCGATCGTGGCTGACCCTCGCCATCTCCGCCACGGCGGCCGGAACGTCGTCGAAGTGGTGCGCTGCGATCCGGCAGGCGGCGACGTCGAAGCTGCCGTCGGCAAACGGCAGAGTCTCGGCGCGCGAGATCACGTCCGGCTCCATGCCGGGCGCAGGATCGACGGTGACGACCCGCGCCCCCTTCTCGCGGAGGCGGCGGGCGACGTGTTGGCCGCCGGTCGCGACGTCGATCGCAACGACGCCGGGCGCGGGCTCGCAGAGCTCGACGACGAGATCCAGGTCAGGTCCTTCGCGATGCGTCGGGCTCTCGCGCATCGCCTGCGCGCGACTGCTCCAGAGGTCGGTCACGCGGCCAGCTCCACCGCCCGACGGGCTGCGTCGAGCATCGTCGGCTCGACGTGGAGGTTCGGCGGCGACGCATCCCTCAGGAGCTGTCTCCCCTCCTCCGCATTCGTCCCGTCGAGCCGGACGACGATCGGCTCGTCGATCGTGAGGCGCTCGAGCGCCTGCAGGATGCCGCGCGCGACCTCGTCGCAGCGCGTGATCCCGCCGAAGATGTTGAAGAGGATCGACTTCACCTGCGGATCGGCGCTGATGATCTCCAGGGCGTCGACGACACCCTCTGCGTCGCCGCCGCCGCCGAGGTCGCAGAAGTTCGCTGGACTGCCGCCGGCCAGCGCGACGACGTCGAGCGTGGACATGACGAGGCCGGCGCCGTTTCCGAGCACGCCGACCTCGCCGTCGAGCTTGACGTAGGTGACGCCCTTTTCGCGCGCGGCGCGTTCTTCGGGCGGATAGGCCTCCAGGTCGCGCATTTCCGCGATCTCGGGGTGCTTGTAGAGCGCGTTGTCGTCGACCGTGAACTTCGAGTCGAGCGCCTTCACCTCACCGTCGGGCGTGACGATCAGTGGGTTGATCTCGGTCAGCATTGCGTCCGACCTCACGAAGGCGTCGTAAAGCTGGCCGGCGATCTTTGCGATCTGCTTCTGCTCGCTCTCGTCCTCGATGCCCGCGCCGTAGATCAGGCGGCGCGCCTGGTACGGCTGGAAGCCCTCGAGCGGGTCGACGTGCAGGCGCGCCAGCGCCTCCGGCCGTTCCGATGCGACCTCCTCGATGTCGATCCCACCCTCCTTGGTGAACATGTAGAGGGCCTTCTTCTCTCCGCGGTCGAAGGTCAGGGAGAGGTAGTACTCCCGCTCGATGTCCGAGGCCCTCTCGATCCAGAGCTTGCGCACGACGTGGCCGTTGATGTCCAGGCCGAGGATGCCGCGGGCCTGCTCCTCGGCGTCGTCGGGCCCGTCCGCGAGCTTGATCCCGCCCGCCTTTCCGCGCCCGCCGGTCAGCACCTGCGCCTTCACGACGACCTGTCCACCGAGCTCCTCGGCAGCGCGCCGCGCGGCCTCAGGGGTGTCGGCGACGCGTCCCTCCGAGACCGGGATGCCGAACTGCCTGAAGAGCTCCTTGCCCTGGTACTCGTAGAGGTCCATGACCGGCTGGCGAGTCTATCCGTGCCTCCTTCTGCTGGTCGCACTCGCCGGCTGCTCCGGGATCCAGCGACCGACGCTCGCGCCGCCGGCGACCGCGAAGGACGTCGACCTCGGCTGGGTGGAGCACTACGCCGCGGGGCAGTTCACCTTCCGCGTCGGGCGGCTCGCCGTCGGCCCGGACGGGTGGCGGGCGAATGTCGCGGTGACGAACAACTCCACGAGCCCGTACCGGCTCAGCCCGCAGAGCTTCGGGCTCGTCGCCCTCAACACCACTTCGCAGGCCGAGCTCAAGCGGCTCACCGAGGACCTGACCCGCACGCCGCCGGCTCTGCAGCCCGTGAGCGTGTCGCCGGCGCCTCCCCCACTGCTCGCGCCGGGCGAGACTTACCGCGGCACGATCCAGGGTTCGGAGGTGCTTCGCGAGGGCACCGTCCTTCGCCTGCTGTTCGGCCCGTTCACAAGGCCCGACGCGCGGGACGTCTCCGAGGGCGCGGATGTGCTCTGGGTCACCGACCATGCCGTCCGGATTTAGCGGCTCCGGATCGGGATACATACACTCGACAGCTGGTATCCCCGATCGAAGGAGATGGCATGAGCGACCACACGACGCTCAGCGACGACGAGATTCAGACCGACGTCGCCCAGTCCATTCGGCAGGAGACCTCTGACGCCGACATGGACGACTCCGACAGCGACACGGACGACACTGACAGCGACTCCGACGGCACAGACTCCTAGGGCGCTCGGCCGCTGCGTCGACCCGGTCGGCGCGGCGGAGTTCCTCGAGACCTACTGGGAGCGCAGGCCGCTCGCGATCGAGCGAGACGAACCCGGCCGCTTCGACGACCTCCTCTCCGAGCAGGAGGTTCAGAGTGCGGTCACCTCGGGCGGCCTGCGCTATCCCGGCTTTCGGCTGGTCAAGGCGGGCGAGCAGCTCCGGGCCCGCGGCTACACGCTCGACATTCCCTGGCGGCCGACGCCCTTCACGGGCACCGCCGACGTCGAGCAGGTGCTCGCGGAGTGGGAGCGCGGCGCGACGATCGTCTTCCAGGGCCTCCATCTGACCAAGCCGTCGATCGCGGAGTTCTGCCGCTCGCTCGAAGAGACGCTCGGCCACCCCGCGCAGGCGAACGCGTACTACACGCCGCGGCACGCGCAGGGCCTGCCGGTGCACCACGACACGCACGACGTCTTCGTCCTCCAGGTTTCCGGCGAGAAGCGCTGGCTCGTCTACGAGCCGGTCTGGCAGCTGCCGCTGAAGCATCAGAAGTACTCCGAGGAGATGGGCGAGCCCGGGCCGCCAGTCGAGGACCGCGTGCTGCGGCCCGGCGACGTGCTCTACCTCCCGCGCGGCTGGCTGCACGAGGCGCTGACGTCGGAGAGCGACTCGCTCCACATCACCGTCGGCGTCAACGTCGTCACCTGGCTGGACGCTTTCAAGGCGGCGCTCGACGAGCTGGGCGACGAGCCGGCCTTCCGACGCTCGTGGCAGTCGGGGAACGGAACCGACGAGCTCGTCGAGGCACTGCGCGCGCGGCTCGGAGCCGAAGAGGTCGAGCGTCGTGCGCGGGAGAGCCTCGTCCGGTCGCGCCGGCCGATCCGCGACGGCCAGATGGCGCAGTTACGCGCCCTCGACGGCCTCGAGCCGGGCTCGCGCTTGGAGCGACGCTCTTCGGTGCTCGCCGAGCTCGTCGAGCAGAACGGGGCCGTCTCGCTCGTGTTCGAGGGCAAGGACGTCACTTTCCCGGCCCACGTGGCGGAGGAGCTGGAGGCGATCGTCCGCTCAGACGAGCCGTTTACGGCGGCGGAACTCCCAGGGTCGCTGGACGACGCCGGCCGATTGGTGCTCGTGAGGCGGCTGGTGCGAGAAGGTTTCCTGCAGCTCAGCGAGGCATAGCGACGTACCGCAGCGGCCGCTTCGCGCGGTCAGCGTTGCAGGTCAGCGTCGTCAGCTCGCCGAGCTCGGTGGCCACCTCCACCTCCCTCGGCCCGACGCGCGTGTCGAAGGCAACCGTCCAGCGGTCTTGCTTGACCTGATCGACCCGGCTCAGAGAGAGGTCGTCGAGCCCGGTCAGACCCTCCTCTGCGCGGATCCTCCGCTCCGCGGCCTGCACAGCGAACGGCCAGCACGACCTGCCCCGGTAGTGGGCGAGAGCGATCCGGCCCTCGAAATACTCGTCCACCAGGCCGGGCACGTCGTCGCGGTCGACGCGCCCGTAGTAGACGCCGTGGGGCAGGCACAGCGCGTTGCCGGCGAAGCGGTCGCCGCCGACGTGCGTGCACTGCCACGCCGACTCCGGGCCGAGCTGCTCGCTCAGCGCCTCGTAGAGGGGGCGGCCGTATCGCGCGCAGCAACGATCGTGCTTTCCGTGGGTGCAGGCGAGGAAGAGCAGCTCGTCCGTCGCCTCCGCGGCCGTCCAGGGGTCGATGCGGCGCAGGTCCTCGTGCTCGTCGAGCTCGAGCCGGCCGAGCCGCTCCTCGCCCTGCCGGGAGGTCGCGACGTAGGCGGCGAGCTTCGGGTGGCGCCGCCGGTCGGGGCGGCGGATGAAGAGCAGGCGAGTGCGCGGCCGGGCCAAGCGAAGCTCCCGCAGTCTCGCCTTCACCTGGTCGGAGAGGCCGCTGCCGACGACGGCGTCCGAGCTCCAGAGGCCGCGGTACTCGACGAGGAGCCAGTGGTCGATCCGACTCGCCGTGGCACCGAGTGGCTCGTCGTTTTCGCGGGAAATGTCGGAGCAGAAGGGCCGGGCGGTCGTCACTCGCCCTGCACTATGCAGATCACCTGTCCGGTCTTGACAGGCTCGCCCGCCGCGACCGACAGCTCGGCCACCCGTCCCGTGCGGTGAGCGGCGATCACGTTCTCCATCTTCATCGCCTCGACGACGCAGAGCACCTGGCCCGCCTCCACCTCGTCGCCCTCGGCGACCTCGACGGAGAGCACCGTGCCCTGCATCGGGCTGACGACGGCCTCCTCGGCTCCCCCGCCGCCGCCGCGACCTGCGCCGCGCTCCTTCCGGCGCCGGGCGAGCTCGGCGTGCGGCGGCTCGGGGACGAGCAGCTTGAGCTCGTACCGCCGCCCGGCGAGCTCGGCGTGGATCCGCCGCTCGCGCAGCGCCGCCGGCGCGGCGCCGTCCAGACCCTCCGTTATCGTTGTTGTCACATGAGACAACTCTTCCGCTCGCTGCGCAAGCTCCTCGGACTCGACGATGCCGTGACAGGTCGCTGCCTGCACGAAGCACGGTTCGCGGAGCAGCGCGCGGTGGAAGCCGAGCAGCGTCGTGACGCCGTCGATCCGGTACTCGTCGAGCGCCCTGAGCATCCGGTGCCTCGCGTGCTCGCGGTCGACGCCGTGCACGATCAGCTTCGCGATCATCGGGTCGTAGAGGGCGACGACCTCCCGCCCGGCGTCGACGCCGGAATCGACCCTGACTCCGGGCCCACCCGGCTCCCGGTAGCCCGTGATCCGCCCCGGGGCCGGCAGGAAGCCGCCGGACGGATCCTCGGCATTGATCCGGCACTCGATCGAGTGCCCGGTCAGCCGAACGTCCTCCTGGCCCAGCGATAGCGGCTCACCGGCTGCGATCAAGACCTGCTCCCGAACGAGATCGAGGCCCGTCACGAGCTCCGTCACCGTGTGCTCGACCTGGATCCGGGTGTTCATCTCGAGGAAGAAGTACTCGCCCTCCCGCGAGAGGAGCCCCTCGATCGTCCCGGCGGAGCGGTAGCCGACGGCTCGGGCAGCGTCGACCGCAATCGCGCCGATGCGCTCCCGGAGCTCTGGCGAGACGGCCGGCGAGGGCGTTTCCTCGACCAGCTTCTGGTGGCGCCGCTGGATCGTGCAGTCCCGCTCGCCCAGGTGGATGACGTCGCCGTGGCCGTCCGCGAGCACCTGGACCTCCACGTGGCGCGGATCCTCCAGGTAGCGCTCGACGTAGACGGCCGAGCTGCCGAAGTACGCCTCGCCCTCGCGGCGGGCGGACTCGAAGGCGCGCTCCACCTCCTCGGGCGACGGGACGACCTTGAGGCCCTTGCCCCCACCGCCGGCGGAGGCCTTGATCGCGATCGGCCAGCCGAGCTCGCCTCCCAGCCGACGAACCTCCTCGGCGCTCGTGACCGGTTCGGTCGTCCCCGGGATGATCGGGACGCCGGCCGCCTGCATTCGCTCCCGGGCCGCGACCTTGGAGCCCATCACCTCGATCGCCGCCGGCGGTGGGCCGATCCAGACGAGGCCGGCCGCCTCTACGGCGCGCGCGAACTCCGCGTTCTCCGCTAGGAACCCGTACCCCGGGTGGATCGCCTCGGCGCCGGAGCGCTTGGCGGCCTCGATCACCCGATCCTGCGCGAGGTAGCTCTCGGCCGGCGCTCCCGGGCCGAGCAGGTACGCCTCGTCGGCGAGGTCGACATGAAGCGAGGCGCGGTCTGCCTCGGAGTAGACGGCGACAGCGCCGATCTCGAGTTCACGCAGCGTGCGGAAGATGCGGATCGCGATCTCGCCGCGATTGGCGACCAGGACCTTCGTGAACGCGGCCACGACGGCCCTATTCTCTCTGGCGGTGAGCATCGCGGATCAGCTGACGGTCGCGCGCATCGCGGCAGCACCTCTGATCGTGCTGCTCTACATCCTCGACTTCCAAGACCACGACTACTGGGCGACGGGGCTCTTCGCCGCCGCCATGGCCACGGACTGGTTCGACGGGCGGCTCGCGCGTCGGAGCGGTCGGACGTCTGCGATGGGGTCGCTGCTCGATCCCGTGGCGGACAAGGTGCTCGTCCTCTCCGTCCTGATCGTGCTCGTCGGTCGCGGCGTGTTCCCCGGGTGGATGGTCGCGGCGATCGTGGCCCGCGAGTTCCTCGTCTCGGGCCTGCGCCTCGCCGCGCTCGAGCGAGGCGTCGTCCTGGCGCACGCGATCTCGGCAAGCTCAAGACGTGGATGCAGTCCGTCGCGGCGATCGTCGGCGGGCTGGCGGCAGCCGGGCTCTGGAGCGACGACGTCGGGTGGGCCCTCCTCGTGGCCCTCGTGATCACGTGGGTCTCAGGGCTCGACTACGCGCGCCTCGCGCCAAGCCTGCTGCGGAGCCGGGCCCCCGCCTAGTAGGAGGATTCGGCGCAATACAGTCTGTGCCGCAGGGCCGCGCTGCTCGCCCCGAGGGCGGCGTCCTCAGTCGCGCCCGTATCTCACTCGATACGGGCGCTCCCTGCGTCCTTGCCGCGGAACGACCATCGCACCCCTGCGACGAGCGGTATTACGCCAAACCCTCCTAGGTCGTCGAGGCCGGAGCTCCACCAGGCACTCGGCCGGTCGCCGTCGCCATCGAGGGCCTCGTCGGCCGCCTGAACGAGGGCTTCCCGCTCGGCCTCGTCGGCCGGTTCCGGCGTCACCTGCCAGTCCATGCGTGGAGCCTAAAGGCGCCGAGGACGCACGCCGATGGGTCAGTGAATGCGTCGTCCGCTTGCGGCACTCGTCTGCGCCTGCCTGGCGCTCCTCGCTCCCGCCGTCGTCTCCGCGAAGACGAAAAGCTCCTGGGCCGCGCCCGAGATCAAGTTCGTCACCGCCCGCGGGCTGATGGGCGGCGACGCCGCGAGCTTTCGGCCGGACGCGCCGCTGACGCGCGGTGCCCTCGACGACCTCGTCTCCTCCCTCACGGAGACGCCTGCCGTCGTGGGCGGCACCCCGGGCGCCCCGGTGACCATGGCCGGGCTCGACCAGACGCTCGTCCGGTCGCTCGACCTTGGCGACGACGCACGGCTCTTCTACCTCGGCATTCGCGCCGCCGGCCTCCGGCCGCCGGCCCGCTTCGGGAGCGAGGTCGCCGCGCGCCTGCTCGGCCTCCGGACGAACCACCAGGCGCCGAACGACGACCTGGAGCTGCTCCCGGGCGATCTAGCGACGCGCGCCGAGGCAGCCTATTCCGCCGCGCAGATCCTGCGCTTCCGCGACTGGGAGGTCGGCTCGGTGGAGAGCGCCGCAGCCGAGTTCGAGCTACCCGTTTACACACCGTGGCAGCGCAAGGTGCTCCAGACGGCCGTGAACCTGATCGGCTACCCGTACGTCTGGGGCGGGACGAGCAGCGGCC
>DATDKA010000157.1:0-4270 GCA_036520235.1 Gaiellaceae bacterium
CGCTGCGGATTTCTCGGCGCACATCTGCGCGAAAGGACATCTGGTCGCGCCCGAGGGGCGTTGGTAGCGTCGCCGGCATGTCCAGCGCACTGCTGCTCGCCGAGCCCGAAGCGGCCACCCGCGGCTTTCTCGAGCGCCACCTGCGGCAGGACGGCTTCGAGGTGGTGGAGGCCCTGGACGGCGAGGCGCTCGAGCTGCTCGAGGTCGCCCGGCCCGATCTCGTCCTCGCCGCCGACACCCTCGCCGCCGACGTCTGCCGGCGGGCCTACGACGTGCCGGTGATCGTGCTCGGCCGGGCCGACTCGGACGCGGTCGACCGGGTTCGCGCGTTCGACGGCGGCTGCGACGACTACCTCGCCAGGCCGTTCCACTACGAGGAGCTCCTCGCGCGCATCCGGGCGGTGCTGCGCCGGGTCTCGCCGCCGGTGCGGGAACGCTTCGCAATCGGCTCGCTGACGATCGACCGGGCGGCACGCCGGGTCACGGTGGGCGACGTGCCGGTGCCGCTCGCGGCGAAGGAGTATGAGTTGCTCGTGAGGCTCGCGGCCGAGCCGGCGCGAGTGTTCACGAAGGAGGAGCTGCTGCGCGAGGTCTGGGGCTTTCGCTCCCTGGGCCGCACCCGCACCCTCGACTCGCACGCCTCCCGCCTCCGGCGCAAGCTTGCGGCGGCCGGCGGTGACTTCGTGCGCAACGTGTGGGGGGTGGGGTACTCGCTCGTAGACTGACTCGAGAGTGGTGACGAACGACCAGGTTCGGGCGTTTGCGTCGACGCTGCCGCGAAGCTACGAGGCGATCGTCCGCGGCCGCGTGAAATTCCGGATCGGACGGATCGTCTGGCTGTCGCTGGCGAAGGACGGCTCGACGATGGGGTTCGCCTTCCCGAAGGAATGGCGCGACGCGCTCGTCGAGTCCGAGCCCGAGAAGTTCGAGCTGCCGAGCGCGGGCGACATGCGCTACCACTGGGTGCACGTCCGCCTCGCCGCGGTCGACGAGGCGGAGATGCGGGAGCTCGTCGAGGACGCCTGGGCCTTCTGCGTGCCGAAGCGCGTGGCGGAGGAGTACGCCGCCGCCCAGGGCTACGTCTGATCCGAGTCCACGAAGTGGCCGAGGACGTAGTCCCAGCCGCTGTCGTAGTCGGCCCGGCCGTCGACGTCGCCGACCTGGTCCCAGCCCCGGTGCTCGAGGTCGACTCGGGTTCTGTCGCCCTCGGCTGAGAACCGCACTTCGAGCTCGGTCGGCCCCCGGTCCGGGTTGACGCGCCAGCGAAGCACGAACCTGGCGGGCGGCTCCCAGGCGAGCACGTCGGCCCAGTCGCCCTCCTCGCCGTCGGCGGACCGTTCGTAGACGCGGCCGCCGGCCCGCTCGTCGAACACGATCTCCTGGAGCCGGTCCTTGAAGATCGTGTGGGTCTTGGCGGGCCACCACGATCCGATCTGCCGCGTGAACGTCTCGAATGCCTGCTCGACCGGCACGTCGACCGTGATCGACTTGTTGATCGCCGCCAGTGCCTCGGTAGTGCTCATCTGCTGCTCCTTCCCCGTTCGTTCGGCCTCCGCCTTGAAGTCGGCGAGGGCGCGGTCCCAGAAGCCCTCGAAGTAGGCGCGGAGCGCGATCAGGCCCTCGGGGTCGACGCGGTACACGCGCCGCGTGCCCTCGGGTCGCTCGGCGACGAGACCTGCCGACTTGAGCACACGGAGGTGCTGCGAGACGGCCGGCCGGCTGACCGGAAGGGTCTTCGCCAGCTCGCCGACGGGTTGCGGCCCGCGGACGAGCTCTTCGAAGATCCGGCGTCGGGTCGGATCGCCGAGCGCGTTCATTGCCTCTTCGTAAGTCTCCACTAACCGTAAGTCTACGCTTACGATGAGGGAAGTCAAGTTCAAACGGGAGCGTGCTCCAGGTCGAGCAGCTGCCGTTTGCGCTCGAGCCCGCCGCCGTAGCCGACCAGGCTGCCGGTCGACCCGACGACGCGGTGGCAGGGGAGGACGATCGGGATCGGGTTGCGGTTCATGATCGTGCCGACGGCGCGGGCGGCGCGCGGCCGGCCGCTGCGGGCGGCGAGCGAGCCATAGGTTGTGACCTCGCCGTACGGCACCTCAGCGAGCTGCTTCAGGACGGCCAGGGAGAAGTCGGAGCGGCCGCGGAGGTCGACGGGGAGGTCGAACGTCCGGCGCTTGCCCTCGAAGTACTCCTCGAGCTCACGCTTGACCGGGTCGATCGGCGCGGCGGCGCGGAGCACGCGGACGCCGTAACTGCGGGCGAGGCCGTCGAGCTCGCGGTCCGGGTCGGGGTCGTACGAGATCCGGCAGAGCCCCCGCTCGGTCACTGCGACGAGCAGCGGGCCCACCGGGGTGTCGGCGACGTCGTACGAGACGTCGACGAGACGCTCGGCGACGGCGGCGTCGCGAAAGCGCAGGTCGAGCTCGGGCGGGAAAAAGCTCATGCGAGCCTCCTTCGCAGTCGCCGCACGCCGGAGGAAGCCGCCTGGCGGGCGGCGTCCTCACTCGAGTCGAGAGCGTCGGCGATCTGGTCGTAGGGCAGGTCGTAGCCGTAGCGCAGCACGACGGCGGCGCGCTCCTTCTCCGGCAGCTCGTCGGCGAGATGCTCGAGCTCGGCCCACGCCGGGCGTCCGTCCTCGTGCGGGAGCTCGTCCAGCTCGTCCGTGGGCACCGGCGGGCGCTTCCGGCTCTCGTCGACGGCGACCCGGGTCGCAATCGTGAAGACCCACGCCTTCAGGTGCCGTCCGTGGCGCAGGCTCGGATAGCCGCGCAGCGCTCGGAGGAACGTCTCCTGGAACGCGTCCTCCGCCCGTTGCCAGCCGACGAGCCGCACGAGGTGGCCGAAGACCGCGCTGCGGTGCTCCTCGTAGAACCGCTCGAACGGCGGGACACTCACGGCTTCCATCATCCTCTCCAACGTGGAGGTCGCGGAGACTGTGAGATGACGTGAAGACGGCGGTCGTGGGACACGTCGAGGTCGTCGAGTTCGCCCGGGTCGATCACATCCCCTCGAGGGGCGAGATCGTTCACACCGAGGAGACGTGGACCGCCGCTGCCGGCGGTGGCGCTGTTGCCGCCGTGCAGCTCTACAAGCTTTCCGGCGACACGACGTTCTTCACCGCGTTCGGCGACGAGGAGCTCGGATACCAGGCGGCCGAGGAGCTTGGCGCGCAGGGCCTCCGGATCGAATGCGCCTATCTCGACGAGCCTCAGCGACGTGGCTTCACGTTCATCGACAAGGACGGCGAGCGAACGATCACCGTGATCGGCCGAAAGCTCAGGGCGCGAGCCCAGCACGACCTGCCGTGGGAGGCCCTGAACGAGGTCGACGCCGTTTACTTCACCGGCGGCGACCCAGGAGCGCTGCGCGAGGCGCGCCGCGCTCGCGTGCTGGTAGCGACCGCGCGGGAGCTGCCCACGCTCGTGGACGCCCACGTCCAGCTCGATGCACTCGTCCGCAGCGCTACCGATGCCGGTGAGCAGTACCGGGCCGGCGAGCTCGACCCGCCCCCGCGGCTGGTCGTCTCGACCGCTGGCCGGAAGGGTGGCCGGTTCGTCTCCGGCGACCAGGAGGGCCATTGGCAGGCCGAGCCGCCGCCGGGCCCGGTCGTCGACGCCTACGGCGCGGGGGACAGCTTCGCCGCCGGTCTCGCCTTCGCCCTCGGCGAGGGCCGGGAGCCGGACGACGCGCTGGCCTTCGCCTCGCGCTGCGGCGCCTCGGCGATGACCGGCCGCGCCCCCTTCGGCGGCCAGCTCAGCTTGCGCTGAGAGCGTGCGCGACATCGGGAGCGCCGCGTCGACGATCGCGGCCGGTAGGGGCAGGCGAGTTCCAGGTGGCTTGGGGGTCTTGCAAAGTGGGGGATAGTGGTCTAAAGTGGGGCGAAGTGGGAGGCGATTGATGTCCCAGCGATGCTTCTCGGCGAATACGAACACACCGTCGACGACAAGAACCGGCTCACGCTCCCGGCGAAGTTCCGGGAGGCCATGGCCGGCGGCGTCGTCGTCACGAGGGGCATGGACGGCTGCCTCTTTGCCTATTCCTCCGACGACTGGCAGGAGCGGTTCCAGACTCGGGTGGCGGCGCTCGATCCGCTCGAGCCTGACAGCCGGAAGCTCCAACGTCACTTTTTCTCCGGCGCGGCCGAGGCCGAGCTGGACAAACAGGGAAGGATCATGATCCCCGCGGCCCTCCTGCGCTACGCCGGGCTCTCGCGGGACGTCGTCGTCGCCGGCGTCTACGACCACCTCGAGATCTGGGATCGCGAGGCCTGGCG
>DATDKA010000158.1:0-3077 GCA_036520235.1 Gaiellaceae bacterium
CCCTGGTCGTGCCGCCTCGGCTGCTCCTCGAACAGGTCGGCGATCTCGTCCAGCCGGCCGGCGCGCAGCTGGTAGAGGCGGCCCTGCTCGCGGCCGACGACTGCGACGACGGCGCCGTCCCCACGGCCGACGAGCGGCACGAGCGGCGCCAGGTAGAGCCGGCGGTTGACATGCACCTCGTGGGGCACGGCCTCGCTCAGGGGAAGCGTCTGCCACAGGTTGTCGAGGCCGGCGCAGAAGACGGCGTACCCGCGGGAGCCGTCGCGCTCGAAGTCCTCGTCGAAGAACTCGCGGATTCGCTGGAAGTCGGCCTCGAGGCCGAGACGCTGCTCGTGCGTCAGGTCGCTGCGGTTCCTCTCGGCGCCCTTGTGGCCCTCGTCGAGCAGGGAGTGGAACCGGGTCCTCGCATCGGCCGGCGTCGGCGACAGGCTCGGATCGAGGTCGACGTAGACGCTGATGGCGCAGCCCTTCTCGGCGCGGAACGCCGCGAGCTGCTTGAGCACCTCCCACGTCACCGTGCTGGCCAACCCCGCTGAGTCTATGCGGGTGCGCCTAGGCGAGGCGGGTGAACGTGACCGTCCACCGAACACGCTCGTTCACCGTTCCCTCGAGCTCGCCGGTGATCGTCGTCCGCTGCTGCGTATTGCCGGTCACGAAGAATTTCGGGACGTTTCGATGAAAGACGTCGGCGGCGTCGAGCGGGCCCGTGGCGATCGGAAGATCCGTGCGAACCGCCCGCACCTCGGCGGGCTCCTGCGGGCATTGCGGCAAGAACGAATGGAGCGCGCCGGCGCCCTTCAGCCTGGTGAGCGCGAGAATGCCCCTGCGCGGGTTCGCGAGGACGGTCGTGCCACCTCGGAACGACCGGCGCTGAGTCGCACACCGCACGGTCCTCGTCTGCCGCTCGCATGCGGGTGAGCCCTGGCCGACGACGGCGTTCGTGCCCGACTGGGATGCCGAGCCGGCGATCGCCCCGATCGTCCCGCCGACGAGCCGGACCCTCCCTCGAGCGGCGGCGACGATCCGGACCCGGCTGGAGCGCTTCGCCGACAGCGTCGCGTGCCACCTCCCCGAGCTCTTCGTCGTCCGGATGCAGCCCGGCTCGCCCTCGCTCCGCGTCACGTTCCAGGTCTTCGTCAAGGTCGCGGTGAGCGTGACCCGGAAGCGCGCGCTACTCGGCGTCGCGGCGAGGCCGCTTCCGCCCGCAAAGATGAGCAGACAGACGATCAGGCTCGGAATCCCCCACCGCAGTCGCCTCACGGCGGCTGAATTGTTATCGCACGCAGGGCGGGTTGGGAAGTTTCGTCTCGTCCGCTTCGTTGAATACTGTTGACGAGCCCTATACGGGCTCGATTTACGCATGGAGAGGTCAATGAACGAGAGCGTTCGCGAGGTCATCATCATCGGCGGAGGCCCGGCGGGTTACACCGCCGCGCTCTACGCTGCTCGCGCCAACCTCGAGCCGCTCGTAATCGAGGGCTTCCAGTGGGGCGGCCAGCTGATGATCACGAGCGACGTCGAGAACTATCCGGGCTACCCCGAGGGCGTTCTCGGGCCCGAGATGATGAAGGACTTCCGGCGCCAGGCCGAGCGCTTCGGCGCGGAGTTCGTCTCCGACGACGTCTCGCGCGTCGACTTCTCCGAACGGCCCTTCAAGGTCTACGTCGGCGACGACGAGTACCAGGCGCAGGCGGTGATCATCGCCACCGGCGCAGAGGCGCGGAAGCTCGGCCTCGAGTCCGAGCGGACGCTCCAGGGCCGCGGGGTCTCCTACTGCGCCGTCTGCGACGCAGCGTTCTTCCGCGAGAAGGAGATCGTGGTCGTCGGCGGCGGCGACTCGGCGATGGAAGAGGCGACGTTCCTGACGAAGTTCGCCAGCAGAGTCACGATCGTCCACCGCCGCGAGGACTTCCGAGCCTCGCCGATCATGTACGACCGCGCCAAGGCGCACGAGAAGATCGAGTGGATCACGAACGCGGTCGTCGACGAGGTGGTCGGCGACGGGGTCGTGACCGCGGTCCGGCTGCGCGACGTCAACACCGACGAGATCACGGAGATCCCTGCCGACGGTCTCTTCGTCGCGATCGGGCACGACCCGAACACGAAGCTCTTCAAGGACTGGCTCCAGCTCGACGACGCCGGCTACATCCTCACGCACGACGGCACGGCGACGAACATCGAGGGCGTCTTCGCCGCCGGGGACGTCGTCGACCACACCTACCGGCAGGCGATCACCGCGGCCGGCATGGGCACGATGGCCGCGCTCGACGCCGAGCGCTGGCTGACGGCGCGTGAAGGGCATCCGTTCGACGCCCTGACCGCGCCGCGCGACCCGGCGCCCGCCTAGACTCTCCGGCTCGTGGCCGAGGTACTCCTCTTTCACCATGCCCAGGGACTGACCGACGGCGTGAAGGCGTTCGCCGACGACCTCCGTGCCGCCGGGCACACCGTCCATACACCCGACCTGTTCGAGGGCAGGACGTTCGACTCGATCGAGGAGGGCGTCGGCTATGCGCGGGAGACAGGGTTCGAAACGATCGGCGAACGCGGCGAAGGTGCCGCCGAGGGCCTGTCCGACGAGCTCGTCTATGCCGGGTTCTCGCTCGGCGTGATGTCGGCGCAGAATCTCGCGCAGAACCGTGCGGGCGCCAAGGGCGCGCTGTTCTTCGACTCGGCGATGCCGCCGTCGGAGTTCGGCGGCGACTGGCCGGAGGGCGTTCCGCTGCAGATCCACATGATGGAAGACGACGAGTGGGCGGAGGAGGACCTGCCCGCAGCGCGCGAGCTCGCCGAGAACGCGGGCGTCGAGCTCTTCCTCTACCCGGGCGACCAGCATCTGTTCGCCGACTCGAGCCTCCCCGGCTACGACGCGCAGGCGGCGACGCAGGTGAAGCAGCGAGTGCTCGGGTTCCTCGAGCGCGTCGACTAGAACAAGTCGCCACAGCGGCCTCGAGATCCAGAAGAGCCCCGCGGCCGCGAGAACCAGGATGACGACTCCGCCGACGTCCATCGTCCTAAGCCTGCAACACGCGGCTGGAGGGACACAAATCGTTCACGACGCAGACCTCGCAGCGTGG
>DATDKA010000159.1:0-10937 GCA_036520235.1 Gaiellaceae bacterium
GCCGGTCGTCCCGGCAGAGCTGCCCAAGAAGGTGCGCCGATCGCCGGCGTTGGTCGTCGAGGTCGACGCCATGCCCGGCGGCTACGTCTGCTCGGCCGCGCTCAAGCGGTCGCTCGACAACAGCGAGGTGCGGGAGGTCGCCGAGGGCGAGCGGCCGCTGCGCAGTCTCTTCTCGAAGGAACAGCGGGAATTCTTCGCTGCGCATGCGCCCGAAGGAGTCGGGTTTGACGACCTCTCGTTGCTGGGCCCGATCGTTGTTCTCAAGCTGAAGTTCAAGCCGGTCGACTTCGACCAGAAGCTCGTGGTCGAGCTCTGGAACTACCCGGACAACTCGCGGATCCTCGAGCTGTCGACGAAGTGCGTGCCGACCGAGGCGCTCGGCGCCGCGATGGAAGCCAAGGCGTTTCTCCGCGGCCGCGGTGTCGATCTGACGGGCGAGCAGCAGACGAAGACGAAGACGGCGCTCGACTACTTCTCGAAGAACCTCTCCTAGCGCCGCGGACATGACGGCAGCCCTTGTCACGACCGTCGTGGGCAGTTACCCGCAGCCCGAGTGGCTGATCGACCGCGTTCGCCTCGGCGACCGGCTGCCGCCGCGGGTGCGGGCGCAGGAGCTCTGGCGAATCCCGGAGCCGTACCTCGAGGAGGCGCAGGACGACGCGACGCGCATCGCGGTTCAGGATATGGAGCTCGCCCGTGTTGACGTCATCACAGACGGCGAGATGCGGCGCGAGAGCTACTCGAACCGCTTCGCGACCGCGCTCGAGGGCGTCGACCTCGACAACCCCGGCGTCGCGCTCGACCGCACCGGCCACGAGAACCCGGTGCCGCTCGTCGTCGGCCCGATTCGTCGCGCGCGTCCGGTGGAGCGGAGCGACGTCGAGTTCCTGCGCTCGATCACGGATCGCCGGATCAAGATCACCATCCCTGGGCCGTTCACGATGACCCAGCAGGCCCAGAACGACCACTACCCGGACGACCGGAGCCTGGCGCTCGCCTACGCCGAGGCGGTGAACGAGGAGCTCCGGGACCTGAAGGCCGCGGGCGCCGACGTCGTCCAGATCGACGAGCCGTACCTGCAGGCGCGGCCCGAGCCGGCGCGCGAATACGCGCTCGAGGCGATCAACCGGGGGCTGGAAGGCATCGACGGCGACACGGTGCTCCACACCTGCTTCGGGTACGCGCACATCGTCCACGACCGGCCGAGCGGCTATCCGTTCCTGGCCGAGCTGAACGAATGCGCCGCGACGCACATCTCGCTCGAAGCGGCGCAGCCGGAGCTCGATCCGGACGTGCTCCGCGCCCTGCCCGACAAGACGATCCTGCTCGGCGTGCTCGACCTCGGCTCGCCCGAGGCGGAGACGGCCGAGCTCGTCGCCGACCGCATCCGCCGTGCGCTCGACGTCGTGCCGCCGGAACGGCTCCTCGTCGCGCCGGACTGCGGGATGAAGTACCTCTCGCGCGAGCTGGCCTTCGAGAAGCTCCGGGCGATGGTTGCCGGGGCTCGGCGCGTGCGCGAAGATCTGGGCTCCTGAGCCGACCGAGGGAGGTCTTGTCGTGTCCCTGAAGCTGAACATGCTCCCGCCGAGCGTCAACAACATGTCGGTGCGCGTCTTCGTCCGCGCAGCCGGCCTGTCGTACGAGGAGGAGAACGTCTGGGGTCAGACGCAGGGCGACGAATACCTCTCCAAGTATCCGGCGGGCCTTACGCCCACGATCGAGTCTGACGAGCTCCCGAAGGGCGTGCTCGGAGAGAGCGTCGCCGTGATGATGTACCTCGCGAGCCGGGAGGGGCTGGACGATCTCTACCCGACCGACCTCAAACGCCGCGCGATGGTCGACGGCGCGAACTTCTACACGATGAGCATCCTCTATCCGCTCGTGGCGCGGGCGACGTATCCGCGCTTGAGCTTCGCCGGCTATCCCGGTGAGGTCGCGGCGACCGAAGCCCCTGACGAGGACAAGGAGGCGGCGCGCAAGGCTGCGGAGGACGCGATCCCGCGGATCCTCGACACCTACCGGGAGTTCTACGGAACGGACGGTGGGTTCATCGGCGGAGGTGACACGCCGTCGATCGCCGATATCCGCCTCGTCTGCACGCTCGAGTTCCTGGCGGTGATGGACACCGCCCTGCCGGACTGGACGAAGGACTACATGCAGCGGGTGGAGTCGGCGCTCGGCGACGCGTACAGCGAACCGGCCGCTGACGTCCGCGGCTACATCGCGCAGACCACCGGGGCGGCGGTCGCGGGCTAACAGCCTCCCGCCGGCCCTCGTCCGGCACTGGGCAGACGAGCCGGACTGGCTCACGGCGCTGCCGCAGCTCGTCGACGAGTGCGTCGAGCAGTGGGGACTCGATCTCGAGCAGGTCGTCGACACCCCGCGATCGCTGGTCGTGCTCGCCGGCGACTCCGTGCTCAAGCTCAATGCGCCCTCGCATCACGAGGCCGAGCACGAGGCCGACGCCTTGGCGTTTTGGAACGGCGACGGCGCTGTCCGGCTCCTCGCCCGCGACGACGAGCGACGGGCCCTGCTCCTGGAGCGCTGCCGTCCGGGCACGGAGCTCGTCGAGCGGCCCGACCACGAAGTCGACGCCGTCTGCGCGCTCCTCCCGAAACTCTGGGGCGAGCCGCCCGCGTCTGCTCCGTTCCGCCCGCTCGCCGACCTGGCCGAGGGGTGGGCCGAGAAGCTGCGGGCAAACGCCGGGCGCCTGGAGCCGGATCTGCTGGCTACCGCACTCGACACGTTCTCGACCGTCGATTCAGGCGCTCGGGCTCTCGCGAACCAGGATCTCCACCCCTCCAATGTCCTCCAGGCCGAGCGCGAGCCCTGGCTCGTGATCGACCCGAAGCCCCTGGTCGGCGAGCGGGAGCTGAACGGCGTGGGGCTCCTCCGCAACGCGGCCTGGCGAACCGACGCGACCCCGGTGCGGGGCTGGCTCGACGCGTTGGGCAGTCTCGGGCTCGACCGCGAGCGTCTTCGCGCCTGGGGAGTGGCGCACGCCCTGGCCTGGAGCTACGGCGGCACGGACAGCGGCATCGTCGACGCGGCGCGGGCGATCCGTGACGCGTAGCGAGTCCTAGTCCTCGACTGCGTCCTCGGCCTGCTCGGCGTTCTCGACGATGTCGCCCTCCTTGAACAGGATCTTCTGGAGGGCCACCCGCCACTTCTCCTTGCGCCGCGACAGGAACTCGAGATCCATCGCGAAGTGCAGGAACTCCTCGCGCTGGGCGTGCTCCATGATCGCCTTCGCGGCCGGATCCTGCTCCAGCGCCATTCGCTGCTCGTACCAGCCGATCGCCTCGGCTTCCTCCTGGAGCGATGCGATCAGGCGGGCGAACGTCCGGGTGGCTTCGTCGAGCTCGTCGGGCGGCTCGTGATACTGGTCGGTGGGCATGGTCGAACCTTACGACCCGGCGTGGCCGCGGCAGTTCGAGACCGAGCGGCCGGCTCTCGAGCGCATCCTCGCGCCCTGGCTCGACGGCGACCTCGAGCACATCGGCTCGACGGCCGTCCCCGGGCTCGCCGCCAAGCCCGTGATCGACATGCTCGCGCCGGTGCGAAGCCTCGAGACATCGCGTGCCGCCTTCGAGCCCCTCGCCTCACAGGGGTACGGGTACCGCGAGCATCGTCCGGAAGCTCACGCCTTCGCGAAGCCTGCCGGCGCTCCCTGGTGGGAGGCGACCCACGGCCTCCACCTGACGGAGCGCGGCAGCGACCTCTGGCGGGAGCGGCTGGCCTTTCGCGACGCGCTGCGCGCCGACCCGGCGCTGGCGACCGAGTACGCGGCGTGGAAGGAGCTCCACGCAAACGCTCCGGGTGAGGCGGCGCCGTACGACGAGCGCAAGTTCGACTTCGTCGCCCGCGTCCTCGCCGGAGCCGGTCTCGAGCTCAAGCCCGATTCCGAGCGTCTGTCGAAGGGGAGACGTCTCGGAACGCCGGCGCGTCGTCCCCCGTAGCACCGCGCCGGCGCCGAGACAGAATTCGGGGCCGGCCCGGGGAGGACGGCCCCGTGTGCGGCCCTTTGCAGCCAGGCCGCTGTTGCTGAATTCCGAGGTCTCTCAGGGAATTCACCTGCCGTGATAGCGCAGCGATTCCACCTCGTCAACGCCCTTTGCACGGAGGCAACGTGACGGTAATACGACCAGAAAATGGACAGATTCGAAATGGACGATCCAATTCCGCGATAAATCGTCCACATTGTGGACAGAATTACCGGTTGACCCGAGCTCTGGCACGATGACGGCATGCGCACGCGGTGGTTCTGGACGCTGCTGCTGCCGGCTCTCATCGTCGCCGAGCATCTCGGCCACGGGCTCACGCACTGGGTGCAGGAGCCGGATGACCGGATGCGCGAGCAGCTCCTCGCGGAGAGCGGCCACGGCTATCTGGGCTTCGCGCAGACCGTCGTCGCCCTCTCCGTCGTGCTCACGGGTGCCGGCCTCGCCGGTCGCGTCGTCGCCGGTTTTCGCCAGCGGCCCCTTCATGGGCTGCCGTCATGGTGGTGGGCAGCACTGCCCGTTGCCACGTTCGGGCTTCAGGAGCTCATCGGCGTCGTGGTGCACGACGGCGCCGGAGCGGTTTCGCTGCTCGCGGACCCGATCCTCGCCCTGGGGGCGTTGCTCGAGCTCGCCGCCGGCCTCAGCTGTGTCCTCGCCGTCCGCAAGCTCTCGGTCGCCGCACACAGGGCCGGACGGGCGCTCGCCGCGTTCAGGAGCGCGCCGGTCCGCTCGGCGGTCTCACTTGCGACGCGCGCTCGCTTCCACGTTGTGCCGCTCCGCCTCCGCGCACCCGCGTACGGGGGCGGCACGCGCGCCCCGCCCGCCTTCGGTTGACGTCCTGCGGGGCCTGACGGGCCTCGCCCGTTGCAACCGAAGGAGGAACGTCGATGGTGCCTACAACGAAGCTGGTCGGGCTCGCCGAGGTCGCCGAGCTGTTCGGGATCAGCAAGCGGACGGCCAGCCGTTATGCGCTCCGGCGCGACTTCCCGGCGCCGGTCGCGCGCCTGCGAGCAGGCCCGATCTGGCTGGAAGACGAGGTCAGGACGTGGGCCGCGCCGGTCCCGCCGGTCAAGCGGGGGCGCCCGCGGAAGGCGGCGTAGCGGCGCGCGCCGAACTGGGGCGGCTCCACGCGAGCAGAACGCACGTTGGCACGCTCGCCCTGAGCACGGCGGGCGGGTGTGCCGCCCTGTAGGCGGCGGGGGACAGGCCGTAGCTGCGCCCGAAGCTCGTCGTGAACGAGCCGACGCTGCGAAGACCAACGTCGAAGCAGATCTCCGAGATCGAGCGCTCCGTGTTCCGCAGGAGGGCTGCCGCTCGCTCGAGCCGCCGCGTCAGGAGGTACTGGTGGGGCGTCTCGCCGAACGCCCGGCGGAACTCCCGGCTGAAGTGCGCCGGCGACAGGCGAGCCGCCCGGGCCAGGGTCGGCACGTCGAGCGGCTCGCGATAGCGCGCGTCCATCAGGTCCTTCGCGCGGAGGAGGTGGCGGGCGGGAGGCACGGTCGTCAGCATCCCGCCCAACCTAACTACGAACGCTGCGCCACCCGCATCTGGTTGCCGGACGGGTCGCGGAACCCGGCGTCGATGCCGTAGGTCTGCTGCACCGGTTCCTGCGAGAACTCGACGCCGCGGTTCCGCAGATCCTCGTAGGTGGCCTGGACGTCGTCGGTGGCGAAGAACAGGCCGCTGCTGGCGGCGCCCTTGGCGAGGAGCTCCCTGATCTGGTGCGCCGTCTCCTCTTCGAAGACCGGCGGGCCGGGCACGGCAAGCAGGACGATGGAGACGTCCTCCTGCCCCGGAACACCGACGCTGAGCCAGCGGAAGTTGCCCATCTCAGGCACCGTGACGTCCTCTCGGATCTCCATCCCGAGCCGCTCGGTGTAGAAGGCGAGCGCCTCGTCTTGGTCGTGGACCCAGATGCCGACGTTGGTCAGTTGCTTGATCATCTCGTCCTCCGGTGAGTGGTTGAACAGGGCAAGGCCACGCTAGATCGGAGCCTCGCCGCTGTCTTCTCGAAAACTGCTCAGATCTGGACGAGCCGCGCCCCGAAGCGCCAGACGCGGCGCAGCACGGGGTCCGTGAGTCGCGCTCCGAGCGCAGTCACACGCACGAGGAGCGGCAGCCCGAGGGTGCAGACCGCCACAGCGGCCGAGGTGCCGGTGAGGGCGCCGGCGAGCACGTCGGTCGGGTAGTGCATGGCCAGCAGGACGCGGGAGACCGCGATCGCCGCCGCCACGACGAGAAAGACCGCACCGATCCGGCGGTGGAAGAAGAGGACCGCCACGGCGATTGCGAACGCCGCCGTCGCGTGGTCGCTTGGGAACGAGGCGTCCGGCGACGGCGCCGTGAAGAGCACGAGCGAGCGCGGGTGGTCCACATACGGCCGGTCGCGGAACCAGACCTGCCCGATCAGCTGGTTGACGAGCAGGCCGAGCGCGGCAGAGCCGACAGCAGCCGTGCAGGCCAAGCGAAGCCGCTGGACCCCTTCCGGCCTGGAGACGAACCACAGCGCGATGGTTGCCAGCGCGTAGACCACGACCGCGGCCGAGGCGAACACGACGACCGAGTCTTCGACGACGTCCTGCGTCCGCATCAGCTCGTTCAGGTCGTGGATGACCGCCCAGTCCACGCTCCCACCGTAGTCGTGGTCGACGTTGCTTTGGTGTGAATCCCTACGATGTCGCGGTGCGAGCTTCCCCCGCGTCCGCCGCGATCGAGCAACAGCTCGAGGAGTTCCGGTCCGAGCTGACCGGCTACGCCTACCGCATGCTCGGCTCGCCGTTCGAGGCGGAGGATGCCGTCCAGGAGACCTTCATCCGCGCCTGGCGCAGCTACGAGCGCTTCGAGGGGCGGTCGTCGCTCCGGTCCTGGCTCTACCGGATCGCGACGAACGTCTGCCTCGACCTGATCGCCGGGCGGGAGAAGCGGGCGCGGCCGATGGATCTCGGGCCGGCGAGCGAGCCGGTCGAGGCGAACCTCAACACGCTGCCGGAGGTGACGTGGATCCAGCCGGCGCCGGACGGCCTGGTGGTGCCCGAAGGCGACCCGGCGGAGGTCACGGAGGCGCGGGAGACCGTGCGGCTCGCGTTCGTGGCCGCGCTCCAGCATCTGCCCCCGCGCCAGCGGGCGGTGCTGATCCTGTGCGAGGTGCTGCGCTGGCAGGCGTCGGAGGTCGCCGAGCTCCTCGAGACGAGCGTCGCGTCGGTGAACAGCGCCCTCCAGCGGGCCCGGGCGTCGCTCGAGGCGGGCGACCTGAGCGCCGGAAGCACGTCTCCGTCCGTCGAGCAGGCTGACGAGGATTTGCTCGCGCGGTACGTCGCAGCCTTCGAGGCTTACGACATGGAGGCGCTGACCTCCCTGATCCGGGAGGACGCGACCCAGTCGATGCCCCCGTTCGACCTCTGGCTCAGCGGCCGCGACGACATCTTCACCTGGTGGTACGGCCCGGGCATCGGCTGCGAGGGATCGCGCGTGATCCCGACCGTCGCTGCGAACGGGGCCCCGGCGTTCGGCCAGTACAAGCCGAACGACGCTGGCGACGGCTACGAGCCCTGGGCTCTCCAGGTGATCGAGATCGAGGATGGAAAGATCGTCGAGCTCACCTTCTTCCTCGACACCGAGACGCTCTTCCCGCTCTTCGGGCTGCCCCTGCGGTTCGAGAGTTAGTCAGCGAACACGTCCGAGAGCCCCATGAACGAGACGAGCTCGAGCAGCTCAGGCGAGGCATGGCGGACGCGAACCTGGCAGCGGCAGCGCGCGGCGGCTAGCTGAAGGCGGCACAGGGCGTCCACCGTGACGGCATCAGGCGCGACGCCATGGACATCGCAGAGCGCGACCGCTGCTTCGCTCGCGGTGAGCAGCGCGCAGACGCGGTCGCAGAGGCCTGGAAGATCCTCCCGGGCGATCGGACCGCGGATGGCAAAGGTCACCGGATTTGGCGCAGTTGCGCCCATCAAGGGATAGACCGTGCGGTCTCCCGAAACTCATCGGCTAGCGTGGCGATGAGTTTCGGAGAGCGGGCTGGTCTATCACTCAGAACCCGCAAGGAACGCCGAAAGGACATCCGATGAGCGCACTCGACAGCCGAACCCGCTGGATCGCACTCCTCGTCCTCTGCCTGGGCGACCTGATGATCGTCCTCGACGTGACGATCGTCGGCGTGGCGCTGCCCTCGATCCGGACCGACCTCGGCTTCACCGAGAGCTCGCTTGCCTGGGTCGTGAACGCGTACCTGATTTCGTTCGGCGGCTTCCTGCTCCTCGGCGGGCGGCTCGGCGACCTGTTCGGGCATCAGCGGCTGTTCCTGCTCGGGATCGCGCTCTTCACCCTGGCCTCGCTCGTCTGCGGCCTCTCGACGACGCAGTGGATGCTCGTCAGCGCACGCGCGATCCAGGGCCTCGGCGCCGCAGTCGTCTCGGCCGTTGCGCTGTCGCTCGTGATGATGCTGTTCACCGACACCGCCGAGCGCGCGAAGGCGATGGGCATCTTCGGATTCGTCGCCTCCGGCGGAGGCTCCGTCGGCGTGCTGCTCGGCGGCGTGCTGACGGACGTCCTCAGCTGGCACTGGATCTTCCTCGTCAACGTCCCGATCGGGATCGCGGTCGTCCTCCTCTCGCTGCGGCTGATCCCGGCGACCGGGGGGCTCGCCGGAACGAAGCTCGACATCGCCGGTGCCGTCACCGTCACCGCGGCACTGATGATCGCGGTCTACGGGATCGTGAACGGCAACGCCGAGGGCTGGACGTCGGCGCAAACTCTCGGGCGACTCGCCGTCGCCGCGATCCTCTTCGTCGCGTTCCTCGTGATCGAGCTGCGCGTCTCGGCGCCGCTGATGCCGCTCCGGATGTTCAAGCTGCGCAACCTCTCGGTCTCCAGCATCGTCGGGATCCTCTGGGCTGGCGCCATGTTCGCCTGGTTCTTCCTGTCGGCCCTCTACCTCCAGCTCGTGCTGGGCTACAGCCCGCTCGAGGTCGGCCTCGCCTTCCTGCCGGGCAACCTGGTCATGATGGCGCTCTCGATCGGAGTCTCCGCCAAGCTCGTGATGCGCTACGGCGTGCGGATCCCGCTCGGCATCGGCCTCGGGATCGCCGCAGTCGGGCTGTTGTGGTTCGCCCGGGCCCCGGTCGACGGCAGCTTCGTCGTCGACGTCCTCCCGGGCATGATCCTGCTCGGGTTCGGCGCCGGTATCGCCTTCAACCCGGTGCTGATGGCGGCGATGAGTGACGTCCAGCCGGCCGAGGCGGGCCTGGCGTCGGGGATCGTCAACACCGCCTTCATGATGGGCGGCGCGCTCGGCCTGGCGGTACTGGCGAGCGTCGCGGCAACCCGCACCGAGACGCTGGCGAGCGGCGGCGATTCGCAGCTGGAGGCGCTCACCGGCGGGTACCACGCCTCGTTCCTGCTCGGCGCGCTCTTCGCGGCCGCCGGGGCGGTGATCGGCGCGGCATTCTTGCGGACGCGGACGGCGCCCGCGGGGCACGGCGCGGAGGAGCCCCACGGGGTGCCCGCCACCGCCGAGGCCGACTGAGTCAAGGCCGACTGAGTTTCACCCGCACTGGATGACGCTGCCCGGTCGGAGCTGTGCTCCAATCGGAAGGCGTGATCATGCGGATCCTCCTCGGGGCGGTCATCGTCCTCTTCCTCGTTCTCTGGGCGCGAGCGGTGGTCGACCTGCTGCGCAGGCACGACCTCGGGCTCGGCTCCAAGGTGCTCTGGGCGGTCGGGATGCTCGTCTTCCCGTTCATCGGCCTGCTCGTCTACTCGATGCTCCGCCCGAGCGACGCCGTGATCGCGCAGCGCTCGCACCGCTAGCGAGCGACGCGCGACTCGCTGGCCCCATTCGGCGCTTTCTCGTTCCCCGCCGTGCGGCCTGGCGGCTCCGAGACGAGCGCCGCGGTCACGGCGACGATCCCGACCACCAGGGCGAGCTCGCCGGCCGCGGAGCGCAGGAAGCGGCGCCGCTCTGAGGGGCTCGCGGCGGCGGATTTGAGCCGCGGCACCGAGTACCGGTTGTTGTAGGCGCCGAGGGCGATCAGGGGGACGACGAGCGCGAGCTTCACCAGCAGTAGGCGGCCGTAGGTCGTCTCCCACAGCTCGCTCCAGGAGTCGAGCTCCTCGTAGGCGTTGACGACGCCCGCGACGATCAGGACCGCGACCGATGCCACCGCAAGTCGCGAGAATCGGGGCACCGCCGTTGCGGCGAGCTGCCAGCGGCCCGGGCCGGCCGCGAGGAGCGCGACGAAGACAACGGCGAGGCCGCCCGTCCAGACCGCCGCGGCGGCGAGGTGCGCGAGATCGGCGACTGCGGCCAGCCGCGAGCCGCTTCCGGCGTGGCCGGAAAGCGAAGGCGCCATCACGAGCGCTGCTCCTACGGCGACGAGCCCTGGGAGCAGGCCGGGACGGCTTCGGGCCGCAAGCGCGAGGAGGAGAGCGACCGCCGCCGCGGCAGCCTGGAACGACCATGCGCGCCCGAACCTCGTGTCGAGGACGGCAGAGATGCTGCTCCAGCCGAGCGCGTCGCCGAGGCCGTAGCCGCCCGCCTTCGCGCCCTGCAGGACGATGCCCGCGAGCGCGACGACCACGAGCGTCCCCGCCCACGCCGCCAGCAGCGTGAGGAGTCGCGAGCGGAGGAGCGGCGGTGCGGCGGCGAGTGGCCATGCGACAGCGACGGCGCCGCCGGCGACGAGCAGGAGCAGGGCGAAGTCGAGGAACCGAACGACGCCGAAGAGGGCGTCGACGTAGCCCGGCGGCCCGAGCCCGCCTCCGGCGGCCGGCCCGGTCGCGCTCCGGGCCCCGACGCTGAAGACGAACGACCCGCCGATGGGGTGGGAGTCCTCCGAGACGACGTGCCAGTCGACGCGGTAAGTCCCCCTCGAAAGAGAACGCGAGCTCGGCGCCTTCAGCGTCCGCGGGTCGACGCGCGTGAGCTGCCGGTCGTCG
>DATDKA010000160.1:0-8310 GCA_036520235.1 Gaiellaceae bacterium
GAGCTCGCCCTGCAGTTCCCGGACCGCTCGCCCGGGACCGCGACGGCCGGCCTGGCCGCCGATTGGGTCTCGGAGCGGCTCCGTTCCTACGGTTTCCGCGTCCAGCGCGACCGCTTCGAAGCCGACATCCCCGGCCTTGGCAACCGGCAGTTGCAGAACGTCTACGCCGTCGCCCCCGGGCGCTCGGGATCCGCCCTCGTCGTCCTTGCGCACCGGGACAACGTCGGCACGGGCCCCGGCGCCAGCGACAACGCCTCGGGGACGGGGGCGCTGCTCGAGCTCGCGCGCGGCTACGGCCTCCGCGCATCGCCGGCCCCGGGTGTCGCGGCGGCGCCGATCACGCCGGCGCACACGATCGTCTTCCTCTCGACCGACGCCGGGTCCTTCGGCGGAATCGGGGCGAGGCGCTTCCTGGAGCACTCCGCCTACCGCAACCGGATGGAGGCCGCGATCAACCTTGTCGCGTTGGGTGGACGGCCGACGCTGCGCCTCGAGTTGGCCGGCGACCGGCCCCGCTCCCCCGATCCGACGCTGATCCAGACCGCCGCCAGCCGCGTAGAGCAGCGGACGGGGGAGCCTGCCCGTCGGCCGACGGCGCTCGGCCAGCTGATCGACCTCGCCTTCCCCTTCAGCTTCTACGAGCAGGCGCCGTTCGTCGGTCAGGGCGTCCCGACCTTCACCCTGACGACGGCGAACGAGAGCCCGCCGCCTCCGGAGACCGACACGGTGAACACGCTCGTGCCCCGTCGGATCGGGCAGGCCGGCGGCGTGGCGGAGGACGTCCTCGGATCTTTGGACGAGGGCGTCGCGCTCCCCGGCGCGACATCGACCTACGTCTACCTCGGCCCGCGGATCATCCGGGGCTGGGCGATCAAGCTCGTCCTGATCGCGGCGCTGTTCCCCTTCTTCATCGCCGCCGTCGACCTCTTCGCGCGATGCCGGCGGCGGCGGATTCCGCTCGCGCCCGCGCTGCGCAGCTATCGCAGCAGGCTCGCGTTCTGGCTCTGGACGGGCGGCCTCTTCGCGTTGATGACGGTGCTCGGCGTGTGGGGCAACGGCGCTCCGGTGCCGCCGTCGCCGAACGTGTCGTACGCAGGTGACATCCCGGTGCTCGCCCTCGGGGTCTTCCTCGCGCTGTCACTCGCCGGCTGGTTCGTTGCCCGCGAGCGCCTGCTGCCCCGCCGCCCGGTGAGCGCCGAGGAAGAGCTGGCAGGACAGACTGCGGCGCTGCTCGCGCTCGCAGTCGTCGCGCTGCTCACGATCGCCACCAACCCGTTCGCGCTGATCTTCGTCCTGCCCTCGCTCCACGCCTGGCTCTGGCTCCCGCAGGTCCGGTACGCGCGCCTCTGGACGAGGGCAGCGGTGCTCGCCCTCGGGCTCCTCGGACCGTTGCTCCTCTTGATGTCGCTCGCCGTGCGCTTCGAGCTCGGGATCCAGGCGCCGTGGTACCTGCTCCAGCTCGTCGCTCTCGGCTACGTCCCGGTCCCGTCGGTGGCGATCACCCTCGCCTGGCTTGCCGCCGCCGGCCAGTTGATCGCCGTGAGCGTCGGGCGCTACGCGCCGTATCCGAACGCGCGCGAACGGCCGCCCCGCGGGCCGATCCGCGAGCTGATCCGCCGCCTCCTCCTGCTCGTGCTCGACCGGCGGGAGGAGCGGGGCCTCAAGCGAGCCGCAGGTAGCTGACCGTCGCCCCGGCCTCGAAGGGATCCTCGCCGGCGGGAACGAGGACGAGCGCGTCCGCGCCCGCGGCCCGAGCGATCATGTGCGACTCCTGGCCCGTCAGCGGCTCGAGCTCGACCGCGCCATCGACCACCGCCGACCGCGCTCGGACCAACTCGGTGCGGGCCGGGTTCCGGCGAACGGATCGCGCCAGTCGCCCCGGCTCGAACCGGGGGAGAGGGCTCGCGTCACCTTGTAGCGCGCCGATCGCCGGCCGCACGAAGAGCTCGAAGGAGACGAGCGAGGAGACCGGGTTGCCCGGAAGTCCGAACACGAGTGTCGAGCCGCGGACGCCGAACCAGACCGGCTTGCCCGGCTTGACCGCCACACCCCAGAAAACCTCCTCGACCCCCAGTTGGACGCCGATCGACCGGACGAGGTCGTGCGGCCCGACCGACACCCCGGCCGAGGTCACGAGCACGTCTGCGTCGAGCCCGGCCGCCAAAGCCTCGCGATGCGCTTCCTCGTCGTCGGCGACCGCGCCTAGGCGCACAACCTGCGCGCCGGCAGACTCGAGCTGCGCCGCGAGGATGACACTGTTCGCCTCGTAGACCTGTCCGGGCTTCAGCTCCTCGCCCGGCCGCCGCAGCTCGGTGCCCGTCGCCAAAACGGCTGCTCGCGGCTTTCGGGCACTGGCAATGTCGGGCACACCCGCGGCGGCGAGCGCGCCGAGCTGCGCCGCCCCCAGGACGACACCCGACGGGACGACGACGTCGCCGGCACGAAGGTCCCCGCCCGCCGTGCGGATGCTCGCACCGACCTCCACCGGCTCGGTGATCTCGATTGCGTTGTCATGATCGACAACATACTCGAGAGGGATGACGGCATCGGCTCCTGCGGGAACGACGGCGCCGGTAGCGAGGCCCATCGCCTCGCCCGCGTGGAGCTCGCGCGTCGCCGGCCGACCCGCGGCGATGCGCTCGACCACCGGCAACCGTCCCGGCGTATCGGCCGACCGCACCGCGAAGCCGTCCATCGCCGAGGAGTCGAACGGCGGTAGGTCGACGCGCGAACGCGCCTCCTCCGCGGCGACCCGGCCTGCGGCCGACGCGAGCTCGACGCGCTCCGCCGACAGCGGCGTGGCCCGTTCGAGGATCCGGCGCTGAGCTTCCTCGAGTGAAAGGAGTGCTGCCACTGCGTGAATAAGCTACTGCCGTGATCTCCGTGGTCGTCCCGGTTCACGACGAGGAGCGGAGCCTCGAGCCGCTGTACGACGAGCTGCGCGACGCGCTCGACCAGCTCGGAGAATGGGAGGCGGTCTTCGTCGACGACGGCTCGACGGACGGGTCGTTCGCCGCGCTGACGAGACTCAACGCCGCCGCTTCGAACGTCAAGGTCGTCCGGCTGCGGCGGAACTTTGGCAAGTCCGCAGCGCTTGCGGCCGGGTTCAGGCATGCCGCCGGAGAGCTCGTCGTCACGATCGACGCCGACCTCCAGGACGACCCGGCGGAGATCCCACGCCTGCTGGCCAAGCTCGACGAAGGGTTCGACCTCGTCTCGGGCTGGAAGACGCAGCGCCGCGACCCGCTGCGACGCCGCATCCCGTCGAGGATCTTCAACGGGGTCGTCGGGCGAGTCTCGGGCGTCAGGCTCCACGACCTGAATTGCGGGCTGAAGGCGTACCGCGCGGAGGTGATCCGGAACCTCAGGATCTACGGCGAGCTCCATCGTTTCCTGCCCGTGCTCGCCCACGACCGCGGGTACCGGGTCGCCGAGCTGCCGGTCAACCACAGACCGAGGGAGCACGGCCGCTCGCGTTACGGCATGGAGCGCTACCTCCGAGGCTTCCTCGACTTCCTCACCGTCTGGTTCATGGGGCGCTACCGCAACCGCCCGCTCCACCTCTTCGGCACGCTCGGGCTCGCGATGGGCGCGATCGGGACGGTCGTCCTCGTCTACCTGACCGTGCTCAAGCTCTCCGGCGAGGCGATCGGCCACCGTCCGCTGCTCACGCTCGGCGTGCTGCTCGTCGTCGTCGGGCTCCAGTTCTTCTCCCTCGGCCTCCTCAGCGAGCTGATCACGAGCCACCACGAGGAGCGCACCGGCTCGGCGGACGACCAGTACGTGGACGAGGTGCTCTTGCCACGCGCGGCCGAGCACGTCCCGCGCTGACGCGCGTGCGGGTCGCGTACTTCGGGACGTACGAGCGGCACTATCCGCGAAACGCGCAGGTCATCTCCGCGCTGCGGACCGCGGGCGTCGAGGTCCTCGAGCGGCACGAGCCGGTCTGGGAGGGGCAGGAGCAGAAGTGGGGGGTCGGGGTTGCGGCGCTGCCGCGGCTCTTCCGCGCCGAGCTCCGGCTGGCGCGGCGGGGAGCTCCGGAAGCCGACGCGATCATCGTCGGCTACCCCGGCCACCTCGATCTGCTCGCCGCGAGGCACGCGGCCCGGGGACGGCCGGTCATCTTCAATCCGCTGGTCTCGCTCGCCGACACGCTGATCGGCGACCGCGGCCGGTTTCGGCACGGTTCGCCGGCGGACGGGCTGCTGACGGCTCTCGACCGGCGCGCTTTTCGCGCCGCGGACCTCGTCGTCGCCGACACCCGCGCGAACGCGGACTTCTTCGCGGATCTCGCCGAGCTGCCGCCGGAGCGCATCGCCGTCGCCTTCGTCGGGGCGGAGGAGCGGCTTTTTCGGCCGGGCTGGGCTCCCGAGGAACCCTTCACCGCCATCTTCGTCGGCAAGCTGATCCCGCTCCATGGCCTCGAGACGATCCTCGCCGCCGCCACCCTGGTGCCCGAGATCGCGTTCCGGGTGATCGGCAGCGGGCAGCTCGAGGGCCTGCTTAAGGCGCGGCCGGCGAATGTCGAGTGGATCCGCTGGGTCGAGTACGACCGGCTGCCGCGCGAGCTCCACCGCTCCGGCTGTGCGCTCGGCATCTTCGGGACCTCGGGCAAGGCCCGGCGGGTGATCCCGAACAAGGCCTACCAGGCGCTCGCCTGCGGCGCGCCGCTCGTCACCGCCGACACGCCGGCCGCGCGGGAGCTCCTCACCGGCGGCGCCGACGCGGTGCTCGTGCCGCCCGGCGATCCGGAGGCACTGGCGGCGGCGATCCGGCGGCTCGCCGAGAACCAGGAACTTGCGGCGCAGATCGGCGCCGGCGGTCTCTCGACCTATCGCGCGCAGGCGAGCGAAGAGGTGCTCGGTCGGCACTGGCGGACGCTCGTCGAGGGCCTGCTGTGACCGTCCACGAGTGGGGGCGCGCGCCGGATTTCGTCGGGCCGCGCCATGAGCTCCGAGAGCGCCTTCTGCTCGACCTGCTTCTGTCCGGCCGCCCGGGGCCTGCGGTCCTCAACGCCGGAGCAGGCCAGGGCACGCTGTCGATCCGGCTCGAGGCACTCGGCTTCCGCGTCAGCAGCGTCGACTCGTCGCCGGCCGCCATCGCCGTCCTCCGCGACCGCGTCGCTGGCCAGGTCGTCGGCGCCGACGTCACGGCGCTGCCGTTCGGGGAAGCGCAATTCGACGCGGCCGTGCTCGGTGAGGTACTCGAGCACGTCGAGGACGATCGCGCCGCGCTGCGCGAGGCCGCCCGCGTCGTGCGGCCTGGCGGCCTCGTCGCCATCTCGGTACCGGCCAACCCGAAGCTGTACGGGCGGAGCGACGAGTGGGCGGGACACCTCCGCCGCTACACGCGGCGCGACCTGCTCGAGGCGTGCGCCGGCGGCGGGCTACGCGTGGAGCGGTGCCTCGGGTGGGGGTTCCCGGTCTCCCGGCTCTACCATCGCCACGTCTATGAGCGATACCTCGACCGGCGCGGGCCGGCCTCCGCCGGCCGGAGCCTCTCCCCGCTCGTCCGGGCCCTCGGCCCTCTCTTCCAGCTCGACCGGCTCTTCGTCGGCGTCGAGCGCGGGGCGCTCGGGTATCTCGCCCTGGCAACGCGTCCGTAGCGCGACCGCCGCGGTCTGGGCCGCGATGGCCGCCTTCGCCGTGTTCTTCGGCACCTTGGCGGTGCAGGAGTACCGCGCGTTCGAAACCGGCCGCTTCGACCTCGGGAACATGGTGCAGGCCGTCTGGTCGACGGCCCACGGGCGCACGCTCGAGATCACCGAGCTCAGCGGCGACCAGATCTCGCGCCTTGGGGCGCACGTCGACCCGCTGCTTGTCTTCTTCGCGCCACTGTGGTGGGTCTGGCCGAATCCGGCGCTGCTCCTGGTCGTCCAGGTGGTCGGCCTGGCGGTCGGCGCGCTCCCGGTCTTCTGGCTCGCGCGAAAGCACCTGGGCTCGGAGCGTCTCGGTCTCGCATTCGCGCTCGTCTACCTGCTCTACGCACCGGTGCAATGGCTCCCGCTCGACGAGTTCCACCCGGTGGCGCTCGCCTGCCCGCTGCTCCTGTACGCGCTCTGGTACCTCGACGAGGACCGACCCGTGGCTGCGCTGCCCTTTCTCGGGCTCGCCTGTCTGACGAAGGAGGAGGTGCCGCTCGTCGTCGCCGGGCTCGGTGTCTGGTACGCGCTGCGCGCGGGGCGGCGGAGGAAGGGGGCGGCAATCGCGGTCGCCGGGCTGGCCCTAACGGCCGTCTACCTGCTGGTCGTGATGCCGCACTACCGCAGCGGCGACTCACCGGCGTTCTACGACCGCTACGACGCCGTCGGCGGCTCGCCCGCCGGCCTGGTCAAGACGCTCGTAACCGATCCGCTGACGGTGCTTCGCGCCGCCACCGAGGGACGCGATCTCACGTACCTGTTCCAGCTCGGCCTCCCACTCGCCTTCGCCTTTCTCGCTGCGCCGCTCGTGCTGATCCCGGCGCTGCCGGAGCTCGCCGCGAACCTGCTCTCGGAGACCGGGACGCAGACGTCGATCGAGTTCCACTACACGGCACCGGTCATTCCGTTCCTCGTCGCTGGCGCGATCTTCGCGGCCGCGCGTTGGCGCCGACTCGTGCCGGTCGTCCTCGCCGCGGCCGTCGTGGGCGCCGTCGTGCTGGGCCCGCTCTGGTCGGGCGAGCTCGCGCCCAAACGCGTCTCGGCGCACGACCGGGTCGCCGACCGGGCGGTGGCGCTCATCCCCGACGACGCCGCCGTCTCGAGCACGAACGGACTCGGCTCGAAGCTCTCCGCGAGGCGCCGCGTCTTCAGCTGGCCGGTCGTCCGCGAGTCCGACTGGGTCGCCGTCGACCTGAAGCGCGCGTCCTACCTCGACCGGCGCTCGTCCGCCTCGACGGCGGCGATCCCGCTGGCGCGGCTGCTCCGCAGCGGGGGCTGGTCGACTGCGCTCGAAGAGGACGGAATCGTCGTCCTCAGGCGGAGGACCGCGACGAGCAGGATGCCGTAGAGGGCGACAAGCAACAGGTCGCGCGCCAGCACCAGCCATGCGATGTCCTCCAGCGCGAAGAGCTCGCGGTAATGGAAGAACCAAAGCTGTCCGAGAATGAGCGCAGCCCCGAGGACGGCCGTGGCGGCAACTCCGGCCGGCGGTGCCACGAGGACGACCAGAGGGAGCAGCCAGATCAGGTACTGGGGCGAGACGAACCGGGCGAAGGCGAGGAACCCGGCCAGCGTCGCCGCCGCAGCCGCGACGAGCCGTTCGCCCTCGCGGTTGGCGCGCGCGAAGAGCCACGCGACCACGGCGACGGCGAGCACCTGGAGCACCGACATCGCGACCGCGGCGCCGTCGGCCGCGAAGCCGCCGAGGTCGCGCGAGAGGGCCGCCGTCGATCCGGAGACGACCTCGGCGTCGTAGAGCCCAAGCTTGTCGGCGGCGACGAGCAGCGCCCCACCGGGGCTCTCCAGCTGGAGCGCCCGCTGCGCCTGCGCGTCGACGCTCTCCCAGAGGCCGTCCCACCCGAGCAGCGCGAACGGCCCGACCACGACGAGGACGACGCCCGCGAAGGCGAGCAGCGGGCGGCCCAGCCCGCGGCGCCAGGCGGCGAGGCAGAACACGGGCAGCAGCGCGAGCGGGTACAGCTTGGCCGTCACGGCGAGGCCGAGAAGGGCAAAACCGAGCGTGGGGCGTCCGTACAGGAGCGCGCACACCGCGCCGGCGACGAGGAGCGCCGGCCAGAGGTCGTAGGTGTTGAGCGAGACCGGCCCGATCGCGAGCGGGCTGAGCGCGAGCGCCCCCAACGCTCCGTACAGCCGTCCCGCTTGGGCGCCGAGTCGCACGAGGATCAGCGCCGCCACGAAGAGCATCGCGACCCCGAGTAGAGCCATCAGAAGCTTGAACGCGTGGCGGTACCAGTCGTCCGGCAGCAGCGCCGGCGGCAGGAGGACGGCGAAGGCGCCCGGCGGATACTCGACGAAGACGTCCCGGTACGGGATGCGCCCGTCCAGGAAGCCGCGCGCGTAGTCGCCGTAGAGCCCGAGATCGCGGTACTCGCGCCCGCGGAAGAGGCCCCCCGGCGGGACAGCGGCGGCCAGCAGGTAGGCGGGCGCTAGAAGGGCCGCGGCCCGGAGCGCCGACCGGAGGTCGGAACGCCTATCCGTTGCCCGAGCTCGAGTCGTACGGCGAGTAGGAGTTGCCGTACTCGTTGGCGTACTGGGCCTTCTCGAACGTGTGCCACTCGGGCTGGGAGTGGGGCTGGGGGAACTCCACCGGTGGGGTGTTGCCGATCGAGGAGCGCATGAAGAGGTTCCAGATCGTCGCCGGGAAGGTT
>DATDKA010000161.1:0-29226 GCA_036520235.1 Gaiellaceae bacterium
TTGCCCGACGAGCCGCGCCTCAATTCTCTCCGACTCGCCGTCTTGAAACGAGTGGTCGCGGAGAGCGCTGGCGAGCAGCGGATGGATCTCGAGTATGCCTCGCGCCGGTTCCGTCAGCACACCCGTCCGAAGCCCCTCATCCACAGTGCGCTGGGCCGTGGCCTCGAGAATGGTTGCGGCTAATGGGCGATCGAAGGAGCGAACGAACGAGAGTCTTGCCAGTCCAATCTGGTCCTCAGGAGCTAATTCCGAAAAGAGCTCCTGCGCGAAGTAGTCGTAGAGCTCATCGGGCAGGGGATCGTTTGCGGGCCCACGGCTGACCTTCATCCCGTAAAGCCCGATCACGGCTGGCCAACCCATAGCTCTGGCTAAGACGGGACTGATCTGATCGTCGCCTCGATCGATGACTGCGCGAGCCTCAATGTCTTCCATTGCGAGTGCCCGGCGGTCGATTTCGAAGATCTCGTCGTAGAGGATCCGCCGCGCCGTGGCCCAGCTTGGGCGCCGGCGGCTCGTGATCAGCATCTGGATCGGCGTGAGCTGCGTCAGCAGGTCGACGAACCGTTCCGACGCTGCCGACTCCATCGCGAACTGGTAGTCGTCGATCGCGAGCCAGGCGTCCTCGGGCCAGTCCTGGACGTCCTCCGCGAACAGCTCCGCGAGGATGTCGACGTCCTCCTCTGGATGCCCGGTCGCCCGGATCCGCTCCCGCATTCGCTTGCCCGCGTCGGGCACCACGCCACTGACCGCTTCGGCCACCCCGGCCGCCAGCGCAGCGACGTCGGCCGTCGCGGGGCCGCCGCGGTACCAGACGTCCTGTCGCTCCGGCTCGCCGAGCCACTCACGGGCGAGCGTCGTCTTCCCGTAGCCGGCTGGCGCGATGAGCATCCGAATCTGCGACGAGCTCCCGTCGAGCATCGCCGTTAGGCGCGGCCGACGGATGATCCGCCGTCGCGCCGCTCCGACCTCTACTGCCATATCGAGGGCCCAAGGCTAAACCGCTGATGGAACGACTAGGGGATCCGCGCCTGCGCCCGGGTCGCAGGCGCGGTGCCGTCAGTCCCCCGAGCCGGAGGTTGCCGGCCCGAGGCTGTTCGAAAGCGGGTCTTCGCCCGTCAGCAGCCGGTAGGCGACCGGGATCTGGCGGCGGCGGGCGACGCCGAGCTTCTGGCGCAGCACGTCGGAGTGCGCCTTCGCCGTCCGCGGCGAGATTCCGAGCCGCTCCCCGACCTCGTCGTTCGAGCAACCTGCCGCGATCAGCTCGATCACCTGCCGCTGCCGCTCCGTGATGCTCGTCGGGATCTTCGTGAGCGCTTCCTGCATGGTGCTCGAAGCTAACAACGGCCCGCGCCGCCGACTATTGACCGGAAGGCGTATTTCGCGGGCTACGCCTCGACTGGCGCGCGCTCGGCGGCCGCGACAGCGAGCGCCGGGCCCCAGGCGGCCAGCGGCGACATCTCGCCGTCGCGGCCGTTGAGCCTACGGAAGCCGAGGGCGTGCTCGGCTTGCATCATCTTGTGGATCTGCGTCGTGCCCTCGTAGATGATCGGGGCGCGCGCGTTCCGGAAGTAGCGCTCGATCCCATACTCGGCGGAGTAGCCGTAGGCGCCGTGCACCTGGATCGCCAGGTGTGCGGCGCGGAACGCCGACTCGGTCGCGTGCCACTTCGCCAGTGAGGTCTCTCGGGTGTTGCGCTTGCCCTCGTTCTTCATCCAGGCGGCCTGCATCACGAGGAGCTTCGACGTCTCGTAGCCGAGCACCATCTCGGCGATCATGTCCTGCACGAACTGGTAGCGGCCGATCTCCTGGCCGAATGTGTGCCGCTCGCGCGCGTACTCGACCGAGCGCTCGAGGCAGGCCCGAACCACGCCACACGCGCCGGCCGCGACCGTAAACCGGCCCTGGTCGAGGCCGAACATCGCGATCTCGAAGCCCTGGCCCTCCTCGCCGACGAGGTTCTCGGCCGGCACCTCGACGTTCTCGAAGAAGAGCTCGCCGGTCGAGCCCGCCCAGACGCCGAGCTTGTGCTCGGTCTCGCGAGTGGAGACGCCGGACCACTCGCGCTCGACGATGAAGGCGGAGATCCCCTTGTGCTTTGCAGCCGGGTCGGTCTTGGCGAACACGAGCTGGTGGTCGGCGACCGTCGCGTACGAGATCCAGTTCTTCTGGCCGTTCAAGACGTAGGTGTCGCCGTCGCGGCGCGCCGTCGTGCGCATGGCCGCGACATCCGAGCCCGCGGCCGGCTCGGTCAGGCCGAAGCAGGCGAGCTTCTCACCGCGCGCCTGCGGTACGAGGTAGCGCTGCTTCTGTTCCTCCGAGGCGTACTTGAGGAGCGAGAGCGAGTTGAGCCCGACGTGGACGGAGATGAGCGTCCGGAAGGCTGCCTCGCCGCGCTCGATCTCTTCGCAGGCCAGGGCTTCGGAGACGAAATCGAGGCCGGCGCCGCCGTACTCCTCCGGGATCACGATCCCGAGCAGGCCGAGCTCGGCCATCCCCTCGATCGCTCCCCGGTCGAGGTTGTGATTGATGTCGTTCTCGACCGCGTTCGGGAGCACGCGGTCGTCGACGAAGGTCCGGACCGTGTCCTGGATCAGTCGCTGCTCGTCGGTGAGCTCGAAATCCATGCCGCCGCGCAGTCTACGGATGCTCGGATTCCGCGTGGACCGGGGTATGCTGAGGATTGACTGACGAGTCAATCACCTTTCGAGCGAGGACGGAAATGGCAGTGATCGAAGACCCGACGGCTGCGGCGACCGGCGTCTCCTTTGCATTGACCGACGAGCAACGAGAGCTGCGCAGGCTGGCGCGCGAGTTCGCGGAGAAGGAGATCCGGCCGAAGGCCGCCGAGTACGACGAGAACTCGACCCACCCCGCGGACATCATCGAGAAGGCGCATGAGCTGGGCCTGATGAACCCGCACGTCCCGGAGGAGTACGGGGGGCTAGGCCTGCCCGGCTTCGACGGGATGCTCGTCGGCGAGGAGCTCTCGTGGGGCTGCTCCGGCATCGCGGTCTCGATCGTCGCGAACACGCTCGGCGCGGCGCCCGTGATGATCGCCGGCAACGAAGAGCAGAAGCAGGAATGGCTGCCGCCGCTGATCGAACGCCCCATCCTCTGCTCGTTCGGCCTCAGTGAGCCCAACGCCGGCTCTGACGTCGGTGGGATCCAGACCACGGCCGTCCGGGAGAGCGACGAGTACGTCATCAACGGCTCGAAGATGTTCATCACGAACGCCGGCAAGGCGGACTGGCTGGTCGTCTTCGCCTCGACCGACAAGAGCCAGGCCCACCGCGGCCTCTCCGCCTTCGTCGTCCCGACCGCCCTCCCGGGCGTCACGGTCGAGAAGCACCTGGACAAGATGGGCCAGCGCGCGACGGACACCTCGGCCCTCGCGTTCCAGGACGTCCGAGTTCCGGTCGAGTACCGGCTCGGCGAGGAGGGAGAGGGTTTCAAGATCGCGATGAAGACCCTCGACTTCACCAGGCCCGGCACTGCCGCCGGCGCCGTCGGGGTCGCCCAGGCTGCGTTCGACCACTCGGTCGAGTACGCGAAGGAGCGCGTGCAATTCGGCCAGCCGATCGCGATGAACCAGGGCGTCAACTTCTTGATCGCGGACATGGCGACCGAGATCGAGGCCGCCCGTCTGCTCGTGTGGCAGGCGGCGTGGCTGTCGGATCAGGGGAAGCGCGCGACACTGCAGTCGTCGTTCGCGAAGCGGTTTGCCGCCGACACGGCGATGAAGGTGACGACCGACGCAGTGCAGATCTTCGGCGGCTACGGCTACATCAAGGAATACCCGGTCGAGAAGCTCATGCGGGACGCGAAGCTGTTCCAGATCTACGAGGGAACCTCGCAGATCCAGCGGCTCGTGATCGCTCGTGAGATCTTCTTGCCGCGTGGCGATTGAGATCGACCTCAGCGGGCGCGTCGCCCTCGTAACAGGTGGATCGCGCGGCCTCGGCCGGGCTGACGCGCTGACGCTCGCCCGCGCCGGCGCCGACGTCGTGATCGCCGACATCCTCGTCGAGTCGGACGAGTCAGGAGACGCGGACCGCTACGGGCCGCTCGCGCAGGCGGCGCGCTCCCAGGGGATGGTCCACACCGAGGAGACGGCTGCGGAGATCGTCGGCATGGGCCGCCGAGCATTCGCGGTCAAGTGCGACGTCACCGACTCGGCTCAGGTCGAAAGCGCTGTGTCACGGGCCGTAGACGAGCTCGGCTCGGTCGACATCCTCGTGAACAACGCGGGCACGCTCGACCACGTCGGGCAGCTGGAGAACCAGGTGCCGGAGCTGTGGGAGCGGGACCTCCGCGTGAATCTGACCGGCGCCTTCAACTGCTCCCGCGCGGTCTGGCCGCACATGACGGAGCGAGGGTGGGGGCGGATCGTGAACATGGCCTCTGTCGCAGGGACGCTCGGCGGCTTCGGGCAGGCGAGCTATTCCACGACCAAGGCCGGCCTGCTCGGCCTGACGAAGTCGCTTGCGCTCGAGGGCGCCCGGCACGGAATCACCGTGAACGCGATCGTGCCCGGGATCATCGGAACGGAGGCCTTTCACATGGCGAACGCCGAGATGAACGAGCGGATCATCAAGCGGACGGCACTCCGGCGGCCGGGCGAGCCGCAGGACATCGCGAACGCGATCGCTTTCCTGAGTTCGGACCTCGCCTCGTACGTCACCGGCGTCGGCCTGAACGTCTCGGGCGGCGTTGAGCTCTTCACGTTCTAGACACCTGAACCGAAGCCCGCCAGGCCACTAGTTAGACTCAACGGTCTTGTACGCCGAGGCCGGGTCACGGGCGGTGTACCTCCGCCGGAAGCGCGCTGCTCGAAAGCGGCTCGTCTGGCAGTGGTCCATCGTAATCACGTTCCTGTTCGCGATCGCGCTCCTCGCGCTGAGCCTCGGCTTTGCCGGCTCTTCTAAGACGCTGCCGCCCGGCGCGACGATCGCGGGCGTCGAGGTCGGTGGTCTCTCCTCGAGTGAGGCCATTGCTCGGCTCGAGAGCCGATACGACGCGCTGAAGACAACGCCGGCAGTCTTCACGGCCGGGCCGCGGCGCTGGCGGATCCGGCCCAACGAAATGATCCTCGAGGTCGACTGGGCAGCCGCGGTGGAGACCGCTCGTCGGCAGGGTGACGGCTTCGCGCCGGTGCGCGGCCTGCGCCGCCTCGGCAGCCGGTTCTTCGGCACCGATGTCACGCCTCGGGCGCGCGTGTCCGAGGCAGTGCTCTCGCACCGCCTGGACACGATGAGCCGGCGAATCGACCGGCCGCAACGCGACGCCGCAATCCGGCTGCGCGGGCTGAGTCCCCGGATTGTCCCGGGCGCGACCGGCCGGACGCTGGATCGCGAGGCGGCCGCCCGCGTGATCGTCGCTTCGCTCGTGACGCTCGACCGGGCGCCCGCGATGCTGCCCGTCCAGATCCAGCAGCCCGACGTCACGGCGGGCGACCTCGGACCCGCCGCCGCGCAGGTGCGGGTCGCGACCTCAGGCCCCGTGCGACTCGCGCTTGGACCCACGCGTTGGCGGCTGCCGCGCTGGCGCATCGCGAAGCTTCTCGACCTGCCCGAGAACGGTGAGACGGCGGTTGCGATCGGCGGCCCGGGCGCGAACGAGTTCTTCAAACGCTTCCGCGCCGAGGTCGACCACCCGCCGCGCGACGCGCGGTTCATCGTGATGCCCTCCGACCGGATCACGGTCGCGCCCGCCCAGCCCGGGCTTCAGCTCGACGTGGACGCAGCTGCGAAGGCGATCCTCGCCGCGGCGCTTTCGCCGACCGACCGGGTCGCCCGGCTCAAGGTTGCGACCGCGAAGCCGGAGCGCTCGACGCGCGAGGCGCGTGCGATGGGAATCACCGGCCGCGTCGCCGGCTACACGACCTACTACGGCGGCGACGCCAATCGCATCCACAACGTTCAGCTCGTCGCGAAGCTGGTCGACGAAGCGACGATTGCCCCCGGCGCGACCTTCTCGTTCAACGACACGACCGGGGAGCGGTCCGCGGACAAGGGCTTCCTCGAGGCGCCTGTGATCATCAACGGCGAGCTCCAGACCGGGCTCGGCGGCGGTGTCTGTCAGGTCTCGACGACCGTCTTCAACGCGGCATTCGAGGCCGGGCTCCCGATCGTCTCGCGGACGAACCACGCCCTCTACATCTCGCACTACCCGCAAGGCCGCGACGCGACCGTCAACTACCCGGACACCGATCTCAAGTTCACAAACGACACGGGCCACTGGCTTCTCGTCCGGACGTTCGTCGGCGCTTCGGCGCTGACCGTCAAGCTCTACGGCACGCCGCAGGGACGCCGAGTGGAGGCGGAGACCGCGCCGCTCGAGGAAACCGGGCCGGCGACCGAGAAGCGCATCCCGGATTCCACGATCTGGGTCGGGGAGAAGATCCTGGAGGAATCCGGCCAGCCCTCGCGCAAGACGAGCGTCACGCGGAGGGTCTACTCCCGGAACGGCAAGCTGCTCTCCGAGACGACGTGGAGCTCGTTCTACCGGGCCGAGCCGAACGTCTACCGCTACGGGACGAAGCCGCGGCCGAAGGAGCCGCCGCCCAAGCCGAAGGACAAGAACCCGCCGCCGCCTCCTCCGCCTCCGCCGCCGCCGGACGAGCCTACGCCGCCTCCTCCTCCGCCGCCTCCGCTCGGCTGATCTCCTCGCGGAGCCAGTCCGGCACGCGCGTCGGGCGGAACGTCTTCGCGTCGACGCACGCATGCCCGGTCCACCCGTCGGCGATCGCCTCGCCGTCCCGCTCGATCACGTACTCGTAGCGGAACCGCGCGCCGCGCACGTCTACGCAGCGCGCATGCACGTCGAGCCGGTCGTCGAAGTACGCAGGCTTGAGGTAGCGGACGTGCGTCTCGATCGTCATCGCCTCGACTCCGTCGTCACGCAGCGACTGGTAGCCGTTCCGGAACCGGTCGAGGTAGTTGACGCGCGCGACCTCGAACCAGACGAGGTAGTGGGAGTTGTTCGCGATCCCCTGCGCGTCGGTCTCCGCGAACCGCACGCGGATCTCCGTGTGGAAGTGGAAGCCGTCGATGGCGAGACTCTAAGTGTGAGTGCGCAGCCGCTTGCCTCCCTGATGCGCGACCGTGGGCCGGCGGTCGTGCTGACCGGCGCGGGCATCTCGACCGAGAGCGGCATCCCCGACTTCCGGTCGCCCACCGGCATCTGGGCGCAGTTCGACCCGCAGGAGTACGCGACGATCCAGGCGTTTCGAGCGGATCCCGTGAAGGTCTGGAGCTTCTACCGGCTCCGCTACGGCGCTTTGACCGAGGCGCAGCCGAACGTCGGGCACAAGGCACTGGCCGAGCTCGAGCGGCTCGGGCACGTCCGAGCGATCGTCACGCAGAACATCGACACCCTGCACGAGCGGGCCGGGAGCCGAGACGTCGTCGAGGTACATGGCTCGATCCGCACCTGCTCCTGCCCCGCGTGCGGTCAGCGGTACCTGCGCGAGGAGGTGCTGGCGCAGCTCGAGGAGGGAGTTGACGCCCCGCGGTGCGAGGACGACGGCACGGTGCTCAAGCCCGACGTCGTCTTCTTCGGCGAGCTGCTCCCGGAGGCGGCGATCGAGCGCGCTTACGAGCTGGCGCGCGGGACGAGGCTCATGCTCGTCGTCGGTTCGCAACTCGAGGTCTGGCCCGTTTCGCAGCTTCCCGCCGAGACCGTCGCCTCGGGCGGCGAGGTCGCGATCGTCAACAAAGGACCGACGTCATTCGACAATCGCGCCGCTCTACGAGTGGTTGGGTCGGCCGGCGAGACGCTCGCGGCGCTCGCTGACGCGATGCGGGACTAGGCTGCCGCGCGGCGGAGCTGGCGCTCGGCGAGGACCGTCCGGCACTCGCTGCACACTCGCTGCTCCACCTCGTAGGGCACGCCCGCCCGCTGCCGGATCACGTGGGTGGTCACCTCGCGATGCCGGTGGGCTCGTGTTCTACGGAACATGGTCACGGTGTTTCTCATTCGGCTGAAAGCTGGGTTCGCTTTACTGCGTTTTCTCGAAATGACGATCGAACGTTCTGTGAGCCCGATCTCACTCCTTCGGACGGCCACCGTAGTCGCTTTGTTGGTGCTCGCCGCGGGCTTTACCACTTCCGTACAAGCTTCCCGCGCGAACCGGACGGCAGCCGCCTGCGCTCCGGGGTCGGTGAAGAGCCTGATCACGGGCTCCAAGTCGTACGCCGTCGACGCCCGCGGACTGGTTCGCGCCTACCGCTCGCCGAACGCGAGGCGGGCATTCGCGCGCTTCGGACGGCTGAACATGAACGAGGAGCCGACCGTGTTTGCGGCGGTCGAGGCCGTGATGGGGGAGCGGTGCCGCGCCGCGTGGTACCGGGTGCAGCTCCCGATGAAGCCGAACGAGGTGAGCGGCTACGTTCGAGCGCGGAGCGTGAACCTGCGCGTCGTCCGGGGCCGTATCGTCGTCGACCTGTCCGCGCGGAAGGTCGCGCTCTACCGGCGGGGGAAGCTCGTGCTCTCGACGAGGGCGGCGATCGGGGCGCCGGCGACGCCGACCCCGCTTGGCAGCTACTACGTCAACCAGCGCTGGCTGACGGACCCCGAGGGGCCGTTCGGCTGGGCCGCGATCGGCATTTCGGCGTTCTCGGAGGTGCTGACCGGATGGGTGCAGGGCGGGCCGGTCGCGATCCACGGAACGAACAACCCTTCGCTGCTCGGCCTCCGCGTCTCGAACGGCTGCATCCGCGTCTCAAACGCGGCCGTCCGCCGGCTCTGGCGGCTCGCTCCCACCGGCACGCCCGTTCTGATCCAGCCGTAGCCGGGTAAAGTTTGCTCAATGGCGCAGACGAACAAGCAAAAGGACCTGCTCGGGCGGCTGGGCGACGCCGGCGAGGAGGCGATCTCGCGGGTCGCCGGGTCGCAGGCGGCCAGCCGGCTGATCGACTCCGTCGGCGGGGCGCGGGAGCGGCTCGACGAGATGCAGAAGAAGATCCGCGGGCTCGAGGCGCTCGAGGAAAGGGTGGCGAAGCTCGAGAAGCAGGTCGCCGACCTGGCGAAGCCGAAGCGCGCCTCATCGTCGTCCCGGAGCCGGGCGTCCTCGACGACCCGTCGCGCGAGCCCCCGCAAGAAGCCGCCGTCTAGCTAGGCACCCGCAGCCGCACCGCGTTCGGGACGATCTCGAATCGGGCGGGCGTCGTCCCCGGCTGCTCGCCGTCGAGCTGGATCGGCATCGGCTCGTCGGCCTCGATCGTGACTGCGGCGCCGCGCAGCACCTCGCCCTTTGGGTGCGGAAGGTGTGTGCCCCGGTAGAGCTTCGGCATCACGCGCACGAGCTCCGCCTTTGTGACGTCGCCGATCAGGAGCACGTCGAAGAGGCCGTCGTCGGGCTCGGCGTCCGGTGTGATCTTCATCCCGCCGGCGAGGTACCGGCCGACGGCGACGATCACGTCGTCCATCACCGCCTCGCGGGTCTCGGCGTCGACGGCGACGCGCAGCGGGACGTTCTGCCAGCGGGCGAACACCTTGAGGAGCGCGATCGCGTAGGACGCCTTGCCGCCCAATGCCTTCGTCGTCTCGTTCGCGCGGCGAGCCACCGCGCCGCTCATCCCAACGCTGGCGATGTTCGCGAACCACGCGGTGTGGTCGCCGTCGTTCGTGCGATACGTGGCCCGGCCGAGGTCGAACGGCCTCGCCGTCCCGCCGGTGGCGATCTCGAGCGCCAAGCGGAGCCGCTTCGGGACCTCGTGGGTCCGGGCGAAGTCCCAACCGGTTCCGCGGGGGATCAGCGCGAGCTCGACGCCTTCGCGGCCGGCGACGCCGTTCACGACCTCGTGGACCGTGCCGTCGCCGCCGACGACCACGAGCAGCGACGCTCCGTCGTCGGCCGCCTGCCGCGCCAGGTTGCCGAGCTGGCCGGGGCCCTCGGAGAAGATCGCCTCGCCGCGCAGCCCCGCGGCATGCGCGGCGCGCGCGATCTCGGGCCAGCGCTTCCCCGTCTTCCCGTTGGCCGACGCCGGGTTGACGAGGAAGACGGTCTCGCTCAGTGGTCGTCCGCCGTGATGGTGCGCAGCGCGAGCTCGGTCATTTGGTCGACGGCCGCCTTCATTTCCTCGTCGGAGATCCGCACGAACTCACCCTCGACGACGACGTCGCTGACGGTGAGCAGGCATCCGGTCTGCACCTTGCGCAGCGCGCCGAGCGTGAAGATGACGGACGCCTCCATCTCGACCGCCAGGATGCCTCGGTCCGACCAGCGGCCGTACTGACCGTCGTCGGGGTTGTAAAAGAGGTCGCTCGAGACGATCGGGCCGACGCGCACCGGCTTCCCCAGCTCCTTCGCCGCGTGCACCGCGCCGTGGACGAGGCCCCAGTCTGCCGTCGGAACGTGCGGCTCGAAGCTCACGAGCTTCACAGCGGTCTGGTCGGCAGCCACGGCGGAGACGGCAACGATCAGGTCGCCGAGTGCCATGTCGGCCTGGAGCCCCCCACAGGTGCCGACGCGGAGCAGCCGCTTGACGCCCAGCTGGACCAGCTCCTCGGTGACGATCGCGGCCGACGGGCAGCCCATGCCCGTCGCCTGCACGGAGACCGGCTTGCCCTCGAACCTCCCCGTGTAGCCGAGCATTCCGCGCTCGGCGTTCCGCTGGACGGGGTCGTCGAAGAACGTCTCAGCGATGTACTTCGCCCTGAGCGGGTCGCCCGGGAGCAGGCAGGCGTCGGCGTAGTCGCCGGGCTCGGCGCGAACGTGGATCGGCATGGACGGGGAAGCCTATTCGGCGCGCGAGGTGGGGAGCGGCGGCAATGGTCGCTGCGCGCTCCGTGCCCTGCGGTCGCGGACCAGCCCGCGAACCGCCAGCCCGACGATCAAGAGGAGCGCGCCGCCGACGAGCCCGAACGGCACGAGGAACCACCCGTAGCTGACGCGGCTCTGCCCGCCGGCGGCAGCCTGGCCCGGTACGAGGTCGTACGTCGACACCATGGGCCCGCGGTTTCCCTGCTTCGGCAAGGGCGCGAACACGGCCACCGGGAAGACGGAGTCGACGAGCCAGTGATGGCCCACCTTCCGCATATCGATCGTGAGGGCGAGGGGGTGCGTCTCCTTCCTCAGGTCCGGCATTACGAGCAGGTCGAGGTTGACCTGGTCCTGGAACGCGAAGTTCACTGTCCACCCGTGAAAGGACTGGCCGTGTCGCAACGGGAACGGCTGGACGGGGATGTCGCCGGCCCGCCACTGGGCCGCCGTCGCCTGGCTGCGGAGGTTCGGCGTGGCCACGGCGTACGCCTTCTCCGGATGGTTCCGGGCCACCGCCGTCGGCACGAACTGGTCGAGCGATTCGCTGATCTGCTGCCGGATCGTCCTCGTCACCTTGAGCGGCTTCTCGCCGCGCGAGGTATCCACCGCCTGCTGCTTTCCGAACGTATCGGGCGGGAGCTTCTGCGGGCCGGGCATTGCCGAGATCGCGATCGCGGCGATGACCACGGCCACGATCGCGCCGGCGCCCCAGGCGAGCCGCCGCCGCCGTCGCGGTGAGCTGAGAACCGACCCCATTACGCGCATGAAACCACTGAAACGTTTACGTTGGTGTTAAGCGGCTCTCGCCGCCTTCCCACGGTAGCGCTTGATCTTCGTCCTGTTGCCGCAGACCGACATCGAGCACCACCGCGACGAGAGATTGCGGGACCGGTCGTAGAAGACCCAGCCACAGACGTCTCGCGGGCAGGCCTTCAGTCGCGCCCAGCTGCCGTCGGCCATGGCGGTGAAGACGACGGCGAGGATGCGGCCGAGCGCGCCGTCCAGCCCGCCGGCCTGGGGGTGGAGCGTCGGGGTCGCGTCGCGTTCGAAGCGGATCGAGAGCCGGGCCGCGGCGGAAGCGCGTTCGAGGGCAGTGAGCGCCTCGGCGTCGACCTCACCGCCGGCATTCACCAGCAGCAGGCGCCGCAGCGCCTCGCGGAGCTCGAGCGCCCGGCCCAGGTCTCCGTCGTCGAGCGTCGTGGCGCCGCGCGAGAGCGCGCCGATCCGGATCAGAACGTCGCGGAGCGCGGCGGAATCAGCAAGCTCCTCTACGCCGTTCTCGATGTCGACCGTGTTCACGAACGCCTGCACGAGGCGCATCGGCTCTGGAGCCGGCTGGCGATCGCCTGGATCTGGAAGCATGCGCTCCTGAGGGTACAGGAAACGACACCACCGTTCCCCTCACGCTGGAGTCATGGCCGTCACCATCCATGAGCCGACGCTCGACCAGGTGCTCGAGTTCTGCGAGCGCTCGCCGGTCGAGCGCGTCTTCCTCGACGAGTCGGCGCGCCGCGGGTTCGGCCGTCTGCTTGCGACGCTCGACGGCGACCGCGTCGAGGCTCTGTGCCACTTCGGCGCCAACATCGTTCCCTCAGGCGAGGGCACGGATGCGTTCGCGGAGGCGGCGATGCGGTCGAACGCGCGAATGATCATCGGCGACGAGGAGGCGGTGACGGAGCTCTGGGAGACGGCCGCTCCAGGCATGCCGCGGCCGCGGGAGGACTGACCCGGGCAACCCGTGTTCGCGATCACTGACGCGCCGGAGCCCGGCGATTCGGACCTCCGGGCAGCGGTGCCGACCGACCTCGACCTGCTCCTCCCGGCCTGCGCCGCCACTCACGAGGGCGAGATCGGAATCGACCCACTGCGGACCGACGCGACCGGGTTTCGCCGCCGAACCCGTCAGCAGATCGAAGACGGCCGCTCCTGGGTCTGGATCGAGGACGACACGATCCTGTTCAAGGCGGAGGCGTCGGCCTGGACGCCGCACGCGGTCCAGCTCCAGCAGGTCTGGGTCGACCCGGTCGTGCGCGACCGGCACTACGGACAGCGAGGCCTGCGCGACCTGATCCGGTTGCTGCTCGGGCGTGTCCCGCGCGTGTGCCTGTTCGTGCGCGCCGACAATCCCGCCGCGATTCGGCTCTACGAGGCGGTTGGGATGGACCGCGTCGGCTCCTACAGGTCTCTGCTCTTCTGAACCGTCATGGACCGGGCCCTGTTCGTTCGCCACGGCGAGAGTGAGTTCAGCGTGAAAGCGCTCGTGAACGGCGACCCGCACGTGCTCGGCCCGCTCACGGAGGCCGGGCGGCAGCAGGCCCGGCAGCTGGGGGAGCGCCTGACCGGCGAGCCGATCGGCCTCTGCATCGTCACCGAGTTCCCGCGCACGGTCGAGACCGCCGACCTCGTGCTCGGTGACCAAGCGGTTCCGCGGCTCGTCGTCCGAGAGTTCAACGATCCCTTCTACGGGGCGTTCGAAGGCGGGCCGCTCTCCGAGTACCGGAAGTGGGCGGCCGCGCACGGGCCCGAGGACGTTCCACCCGGCGGCGGCGAGAGCAGGCTCGACATTGCTCGGCGCTACCTCGAGGGCTTCCGGCTCGTGCTCGCCCGTCCGGAGTCCACCGTGCTCGTCGTCTGCCACTCGCTGCCGATCGCGTTCGCACTGGCGGGCGCGGACGGTCGGGCGCCGCGCGCGAAGATGCCGCTCATCACCTACGCCGAGCCCCACGTTCTCTACTCGAGCGACCTGAAGGAGGCGATCGAGCACCTCGAGGCGTGGATTCGCGATCCCGTGTACACGTGATCCGCCGGCTCCTCGTCCTTGCCGCCGTTGCCTGGCTCGTGAGGTGGGCTGTGCTCTTCGCGGCGTCGGAGCTCGAGCGGCGCCAGCGGTCCTCTTAGAGCTGGGAAGGGCGGCTGGGCCGCCCTTCCCGCTCGAGGCCCGTCAAGCGAGCGCTCCGCAGAGCTGTCGCACCGTGCCGTTCCGGCTAGTGAGCGTTTCGGTCGCGAGGTCGAGTGTGAAGCGACCGATGCTCAGCTCGAGCGTCGGTCCCGGCCGGCCGAAAAATCCTGGCTCGCCGAAGAACAGCCAACGCCCGGTGCCGATCAGCATCGCGCCGTCGGCGGTGAAGGTCGCCGGGCCTGAGATGTTGAGCGCGATCGTCTTGCCGTTCTCGAGGTTCGTGACATCCACCTTGAGCGAGCCGGTGATCATCGCCGACCCGTCGGAGAAGGTCTTCATCGTCTCCTGGTCCGTGGTTGCCACGATCCGAACGGCGAAGTCCTCGCAGTACTGCCCGGTGAACTCGCCGAACGGTGCAGGCTCCTTCACGGGTTTGTCGGCCAACGCGGTCGGCGCAAGGAGGACGGCGGCGACCGCAGTAACGGCGATGACGAATCCCTTTCGCATCGTCCAGGCACTCCTTTCTCCTGGCCCGATGACGAGTCTCTCGCGGGAGAAACACTGAGTCAAATAGAGGTTTCTCGCTTGCGAGAATGGCGCGATGGACGTGGACTCGTTTCGCGAGCGTGTCGAGGGGCACATCCGCCGGCATGACCTGATCGCGCCCCGCGGCGATGTCCTCTGCCTCGTCTCGGGCGGCGCCGACTCGACCGCGATGTGGCACGCGCTGCGCGAGCTCGGCTATTCGGTCTCGGCGCTGCACGTGAACCACGGGCTACGCGGCGCCGAATCAGACCGCGATGCCGAGTTCTGCCGGGAGCAGTTCGACGCCGAGGTGGTCGAGGCGCCGGGGTCGACCGAGGCTGAGCTTCGTGAACTTCGGTACTCGTTCGCCACCGACCGTCTGCGAGCGACGGGCCACACGGCGAGCGACCAGGTCGAGACAGTGCTGTATCGGCTGATCTCGAGCGGCACGCCGGGCGGGATCAAGCCCAAACGGGAGGATGGTGTCGTGCGCCCGCTTCTGACGCTCTGGCGAGACGAGACGGAGTCGTACTGCCTTTCCGTGGGCATCCCGTTCCGCACGGACTCTTCCAACTCCGACTCGAAGCGCGGCCTCATCCGCGAGCGAATCCTCCCGCTCCTGCGAGAGCTCGACGAGCGCGCCGAGCAGAACCTGCTCGCACTCGCTGAGGGAAAGCCGAGCCGCCTCGACGCCCTGCTCGCGAGTACCGAGGGGAGCGGGCGGATCGATCTCGGCGGCGGCCTCCAGGCAGTGCGGGAATATGATCGCGTGTGGGTTGAGAGGGGTCCTGTGCAGCTGAGCGGCGAGGTGCGTTGGGGCGCCTGGCGGATCACGTCGACCATGCCCGGCCTGCACGTCCGCGGCTGGCGGGCTGGGGATCGGCTCGCGAACCGCTCGAAGAAGGTTCAGGATCTCTTCGTGGACGCCAAGGTCCCGAGGTCCGAGCGTGAGGCGTGGCCGCTCGTGGTGCGCGGCGACGACGTCGTGGCCGTGCCCGGCATCGTCGAGGCGGAGGGCGTGAGCGCGGAGCTCGTCGAGTGAGTCAAACCACCCAGGTAGAGCAGGGGGTGGCCGAGATCCTGATCGAGGAGGAGGCGCTTCGCGAGCGCGTCGCCGAGCTCGGGGCCGAGGTCTCGGCCGACTATGCCGGGCGCGACCTGCTGCTCGTCGGCGTGCTCAAGGGTGCCGTCTTCTTCATGGCCGACTTGATGCGGGCGATCGACGTTCACTGTGAGGTCGATTTCATGGCGATCTCGAGCTACGGGGCCTCGACCGATTCCTCCGGCGTCGTACGGATCCTCAAGGACCTCGACATCGCGATCGAGGGCCGTAACGTCCTCGTGGTCGAGGACATCATCGACTCGGGTCTAACTCTTTCGTACCTGATGCGGAACCTCCGTGCCCGGAACCCAGCCTCGCTCGAGGTCTGCGCCCTGCTCACGAAGCCGGAGCGCCGTGAGATCGACGTCCCCGTCCGCTACATCGGGTTCGAGATCCCTAACCGCTTCGTCGTCGGCTACGGACTCGACTTCGCGGAGCGGTATCGCAACCTCCCCTACGTCGGCGTCCTCGGCGACGAGGCGATCGTCGGAGGTCACTGACCCCCCGATTGGGCAGGTTTTCGGGGGTAATGACACTGCTACCCTGACCGATAGAGACCCGGTATGAACCGATTCTTTCGCTCTGCCCTCTTTCCGCTGATCGTCATCGTGCTGCTCGTCTATCTGGCGAGCCAGGCACTGATGAACGAGAAGCCGAAGCAGAAGCTCACCTATTCGGAGCTCCAGACGCAGGTCTTGAACCAGGGCGACACCGGGACGCCGCAGATCAAGGAGATCGTCATCAACCCGAAGAGCCAGGAGCTGGCGGTCGAGTACCAGCCGACCGACGGAGGCGACAAGGGCACGAAGACGAAGGTCGCCTACCCGAGCCCGGAGTCGCTCGTGACCTTCGAGCGCGACATGCGCACCCACAACGTCGAGTACGACTCGAAGAGCACCGGTGGGTCGCCGTGGTGGTCGCTGCTCACCTCGCTGCTGCCGTTCGTGCTCCTCTTCGGCTTCTGGATCTTTCTCATGAACCAGGTGCAGGGCGGCGGCTCGAAGGTGATGAGCTTCGGCAAGAGCCGCGCGAAGCGGATGACGCCGGACTCGCCGAAGATCGGCTTCAAGGACGTGGCCGGTGTGGACGAAGCCGTCGAGGAGCTGCACGAGATCAAGGAGTTCCTCGAGAACCCGAAGAAATTCCAGGCGCTCGGCGCGCGGATCCCGAAGGGCGTCCTGCTGTACGGGCCTCCCGGCACCGGGAAGACGCTGCTCGCGCGGGCGGTCGCCGGCGAGGCCGGCGTGCCGTTCTTCTCCATTTCCGGCTCCGACTTCGTCGAGATGTTCGTCGGCGTCGGCGCCTCGCGCGTGCGTGACCTCTTCGAGCAGGCGAAGCAGGCGGCGCCGTGCATCGTCTTCATGGACGAGATCGACGCGGTCGGCCGGCATCGCGGCGCCGGTCTCGGCGGCGGCCACGACGAGCGGGAGCAGACCTTGAACCAGCTCCTCGTCGAGATGGACGGGTTCGAGCTCAAGGACAACATCATTTTGATCGCGGCCACGAACCGGCCGGACATCCTCGATCCGGCGCTGCTCCGCCCGGGCCGCTTCGACCGCCAGATCGTCGTCGACCGCCCGGATCGGAACGGCCGCAAGAAGATCCTCGAGGTGCACGCCAAGGGGAAGCCGATCGCGAGCGAGGTCGAGCTCGACACGCTGGCGGCCGGGACGCCGGGCTTCACGGGCGCCGACCTCTCGAACCTCGTCAACGAGGCCGCGCTGCTCGCAGCGCGACGGGGCAAGAAGACGATCGATCAGGAGGAGCTCGAGGAGGGGATCATGCGCGTGATCGCCGGTCCCGAGAAGAAGACGCGCCTCCTCTCAGAGGAGGAGCGGAAGGTCACGGCGTACCATGAGATGGGTCACGCCCTCGTCGGCCATCACCTCGACCAGGACACGGACGTCCACAAGATCTCGGTCATCTCGCGCGGCCAGGCGCTCGGCTACACGATCTCGCTCCCGCGTGAGGACCGGTACCTGACACGGAAGTCGACGTTGATGGACCAGCTGGCAGCGACGCTGGGCGGTCGAGCGGCGGAGGAGCTCGTGTTCAACGAGGTCACGACCGGCGCAGCGAACGACCTCGAGAAGGTCACGCACACCGCCAAGCAGATGATCATGCGCTTCGGCATGAGCGAGAAGCTCGGCCCGCGCGTCCTCGGGCGGAACCACGACATGCCGTTCCTGGGCCGCGAGATGAGCGCGGAGCCCGATTACTCCGAAGAGGTCGCGCGCGAGATCGACGAGGAGATCCGCCGCGTGATCGAGGACGCGCACGAGCGCGCGCTCGCCGTGCTCCGGGAGCACATGGAAGAGCTGCACCGGCTGTCGGCGATCCTGATCGAGCGCGAGACGATCGATAAGGACCAGTTCCTGCGGCTGCTCGAGGGCGCCTCCGAGGAGGAGGTCTTCCCGGAGGAGACGCCGTCGACGTTGGAGCCGGAGGCTCCGAAGGATCGGCGGCCGGCGCCGAAGCCGAAGCCCTTCCCGGTGCCCGGCGCGATGATGCAGCCGCCGCCGCCCGACCCCGCCAAGAGCTAGCGGCCGCTCTCCCCTCCGTTTCTCGCGCCCGGGTCGCAGGGTAGAAGGACGTCATGCGCTTCCGGCGGGACGCCGAGCTCGATCCCGGTCAGGTCACCGACGTCCGCGGCCGGCGGATGTCCGGGCCCGGCGGCCTCGCTGTCGGCGGAGGCGGCATCGGCGTGGCGGCACTAGTGATCTACCTGCTGATCGCGCTTCTCGGCGGCGGGGAAGGACTGGGGCAGCTCGCGCCGCTCGACGAGCAGCGCGTCGGGCAGGGCGACACGCCGAGCGAGGTCTCGCAGGAGTGCCGCACCGGCCAAGACGCGAACGAGCGCGAGGATTGCCGCATCGTCGCCGTCGTCAACTCGGTGCAGCGGTTCTGGGACGGCGTTTTTCAGCGGAGCGGGCGGCAATACAGGTACTCCGACACCGTCTTTTTCACCGACCAGATCCAGACCGGCTGCGGCCTCGCGACCTCGCAGGTCGGGCCGTTCTACTGCCCCCGCGACCAGCTCGTCTACATCGACCTCGGATTCTTCGACGAGATCCAGGCGCGCTTCGGCGCCGGCGCCGCGCCGTTCGCCCAGGCCTACGTGCTGGCGCACGAGTACGGCCACCACGTCCAGGACCAGCTCGGGGTGCTCGACCGGATCGGGAACGACACGCAAGGGCCGGAGAGCCGGGCGGTCCGGTCCGAGCTCCAGGCGGACTGCTACGGCGGGGTCTGGGCGGCGCACGCCGTCGAGAGCGGGCAGATCGAGGAGCTGACGCAGGAGGACATCAACTCGGCCGTCGACACGGCTGCAGCGATCGGTGACGACCGGATCCAGGCCCAGACGCAGGGCCAGGTCACGCCGGAGACGTGGACGCACGGCTCCTCCGAGCAGCGCCGCCGGTGGTTCTCGCGCGGCTACGAGAATGGCAAGCCGGCCGCCTGCGACACCTTCAGCGGCGCGATCTGAGCCGGGTGCTCAGAGTAGGTTGCGCCTGTGCGCGCGCCGGCTGAGCAGCGGTTCCCGCGGCCGTCCGTGATGGGCGTGGTCAACGTCACCCCGGATTCGTTCTCCGATGGGGGCGTCAACTTCCGGGCCGACGACGCGATCGCCTCGGCCAGGCGGATGGTCGAGGAGGGGGCCGCGATCGTCGACGTCGGCGGGGAGTCCACCCGTCCCGGCTCGGAGGGCGTGACCCTGGACGAGGAGCTTCGGCGCGTCCTGCCGGTGCTGGAGGCGGTCGGGAGGGACGTTCCGGTCTCGATCGACACGGCGAAGGCCGACGTCGCGCGCCGGGCGATCGAGCGCGGGGCGGAGCTCGTCAACGACGTCACGGCGCTGCGCGGCGACCCGGAGCTGGCAGAGGCGGCCGCCGAGGGCAGCGCCTACCTCTGCCTGATGCACATGCGCGGCGCGCCGCGGACGATGCAGGACGACCCGCGTTACGACGACGTGGTCTCGGAGGTGAAAGCGTTCCTCGAGGCGCGCCTGGGCGTTGCGGTCGACTCGGGTGTCCCCGAAGAGCTCGTCCTCCTCGACCCGGGCATCGGCTTCGGCAAGACCGTCGAGCACAACTTCGAGCTGATCCGCCGGCTCGACGAGCTCGTCGCGCTGGGACGGCCGCTCGTGGTCGGCCTCTCGCGGAAGCGCTCGCTCGGTCGCCTGCTGGGCGACCCGGACGCGACGACGGGGCCACTCTCGGCGAGCATCGCCGCGGCGGTCACGGCGTACGAGCGGGGCGCGACCGTGCTCCGCGTCCACGACGTGCGGGAGCACGTCGAGGCCCTCACCGTGGCGCAGGCGGTCGTTCGGTGAGCGTTCGCGTCGAGCTCGTCGGCCTCGAGGTCTTCGGCCGCCACGGTGTCGACGACGATGAGCGGGAGCACGGGCGTGTCTTCGTCTACGACGTCGCGCTCGACGTCCCCGAGCCCACCTCGGACGAGCTTGCGGCGACGGTGGATTACCGCGCGGTCGCGGCGTGCGTGCAGGAGGTCTCGGACGCGCGGAACCACAAACTGATCGAGGTGCTCGCCGGCGCCGTCGCTGACGAGCTCCAGGCGCGGTTTCCGGCCGCCGAGCGCGTGCGCGTGACGGTCCGCAAGCCGGGGGTCAACCCGGCCGGCCTGATCGTCCAGCATTCTTCGGCGACCGCCGAGCGCACGTAGAGTTGTCACATGCAGCGCAGCGAGTGGTGGCAGCCCGACCCGCGTAAGCCGTTCTTCGTCTGCGCCAAGCCGACGAAGCTCGTGCGACGGGGTCGTCGGGAGTACTTCATGCTCGGGACGAAGCCCGACGGGGCCGAGGTGGAGGTACGCCTGGGGCCCGGCAGGTTCGAAATCGAAGGCCTGGGCTAGGCCGCGGCCTGGCCGGCCTCCCACGACGCCCATAGCTCCGCGTACCGCGCGCCCTCGGCGACGAGCTCGTCGTGTGTCGCGATCTCGACGAGCCGACCGCGGTCGATCACCGCGACGCGGTCGGCCCGCTCCGCGGTCGAGAGGCGGTGGGCGATCGTGATCACTGTTCTCCCGGTGGAAACGGCAGCCAGGGCACGCTCGACCTCCGCCTCGGTGGCGGGGTCGAGGCTCGACGTCGCCTCGTCCAGGACGATCACGGCGGGATCGGCCAGCGCCACCCGCGCGAGGCCTACGAGCTGCCGCTCCCCAGACGAGAGCCGAACCCCGCGCGTCCGAACGTCGGTCTCGAGCCCGTCGGGGAGCGCAGCGAACCGCTCGTAGGCGTCGATCGCATGCAGCGCCTCGACGACCTCCTCGTCGGTCGCGTCGATCCGCCCGAGACGGACGTTGTCGGCGAGCGAGCCGGAGAAGAGGTGACCCTCCTGCGGGAGGAAGACGATCCGCCGGCGGAGCGAGTCGTCGGACGCCTCGCGGAGCTCGACACCGCCGAACCGAACCGTCCCCTGGCCCGGGTCATACTGGCGTGTCAGCAGCTTGGCGAGCGTCGACTTGCCGGCTCCGGTCGGGCCGACGAGCGCGAGGCTCTCGCCGGCGGCGACGTGCAGCGTCACGTCGTGGAGGACGGGGTAGCCGGCGTAGCCGAAGGTCACGCCCGCGGCGACGAGCTCGCCCGCCGCCGGCAGCTCCGTCGAGCCTCCGACGACGGTGACCGGCGTCTCCAGGAGTGCGACGATCTTGGTCAGCGCGGCCCGCCCGGACTGGAACTCCGAGAACCAGTCGCCAAGCCGCGCGATCGGATCGAAGAGGTTCAGCAGGTAGAGCGCAAAGGCGACGAGCGTCCCTTTCGTGATCTGGCCGTGCCAGTAGAGGTAGCCGCCGACGAGCAGGACGGACGCCATCGACAGCGCCTGCGCGAACGAGATCACCGAGAAGAACGAGATGTTCACGAGGGAGACCGTCCGCCAGGCGCGGACGAGCGCGGAGCTGCGCTCCCGATACCCCTCGAACTGCTCGCGCTCACGGCGGAACGACTGGACGACTCGCATCCCCGTCAACCCCTCCTGGAGCGAGGTGAGCGTGTCCGCGACGCGCTCGCGCAGTGCGAGGTAGGTCGGGTGGGAGCGCCGTTGGTAGGAGATTGCAGACACCGCGAGCAGGGGGGTTGAGATCAGCGCGACGAGCGCGAGGAGCGGCGACATCGTGACCAGCACGACGAGCGTGATCGCGAGGAGGAGCAGGCTTCCCACGACCTCGACGAGCACCTGGCGTGTGAAGGTCGTCAGCGTCTGGACGTCGGCGGTGAGGCGCGAGATCAGGACGCCGGCGCGCTCGCTCTCGAAGAATGGCATCGAGAGGCGCTGGAGGTGGCCGAAGGCGGCGACGCGAAGGTCGCCGAGGAAGCGCTCGCCGCCACGCGCCGTACCGACCACGACCATCCGCTCGAAAATCGGGCGCAGCACGATCAGCACGAGGAACACGATCGTCGCGCGGGTGATCGCGCCCTCGTCCCGCTGTTCGATCCCGTGGTCGATCGCGTAGCGGACGAGCAGCGGGACGGACACGGTGACGAGCGTCGCGCCCACGATCCCGACTCCCGCCAGAGCGATCAGCCCACGGTAGGGCCGGAGCAGTTCGGTCGTCCGACGCCGGACGGCGCCGCGCTCGAGCTCCACGTTCACGCCGCTCCCTGCAGGTCGAGCGCGAGGAGCCTGCGGTAGCGCGCCGAGCGCCGAATCAGCTCCTCGTGCGTGCCCGTCTCGACGATTCGCCCGCCTTCGAGGAGCGCGACGCGGTCGGCAAGCGCGATCGTCGCCGCGCGGTGGGCGATTACAAGCGTCGTGCGTCCCTCCATCAGCGTCGCGAGGGCGGCGCGAATCTCGTGCTCCTTGGTGGCGTCGACCGCCGAGGTGGCGTCGTCGAGGATCAGCACGGCAGGGTCGGCGAGAATCGCGCGGGCGATCGCGATCCGCTGGCGCTGCCCACCTGACAGCGAGTAGCCGCGCTCGCCGAGCACCGTGTCGTAGCCCTCCGGCAGCCGCTCGATGAACTCGTGCGCGCCCGCCAGCCGGGCGGCGAGCCCGACCTGCTCGTCGGACACGTCCGGGCTCGCGAACGCGATGTTGGCGCGCACCGAGTCCGAGAAGAGAAACGTGTCCTCGAAGACCAGCGCGACCGCATGGCGGAGGTCCGAGACCCTGAGCTCGCGGACGTCTCGATTCGCGATCCGGACCGTTCCCTCCTGCACGTCGTAGAAGCGCGCCAGGAGCGCGGCGACGGTGCTCTTGCCGGAGGCGGTCTCGCCGACGAGCGCCAGCGAGCTTCCGTGCGGGATCTCGAGGTCGAGCCCGTCGAGAAGGGCCCCGCCGCCGTCGTACGCGAAGCGCACGCCTTCGAGCCGCACGTCGAACGCGTCACCTTCGAGCGGCTTCGGCCTCGGCGCTTCGACCACCACCGGCTCCGCCTCGAGGATCTCGGTGATGCGTCCGGACGCCGCCAGGGCGCGCTGCACCGTGGAGATCCGCTGGCCGAGGACGCGTAGGGGCCAGACGAGCAGCGCGAGGTAGAGGTTGAACGCGGCCAGCTCGCCGAGCGTCATCTCGCCGTCGATCACGCGGTGCGACCCGTACCAGAGCGCGACGACGATGCCGACGAGCGGGAGCGCTTCGAGCACCGGCAGGAAGATCGCGTCCACCCGCGCGACGTCCAGCGCCCGGTCGACTACGCGGTCGCTCGCCGCGCGGAACCGCGAGCCGAGCGCCCGGCCCGCGCCGAGCCCCTTCACGACGCGGATGCCCGAGACCGTCTCCTCGACTAGCGAGGTCGCGGAAGCGAGCTCCTCCTGGAGGCGGCTCGTGCGTCCGCGGTAGAGCGCCGAGTAGCGCCAGAACCCAATCGAGACGAGTGGAAGGGGGAGGAGGACGACCAGTGCAAGCGGCAGGTCGATCAGCAGGAGCATGATCGACACCGCGAAGACGGTCAGCACGTAGCCGATCGTGTGCCCGATCGAGTCCAGCAGCCGGGCGACCAGCTCGGCGTCGTTCGAGGCGCGGCTCATGAGTTCGCCGGCTCCGACGCGGTCGTGGAAGCGCGCGTCGAGCTCGAGCGCCCGGGTGTAGAGCCCGTCGCGGACCGCGGCATCGGCACGGCTTCGGTTCCGGATCGCGAAGTAGTGGCGGTATCCGCCCGCGATCGCCTCGATCAGGCCGAGGACGAGGATCCCGCCGCACCAGAAGAGGAGCGGGCCGCTGTTGCGGGCAAGGATTCCGGCGTCGATCGCCTGCTCGACGAAGAGCGGCGAGGTCACTGCCGCCGCCTGCCAGGCGAGACCGGCCGCGGCGGCGCAGCCGACGCCGAGCCGCTCCCGGCGGATCAGGCTCCACAGGTAGCGCCACGCGGCGGCGCGCCGCGCGACTTCGACCCGGTCCTCCACGGTTTCCTAGCGGAGGGCCTGCGCCCTGATGCTCAGCTGGTACGAGGCCGAGCGGACTTTGCGGCCGAGGAAGAGATCGAGGTAGGCGAAGTAGCCATAGGCGCGCCTGTTCGAGATGCGGATGCTCTCGGCGCGTCCGCCGCGGTGCGCGCTCGATGCGAGCAGGTCGCGGCGCCTCGGCGCGCCCGTCTCGGATACGCGCCTCGTGCCGGGCGCCCATAGCACGGCGTTCACGTCGTTGGTCGGCTTGACCAAGGCCGAGACCGTCCGGCGCGCGGGGATCCAGACGCGGTAGACGTCGTGTGGGTCCTCGGTCGAGCTCAATCGCGCACGGTAGGTGGCGCGGCCGTGGCTCCGCGAGGTCACGGGCCTCGCCGCCGTGCGGAAGATCCCGTTCGCCTTCACGTGATCGACGTCGTCGTTCGGCTCGAGCGGATCGATCGGCGGCGGCGCTGCGGCGAGGGCCGCGGGGATGTCGAGCAGTCCGTTGCCCGTGCGGTTGTCGGGCCCGCGGGGCGCGATGTCGCGGGCCGAGCTTCGCATCACCTCGTAGATCTGTGTCTTGTCGAGCGTGGGCCGCGCCGTCCACACCCAGGCCGTGGCCGCGGTCACGATCGGCGCCGAGAAGCTCGTTCCGGTGGCGGTCGACCAAAGGGCCGGGTCGCTCGGGTGCTGGTACGGGATCTGCTCGCCGGGCGCGGCGAGATCCACGGCGGGGCTTGTGCTGGAGAAGCTCGACGGCAGGTCGAATTGGTTCGTGGACCCGACGGTGAGGACGTGCGGGAAGTCCCCCGGATAGATCGCCGGGTCCTGCGACAGGCGCTCGTTCCCAGCGGCGGCGACGATGAGCGTGCCGCGTCCGAAGGCGCTGATCACGGCCTCGTAGATCGCGCGGGACGGCTCGTCGCCGCCCAGGCTCAGGTTGATCACGCTGCGACCGGCGGCAACGGCACGGCTGATGCCGCGGACGATCGACGCCTCCGTGAGGGTGTCCAGGTCATAGGCCCGGAGCACCGCCTGCGGATAGATCCCGACCGTGCCCTTCCCGTCCGTCGGCGCCGCGGCCGTCGAGGCGACGATCGTCCCGTGGTATTCGTCGGAGTTGATGAGCGTGTGCTGCGCGTTCAGCAGAAACGTGTTCGGGCGTGCAACGAACTCCATGTGCGCCGTGTCGAGGCCCGCGTCGACCACAGTGATCGGAACCCCCGGACCGGGCGGCTCCGCCTTGTCCGCCCCGACGTGGTACAGGTGCCAGCCGATCGTCGGCACGGCCAGCGGGTCGCCTCCTTCGAGGTGTCCCGTGTCGTAAACCGGCCGGTCCGGCTCGGCGTACCGGATCGAGCGCCTCAGCCGTGGGATCAGGCCCTGCGCGATGCCGCTTTCGATCCGCCAGATGTGGAGTTCGGGCGCAACGACCGTCGCTCCGTGGGCGGCGAGGACCTCCTCCGCCGCCGGGTCTGCGCGCATCCCGAGGAGCGTAAAACGGTAGTTCGCGAGCGCGGTGAGGCTCCGCCCGGTCGGAACGACGGCAGCGGGCGCCGCCTGCGCCGGGGCCGGCGCAGCGAGGACGAGGAACGCCAACAGGACCCCGGGCCGGCGCATGACCCGCAACACTAGCCACGACGTGCCGCTCGCTTACATCGGCCTCGGCGCGAACCTCGGCGACCGAGAGGCGACGATCCGTCGCGCGCTCCAGCTGCTGGACAGCGGCGACACGGCGGTCGTCGCGGTCTCGGCTCTCCGCGAGACGGATCCGGTGGGGTACCGGGACCAGCCCAGGTTCCTGAACGGCGCCGCCGCGGTGCGGACCGACCTGGAGCCGCGGGAGCTCCTCGAGCGGCTTCTGGCCGTGGAACGGGAGCTCGGCCGCGATCGCTCGGGCCCACGATTCGGCCCGCGGACGATCGACCTCGATCTCCTGCTCTACGAGGGTCGTGTCGTGAGCGAGCCTGGGCTCGAGCTCCCGCACCCGCGGCTGCACGAACGAGCGTTCGCGTTGGAGCCCCTGGTGGAGCTGGACGAGGGCCTCGAGGTGCCGGGGCGGGGCGCGGTCCGGGCTTTGCTCGCCGGACTACAATGACGCCATGTCGCACCTCGACGAGCTCGACGAGTACGAGGCGGAGCTCGAGCTACAGCTGAAGAAGGAGTACACGGCCGTCTTTGGCCTCTTCCGGTACTGCGTCCTCACCCAGGATGCGACCTACCTCTGCAACACGCTGGACCTCCGCTACGTCCCTCAGCCCAGCTACCCGTTCTTCCATCTGCGCATGGAGGACGTCTGGGTCTGGGACAAGAACCGGCCGACACGGATGATCCCGCGGGCCGAGGTCTACACCTCGAGCGACGTCACCGTCGAGGAGCTCCGCGGCGAGGGCGAAGAGCCCAAGCTGACAGCGGAGTCGCTCGCCGAGAGAATCGGCGAACCCTTGCGCGACGACGAGTAAGGCGCCGACTTGGCGGCGCCGACCAGTGGTGGCTGTGCCGGCTTTGCCGGCGCGGCCGTTTAGCTCCAACGCCGCTTGTTGCTCGCGATCGACGTCGGCAACACGCAGACCGTCTTCGGGCTGTACCGGGACGGCGAGCTAGGGCACACCCGCCGCTCCGCGACCGAGGCGCATCGCACCGGGGACGAGCTCGGCGCGCTCATCTCCGCCCTGATCGACCTCGACGACGTCGACGGGGTCTGCCTCTCCTCGACCGTCCCGACGCTCGTCCGGTCGTACGAGGACTTCGCCGAGCGGTGGGCGCAGGCCCGGCTGCTTGTCGTTGGGCCGGGCGCGAAGACGGGCATCCCCATCCGCTACGACGACCCACGGGAGGTCGGCCCTGACCGGATCGCCAATGCGCTGGCGGCGCGCGAGCGATACGGCTCGCCGGCGATCGTCGTGGACTTCGGCACCTCGACCAATTTCGACGTGGTCTCGGCCGACGGGGAGTACGTCGGCGGCGTGCTCGCACCGGGGATCGAGATCTCGATGGACGCACTCTTCGCGCGGGCGGCGCGGCTCTTCAGCGTCGACTTCTCGGCGCCGGCCACCGTGATCGGGAAGACGACGGGCGCCTCCCTCCAGTCCGGCCTCGTCTACGGCTTCACCGGGCAGGTGGACGAGATCGCCACGCGGATTCGCGCCGAGCTCGGTGCCGAGGCGACTGTCGTGGCGACCGGCGGGCTGGCGGAGCTGATCGCTCCCCACTCGCGGACGATCGAGCACGTCGATCCGTTCCTGACGCTCGAGGGTTTGCGCCTGATCTGGGCGCTTAACGTTTAAGAACGCATACACGCACTCCGTTTGAACGCCCCTGGCCGGTGGGAGACAGGTCTGTCTCCGAAATCGAGAAAGGGGCTGAGAGGTGCTGTACGCAATCGACGTCGGGAGCAGCGTGGAACGAGGGTTCGACACGTTCTTCGCGTGGCTCCCGGCGCTCATCGGAGCGCTCGCGATCCTGATCATCGGCTACATCGTGGCCAAGGTCGTCGGCAATCTCGTTGCCCGCGTGCTCGGCCGCGCAGGGCTCGACCGCGAGTTGCTGTCGGGAACGAGCGGCGACTGGGTGGGCAAGGTCACGGCGGCGCCGTCGACGCTGATCGGCACGCTCGTGTTCTGGGCGATCCTGCTCGGCGCGATCTCGCTTGCCGCCACCGCACTGGGCATCGACGCGCTGACGGCGTTCGTCGCCTCCGTCTACGCCTACCTGCCGAACGTGATCGCGGCGGTCCTCATCTTCCTGGTCGCCGGAGCGATCGCAGCTGGAGTCTCGGCGCTCGCGTCGCGCTTCATGGGCGACACGCCGACCGGTCGGATCGTCGCGACGGCCGCGCCGATCCTCGTAATGACGATCGCGACCTTCATGATCCTCGACCAGCTCAAGATCGCGCAGGACATCGTGATCATCACGTACGCGGCGCTGCTCGGGGCGATCGCGCTGGCATCGGCGCTGGCATTTGGCCTCGGCGGGCGCGAGGTGGCCGCCGACATGCTCCGCCGCGGCTATGTCAAGGGCCAGGCGGCGACCGAGCAGGCGAGGCGGGACCTCGAGGTCGGCAGGGCCCGCGCTCAGACGGACACGCAGACCTCCGACGGGGAGGCTCCGTCCACGCGGGTGATCGCGGAAGAGCCGACGCAGGTTCGCTGACGCGCCGAGCTCCGTGGCCGCGAAGGGGCGGCCCAGGCCGCCCCTTCGTCTGTTCCTAGGCGCGCTCGGCCGTCCGAACGGTGTCGCTGCGCGGCACCGACAGGATCGTGCGGTCGGCGCGGCGGTGGTACCGCTCGCCCATGTAGCCGCCGATCGTGCCGCCGACGAACATCGCGATCACCCCGGCGATTCCGCTGGCGATCGCGGTCATCGTGAATGCGTCGCTGGAGAACCACTGCGGCAGGTCGACGTTTCCCAGCACGTCGTACTCGCTGCCGAGCCAGGCCGCGAGGCCTGAGACGATCGCCGCGAGGATGAGCGTCCAGATCCCGGTCGCGAAGCCGTTCCGCGCACCGTCGTACCTGGCGATGCGCCCGGCGGCCCAGCCGCCGATCACGTAGGCGACGAAGAGCACGGCCACCCCGCCGATCAGGCTCGCGGTCGAGATGTCCTGGGCGTCGCTCTCGAGCCCGGTCTGGTAGCCGACGGCTCCGACCGCCGCTCCGACCAGCCCGGCCAGGATCAGCGTCGTCGACAGCGCCGTCAGCATTCCGACGAGCGTTGCGGGGATGTCGATGCCGCCGAAGCGCTCGCGCGCCGCCGCGATGCCGGCGTACGGATCGGTAGTCGTCCGCCGCTCTTCGGTGCGCCGCTCGTCGGTCTGGACGTCGACCGGACGAGCCCCGTCGGTCCTGTGGTCGACGCGGGTGTCGGTGTTTCGTGTCTCGGTGGTTCCTGTTGCCATCACAACCCTCCTTGCAGGTTTGCAATGGCTATTCCCGTTATCCGCCGCCGTAAATCGAGATCGGGAGGTTCAGCTCGACCTCCGCTGCCGGAGCGTGCTCCTGCTCGAGCCTCGCGAGGACGAATTCGGCTCCAGGAGCGGCGATCAGCAGCCGTTCCTCGACCTCGTCGAGCGTGTGGAGCTGCGTCAGCTCCTGCTTGAACTGGCGGGGAAAGCGGCCGCGCCCGAGGTACCAGCCGTAGAACTTCTTCAGGAAGCTCGTCGCCCGCTGTTCGCCGAGCTCGCGTGCCGTCTCGCGCATGAAGAGGATCAGCTCGGCGGCGACCTCCTCGCGCGACGGCGGTGCGTTCGACTGGCCGGCGATCTCGCCGATCGCCCACGGGTTTCCCTGCGCTGCGCGCCCGACCATCACCGCGGCGGCGCCCGTCGTGGCGAGGACCGCCTGGGCTCTTGCGCGGGAGGTGATGTCGCCCGACGCGATCACGGGGACGTCGACCGCGCTGACGAGCTCGGCCGTCAGCGAATGGTCGGCTTCCCCTGTGTACATCTGCTTCGCCGAGCGCGGGTGGAGCGTCAGCGAGGCTGCGCCGGCGTCCACGAGGCGCGGCGCGAGGCCGAGGCACGTCCGCGCGCCGTTCTCGAGCCCGCGGCGCATCTTCACGGTCACCGGAACCGAGACCGCGTCGGCGACGGC
>DATDKA010000162.1:0-3915 GCA_036520235.1 Gaiellaceae bacterium
TACGGACTGATGGCGACGATCTGGACGGGCGACCCGGCGCGGGGCCACCGCCTCGCGCGGCGGATCAAGTCCGGCTTGATCGGGATCAACATGCCGTACACCGCGTTCCCTGGGATTCCCTTCGGCGGCTACAAGCAATCCGGCTTCGGCCGCGAGCTCGGGATCGACACGCTGGACGACTACCTCGAGACGAAGAGCGTGCTCACCTCGCTCTCGCCGAAGCCGTTCAACCCGTTCGGCCTGGGCTAGGCGCGGCTAGCGCTGCCGGCCGAAGATCCGGAGCACGAACAGGAACAGGTTGATGAAGTCGAGGTAGAGCGCGAGCGCGCCGAGGATCGCCTCGCGCTTGTCGTCGTCCGTGCCGGTGTTGCCGCGGACGTTGATCTGCTTGATCTTCTGCATGTCGTACGCGGTCAGGGCGGCGAAGATCGCGACCCCGGCATACGTCGTGATCCAGTAGAGCGCCTCGTTGGCCCAGAACAGGTTCACGACCGTCGCGAGAATCAGCCCGATCAGCGCCATGAACGCGATCGAGCCGACCGACGAGAGATCGCGCTTCGTCGTCCACCCGAAGAGCGCGAGGGCGCCGAACATCGCGCTGGTCACGAAGAACGCCCCTGCGATCGACGTCGTCGTGTAGACGGCGAAGATCATCGAGAAGGTCAGGCCGTTCAGCGCCGCGTAGCCGAGGAAGACGCCGGCGGCGACCTCTGGTGACAGGTTCTGGATCCGGAACGAGAGGCCGGCGACCAGGACGAGCTGGGCCACGATCAAGGCGATGAAGACCCAGGGGTGGTCGTCGAACCAGGCGACCGCGTCCTCGCTGGTGCCGAGCGCCCAGGCGATCACCCCCGTGATCGCGAGGCCGGTGAACATCCAGCCCATCACGCGGACGAGGAACGACCGTTCGTCCTCGACCACGAGCGCCGGATAGGTTGCGGCGCCTGGCTCCATGACTCCGGATTCTGACCTGAAACGCGGCTACCGGTGGGCCGTGCTCGCGGCGGGCACGGCTGCTGCCGGCGCCGGCTCGGCGCTCTTCATCGGCCCGGCGGTGCTCGCACCCGAGATCCGCTCGGAGTTCAACGTCAGCGTCTCGCAGGTCGGCGTGCTCCTCGGGAGTCTCTGGGTCGGCACCACGACCACTCTGCTCGCCTGGGGCCTGCTCGCGGACCGGCTGGGGGAACGGGCCGTGCTCGGCACCGGCCTCGGCGCCGCCGGTGTGTTGGCGCTCGTCGCCGGCACGGTCGGCGGCTTCTGGGCGTTTCTCGCCCTCCTCTTTCTCGCCGCGGCGGCCGGGGCCAGCGTGAACGCGGCGAGCGGGCGCGCGGTGATGCAGTGGTTCGGCCCCGACGAGCGAGGGCTCGCGCTCGGGATTCGGCAGACGGCGATCCCGCTCGGGATCGGGCTGTCGGCGTTGGTGCTGCCCGCCGTCGACGAGGCGGGCGGACTGCGGGCGTCCTTCGCCTTTCTCGGCGGGCTCGCCGTCGCTGCGGCGCTGGTCGCCGTCGCCGTCGTCCGGGAAGCGCCGGTTCGAGACGTGGAGCTGGAAGGCGAGGCGATCGAGTGGACGCTCCGCGACTCGCGGCTCTGGACGCTCTCGCTCGGCAGCGGTCTCTACCTGAGCGCGCAGATCCCGCTGATGTCCTTCTCGGTGCTCTTCCTCCACGACGCGCACGGCGTCTCGACCACGAGGGCCGGAGCCGTGCTCGCTGTCTTCCAGGCAGCAGCCGTCGTCTCCAGGATCGCCGCAGGCCGGCTCTCGGACCGGATCGGCAGTCGCATCCGGCCGCTGCGCTGGATCGGGATCGCAAGCGCGGTGGGGCTCGCCGTCACCTCGCTCGTGGCCGAGAACGGCCTCTGGGCGGCGATCGCCGCGATCGTGGTGGCCGGCGCCGTGTCGATGTCCTGGAACGGCCTTTCGCTGACCGCGGCAGCCGAGCTTGCCGGCCGGGCCAAGAGCGGCGCCGCAATCGGCTTCCAGCAGACGACGCTGGGGTTGATCGGCGTGGTCGTTCCGATCCTGTTCGCGAACCTCGTGGAGGCGACCTCGTGGCGGGCCGGCTTTGCCGCGGCGGCGCTGGGGCCGCTCGCCGGCTGGTGGTTGCTCGGGAAGCTGCCGGAGCGGGTATGAGCGGAACATGCGTCTCTATCCCGAGATCCACGGGCCGAGAACGCGCGCGCTCGTCGCCGACGTCGCCTCGATCGCACTGCTCATCCTCTTCGCCTGGGCCGGCCTGAAGGTTCACGACGCCGTCGACCGGCTGGCCGTCCTCGGCGAGGGTGTGCAGGCCACCGGCGGCGCCGTCCAGGGCGGCTTCGACTCTGCCGCCGACGCAGTCGACGGAACGCCGATCGTCGGCGGCGAGATCGCCGACGGGCTGCGGTCGGCGGGCGAGAGCTCCGGGGGCGAGGTCTCCGACCTGGGACAGCAGGGCGAGGACAACGTGCACCGGCTCGCCAACATCCTGGGCTTCGTCACATTCGGCCTCCCCGCCGCATTGCTGCTCGCGACGTGGTTGCCCGGCCGGGCGGCGCAGGTCCGGAAGCTGCGCGACGCCGAGGTCGTCCTCCGCAACAGCGACTCGCCGGAGCGCCGGCGGCTGCTGGCGATGCGCGCCGTGTTCTCGCTGCCCTACGGACAGCTGCTCACGTACACGCCCGATCCGCTGGGAGATCTCGAGGACGGCCGCTACGACGCGCTCGTAGCAGCCGCCCTCGAGGACGCCGGCCTGCGCCCCGCTAGATCCAGCTGAATTCCTGTTGGAGTATCGGTAGGGCGAAGTAGATCGCGAAGGCGATCGCGGCACCCCACATGAGCGGGTGCACCTCGCGCCAGAGGCCCTGGAAGATGCGCACCAGCACGTAGACGATGAAGCCGGCCGCGATCCCGTCCGTGATCGAGAAGGTGAACGGCATGAACATGATCACGATCGCGGCGGAGAGGCCGAGCGCGACGTCGTGGAAGTCGATTCCGGCGAGCCGGCGCCCGCGCCCGCGGGTCGTCGAGGTGGCCTCACCGGTGGTCGCCGTCGTGACCGCACCGCCCAGCTCCTCCACCTCGGCCTCCTCCTCGACCTCGGTGAGGACGCTGATCATCAGCCAGCCGACGATGATCAGGGCGGGCGCGGTCGCCTGCGGCGGCACCATCCCGATCAGCGGGGCGAGGAACATGAAGGGGAAGAAGAGGGCGCCGGTGACGACGCTGACCCATCCGGTGCGTCCTCCGACGCCGACGCCCGACGCCGACTCGATGTACGTCGTCGCAGAGGACGCGGAGGCGAAGCCGCCGGCGGCTGCCGCCGCCGAGTCGACGAGCAGCGGCTTCTGGATGTCGGGCATGTGGCCCTGGGCGTCGACATAGCCGGCCTGGCGCCCGACGCCGACGAGCGTGCCCATGGTGTCGAAGAAGTCGGCCAGGAAGAGGGAGAAGGCGAGCGCGACGGCGGCGAGGAAGGGCAGGGTGGTGAACGCTGAGAAGCTGATGTCGCCGATCAGGCTGAAGTTGGGCGTGTCGACGAGGTCCGAGGGCCACCGGGCATAGCGTTCCGTGGCCGGGGTGTCGTAGACCGAGTAGTCGCTGGCCCAGTTGACGATCGTGGCGAAGACCGTCGTGGCGATGATCCCGATCAGCAGGTCGCCGGGGAAGCCGATCGCCCGGAGGCCGATCGTGATCACGAGGCCGACGAGCGTGATGATCACGGGCCAGGTCGTGAAGGTCGCCAGGTCGACGGGCGTCGGCGCAGCGCGGCCGATCACGAGACCGGAGTCGTAGAGGCCGATGAAGGCGATGAAGAGGCCGATGCCGATCGCAATCGCCTTCTTGAGCTCGAGCGGGATCGCGCGCATGATCGCCTGGCGCAGGCCGACCAGGACCGCGAGGACGGCGACGAGCCCCTCGACGACGATCAGGCC
>DATDKA010000163.1:0-7597 GCA_036520235.1 Gaiellaceae bacterium
TCCCGTCCGTCGTTGTAGCGATGGGAGAGCTCGTTGATGTGCTCCTCCGCGCCCTCCTCCGAGATCTCCGCCCGCCCCGTCACGGAGATCCAGCGGTACGGATCCTCGCGGTCGAGGACCTCGACGCTGACCAGCGGATTCCGCCGGATGTACCGCGGCTTGTACCGTCCCTCGGCCGTGTTGAAGACCACGTTCTCGCCGTCCCAGTCGATCCAGACCGGGGTGAGCTGCGCGGAGCCGTCGGGACGGATCGTTGCAACCGTCGCCAGGTTCTTGGTCTTCAGAAACTGTCCCTGCTCGTCAGTCAGGCCGGGCATGGCTGACGTAGGCTAGCCACCCGTGGGCGTCCTCCTGCTCGTCGGCACACGCAAGGGCCTTTTCCTCTTGCGAGGCGACAAGAACCGCTCCTCGTGGGAGCTCGAAGGGCCGCTCCTGACGGGCTGGTCGGTCTTCCACGCCACGCAGGACCCGCGCGACGGGAGCCTCTACGTCGCCGGCAACAACTTCGTCTACGGCGGCACCGTTCAGCGCTCGACCGACTTCGGGCAGACGTGGACGCGCTCCGAAGGGCTCGGCCTCCCCGAGGAGACCGGCCTGAAGCTGGAGGAGGTCTGGCACGTCGAGCCTGGCCACGAGAGCGAGCCGGACACGCTGTGGCTGGGCGCGACGCCCGGCGCGCTCTTCCGCTCGCCCGACAAGGGCGAGAGCTGGGAGCCGGTGCTCGGGCTCGTCCAGCACGAGACGCGGGAGCGCTGGCAGCCGGGGGCGGGCGGGATGTGCTGCCACTCGGTCCAGATCGACCCGCGCGATCCGAAGCGGATGTACGCGGCGATCTCGGCGGCCGGCGCGTTCCGGACGGACGATGGGGGCGAGACGTGGATACCGCGAAACAAGGATGTCGCCGCCGACTTCATGCCCGACCCCTTCCCGGAGGTCGGGCAGTGCGTCCACAAGCTCCTGCTCCACGGCGAGCGTCCCGACCGCCTTTGGCAGCAGAACCACTGTGGCGTCTACCGCTCGGACGACGCCGGCGAGAACTGGGAACGGCTCGAGGGGAACGGCCTGCCGAGCGGCTTCGGGTTCCCGCTCGCGCTCCACCCGCGCGACCCTGACGTCGCGTTTGTGATCCCGGAGGAGGGCGCGGAGAACCGCGTCACGCCGAACGACAGGCTCGGGGTCTATCGGACCGGCGACGGCGGTCAGAGCTGGGAGCTGCTGGAGGCCGGCCTCCCAGCTCCGGCCTGGGGCGCGGTGATGCGCGAGGGCTTTGCGTCCGACTCGGAGGACCCGGCCGGGATCTACTTCGGCACGCAAAGCGGCTCGGTCTTCGTCTCCGCCTCCGATGGCGAGTCGTGGGCCGAGGTCGCCGAGCACCTGCCGCCGATCCTGTCCGTCGAGGTGGGAGAGTGGTCGTAGTCAAGCTGCCGTCGCTCCTCGCCGACCAGGCCGGAGGGCAGCGGGAGTTCGAGGTGGACGCCGCGACCGTCGCGGAGGCACTGCGGGGGCTCCCCGTGTCCGATCTCCTACTCGATGAGCACGGGGAGCTCCGGCGACTCGTGAACGTCTACGTGGACGGGGACGACTGCCGCGAGGCTGCGGGGCTGGAGACACCGCTCGACGGTGCCACGGAGGTGCGCGTGATCGCCGCCGTCGCAGGCGGCTAGTTACAACTTGTTACTTGGCAGGGCGGCACGGCGGGCGGTCGCGACCCCGCTGCCTTGGTGGCGGGCCGTCGGGCTTGTAACAAGTTGTTACTTGGCTACAGCGCGGTCGGGATCTGGATCTCGCCCTTGCGGATGCGCGCCTTGACGTCGTCCAGGGCGTCCAGATCCGATTGCGGCACCTTCGCGCTGATCTTTCCGAGCGCGACGCCGTCCTGCTTCAGACCGAAGGTGAGGTTGCGTCCGCCCTGCCATTGGTCGTCGACGACGGACTTGATCGTCCGGAAGACGGCCTCGTCGACCCGCTTCATCGCGCTCGTCAGCACGTACGGGCCGAGGAACGACTGGTCGGCGTCGACACCGATCCCCCAGACTTTCTTCTCCCTCGTCGCGCTCAGCGCGCCGAGCCCGCAGCCGCCGGCGACCTGGAAGACGACGCCCGCACCGCGGGCGATCTGGGTCAGCGCGAGCTCCTTGCACTTCGCCTGGTCGTCCCAGTCCGACGAGTAGTCGTTCAGCGTCTGGAGCCCCGGATCGGCTTCCTTGGCGCCCGCCTGGTAGCCGGCGATGAACCGGTCGACCGGCGGCTCCTTGTAGCCGCCGACGGAGCCGATCGCCTTCGCCTGCTCGCGTTTCGCGGCCAGACCCGCGAGGTAGCCGGCGAGGTAGCCGACCTGCTCTTCCTTGAAGAGGAGGCCGACCACGTTCGGGGGCTTGTGCTTGAGCCCGGTCTGGTCCACGTCCACGATCGCGAACTTCGTGTCGGGGAATTGCGTCGCGCCGGTGTCGATCGCGTCGCCCTGCGCGAACCCGACGCCGATGATCAGGTCGTAGCCCTGGCGGGCGAGAGCGGAGTAATTTGGGACGTAGTCGGCGGCGGAGGCGGACTCGACGACCTTCGTCGTGATCCCGAGCTCGCGCCCGGCGCGCTTCAGACCCTGGTAGGCGAGCTGGTTGAAGCCGCGGTCGTTGAGCTGGCCGACGTCCGTCACGAGGGCGACCTTGACGTCGCTGTGCTCGGCCATCGTCGTGGTACCGGGCGAGGCTTCGTTGTCGCCATCCCCGCCGCAGCCCGCGAGGGCGAGCGCCGCGACTGCAGCGGCCGCGAGCCGGATCCCGAGGTTTTCGCCTGATAGTCTCAAACCCGGTGGTGGAGTCTATCCCAGCGGCCCCACTCCACGTCTCGCTTGCAGTCGTCTTCCAGGTTCGCGGCGAGTCGCTCGAAGTGCTGATGTGGCGGCACGCGCGCGGGCCGTTCAAGGGCCGTTGGGCGCTTCCCGGCGGGGCGCTGGGGCTGGACGAGACGCTCGAACAGTCGATCCGCCGGCAGCTGGCCGCCAAGGTGGACGTCCGGGAGCTTGCGCACGTGGAGCAGCTCGAGACGCTGAGCGACCCCGCTCGCAACCCGCTGCGGCGCGAGCTCGCAACCGCGTACCTCGGCCTGATCCCGATCGGGGTCGATCCGGAGGTGCCGCCCGACACTGCCTGGCATCCGGCAGCCGACCTGCCGCCGGCGGCGTTCGACCACGGCGCGATCGTCGAGGCCGGACTGCAGCGGCTGCGGGCGAAGCTCTCGTACACGAACATCGGCTTCGCGCTCTCGCCGTCGGAGTTCACATTGTCGGAGCTCCGGACGATCTACGTCGCCGCGCTTGGACACGACGTTTCCGCCACGAATCTCCAGCGGGTGCTGCTGCGGCGCGGCGTGCTGGAGCGGACGGGGTCGAAGCGAGAGCCGGGACGCACCGGCGGGCGACCCGCCGAGCTGTTCCGCTTCCGCGCGCCGGAGCTCGAGGTGACCGATCCGTTCGCAGTCCTGAGGCCCCCGGTACGATCGTGAGCGTGCTGGAAATCGCCTCAGATCTGCGCCGCTGGCTCGATCGCGACGAACGGATCGCCCTCGCGACGGTGATCGCGACGCGGCGCTCGGCGCCGCGGCCGGTCGGTGCGAAGCTCGGCGTCTCCGAAGGTGGCGAGCTCGCCGGCTCCGTCTCGGGCGGCTGCGTCGAGAGTGAGGTCTTCGGTCTCGCCCAGGAGCGGCTCAGCGGCGGTCCGCCCCAGCTCGCGGACTACGGCATCTCGGACGAGCTCGGCCTTTCGGTCGGCCTCCCCTGCGGCGGCGAGATCGAGGTTTTCGTCGACGAGTACGAGCGACCGCTCGTCGAGCGGTTGCTCGTCGCGGCCGAGCGGGAGGAGCCGGCCGTGCTCTACGAAGTCGTCGCCGGAGACGGCGTCGGCGCGAAGTCGCTCGTCTTCGAGAGCGGCGAGACGCTGGGCGACGGCCTCGGCGAGCTCCCGGCGTCCGTGGACGAGCTCCTGCGCCGCGGCCGCAGCGTGCTGTTGGAGGAGGACGGGCGCAAGGTGTTCTGCGACGTCTTCGGACGGCGGCCACGGCTTGTCGTGTTCGGCGCGGTCGACACGGCGGAGCATCTCTGCGCGGCGGCGCGGGGGCTCGGCTGGAGCACGGTCGTCGTCGACGCGCGGGCGAAGCTCGCGACCCGCGAGCGGATCCCGAGCGCCGACGAGCTGATCGTCTCCTGGCCGGAGGAGGCGCTCGAGCGGATCTCCCCGGACCATGCGACGGCGGTTGTCGTGCTGACGCACGAGGATCGCTTCGACGTGCCGGCGTTGAAGGCGTCGCTCGCGAGCGACGCCTACTACGTCGGCGCGCTGGGTTCCCGGCGGAACCAGGAGCGCCGCCGCGAGCGTCTGGTCGCGGAGGGCCTCGAGGAGGAGGCGATCGATGGGATCGCAGGCCCGTCCGGTCTCGACGTGGGCGCCATCACCCCGGCCGAGACAGCCGTGTCGATCCTGGCGGAGATCCTCGCCGTGCGCGCAGGCCGAGACGGCGGCCGCCTGAAGACCGCCAAGGGCCGCATCCACGCCGAGGTCTAGACCCTTCTTCGCAAAGAGCGGTCGCGCAGGGTCCAAACGGGTGTCGGACACCGTTTTTGGTCAAGCGCCGGCGTGTGTCGGAAGTGTGACGAAGCGTCCACGGCGAGACTGGCCCCGCGGGCCCGGTCAGTACAGCCGCATCTCGAGGCCCGCGAGCGGCTCTCCCCCGCTCTCGGTGACGAGCCAGGTGTCCTGCATGTAGAGGCACTCCTTGCCGTCCTCGGAGATGGCATGCGGGTGCATCGAGAAGACCATGCCAGCCTCGAGCTCCGTCTCGACGCCCTCGCCGATCTTCGGGAACTCGATCATCGTCATCCCGATCGAGTGGCCGGTGACGTGCCCGAGGTGGTAGCCCCGGTCGACGAACCCCTGCGACACGGCCCGATGGACGTCGTGCGCGGTCGCCCCCGGCCGCAGCGCCGTCTTCGCCACCTCGAAGTACTCCTCGTACCCCTCGAGCATCCGCGAGACCTCGGCCGAGGGCCTCCCGAGAGCGCGCGAGACCTCGACCCAGTGACCGCCCGGCCCCGCGATCTCGAGCGACGGGATGCAAAACTCCCCGAGCACGATGTCTCGCCGCGCGATCGCGAACTCCGGCCCGACGAGCACCATGTTCATGGTCAGCCGGCCGCAGCCCTGCTCCACGAACAGCCTCTCGGCCGGCGCCAGCACCTCGGCAGCGTTCCGGCCTGGCTCGTATGCCTCGTGGAACGCCCAGAACCCCTCGGTGTTGATCCGGACACTGTCTCGAACCGACTCGAGCTCGGCGTCGCTCTTCACCGCCCGTGCGTGGTCGAACTCGACGTCCCAGGGGACGAGCTCCACTGCGTCCTGCATCGCCGAGAAGTCGCGCCCGGTCATCACATAGTCCAGCCCGTAGACGCCGACGCGCTTCCCGCGTAGCCGATCCGCGAGCCACTCGCCCGGCCGGTCGGCGAAGACCTGGTCCTCGATGAGCGACGTGCCGTGCTCGCCGACGTACCGCGCCTCGGACGGGAACACGATCGAGGGGTCGCCCTCGAGCGGCAGGAGGACGTACGCGTACCGATGGACGATCTGGAACCCGGACAGATACGTGACCGAGCCCTCGAAGCCCGTGTACTCGGTGCCGCAGACGAGCGCGGCGTCCAGCCCGTCGCGCGCCAGCGCCTCACGCACCCGCGCGTAGCGGCGCTCTAGCTCACCCATGACCGCTCCAGCCCCTTGATCAACGCCGTCACGGCCGCGTTCAGGGGCGTCGGCACGCCGTACTCACCGCCGAAGCGGACGATGCCGCCGTTCAGGAAGTCGATCTCCGTCTGCCGCCGCGCCTCGACGTCCTGGAGCATGCTCGCCTTGTGGTCGTAGGCCACGTCAGGCCTGGCCGCGTAGTCGATCAAGGTCTCGGGATCCTCGTCGAGGTCGATGGACTGCGCCGCGGCGACCGACTTCCCCTCGTCGACGAGCCCGCTGACGAACGCCCGCAGGTCGGGGTCCTCGCAGACCCGCCCGTGGGTCAGCCCGGTGAGTGCGCCGACTGGATTGGTGGCCGCGTTGAAGATCAGCTTCCGCCACTGCGGGCCGCGGGCGTCCGCGACCGCGCTCGTCGGCATTCCCGCGCGCGAGCAGGCGTCCGCCAGTCGCTCGACCTCGTCCATCCCGGCCGGCCTGGGCTCGAACGGCCCGATCGTCGTCTCACCCTTGACGTCCCATTGCACGAGGCCCGGCTCGAGGATCTTCCCGGCAGGGAACGTCGTCCCGCGGATCACGCGCGGCACGTGCTCGGCAATCGCCTCCTCGTTCCCGACCCCGTTCTGCACCGACGCGACGGCCCCATCCGCGAAGGCGCGGGCTACGGACGCCACCGCCCCACCTGTATGCATGCTCTTCGTCGCGACGATGCCGAAGTCCGAGGGCGGCACCTCCGCCGGATCCGACGTCGCGCGCAGCCGCCCGACGACGTCGCCGGCGCCCGTCAGGCGAAGCCCGCGTTCGTTGATCGCCGCGACGTGCTCCGGCCAGACGTCGAACGCCCAGACCTCCACGTCGTCGAGCTGCGCCAGATGCGCCGCGAACAGCGAGCCGACGGCGCCGCAGCCGACGACGGTGACGATCATCCGCGCCACCGCGGCAGCCGGAACTCCTTGCCGCCGGTGATCCCCTGGGGCCGCAGGATCAGCATCAGGGCCATGATCGCGCCCAGGAAGATCAGGCGCGTGCCCTGCGGCGTGTCGATCGTGAAGCCGAGCTTGACGCCCTGCTCGGACTCCGTGAGGAAGGAATCCAGCGCGCTCACGGCGAGCGCGCCGACGACGGCGCCCCAGAGGCTCGTCAGGCCGCCGACGACGAGCATCGCCAGCGTGATGAACGTCAGCTCCAGGTAGACCTGCTCGGTGGTGATCGACCCGAGCAGGTGGACGAGCAGGCCGCCGGCGAACCCGGCCAGCGCGCCCGAGGCGGTGAAGGCCCACAGCCGTTCGCGGTGGACGTTGACGCCGACCCCGCGGGCCGCTGCCGGATCCTCGCGCGAGGCCCGCAGCCGCCGGCCGAAACGCGACCGCTGGTAGGCGAACGCCGCGGCGATCACGACCAGCGCGCCGAGCGTCGCCTGGAGCGCGTCCGTCGTCTCGGGAACGAGCGAGAGGGTCGTCGCGCCGGGGCCGATCTTCGTCCACTCCCGCAGCACGTTGTGGGTGATCTCGAGCACTGCGAAGGTCGCGATCCCGGCCGCGAGCCCGGAGAGCCGCATCAGCGGCATCCCCACGAGCAGCGCGAACACACCGCCGGCCGCCGCCGCGACGAGCAGGGAGGCCACGTTCCCGATCGTGTGGTCGCGGAGCAGCGGGTAGAGCTGCGGGAGAACGCCGGTCTTCGACTCCAGCGGGATCGTCAGCACTCCGGCCGCGAACGCGCCGACTGCGACGAAGCTGATCTGCCCGAACGAGAGCACGCCCGAGTTGCCGATGAAGACGTACACGGCGACGACGATCGCGACCGAGACGAGCGCGTTCAGGAAGTAGATCTCGTGCGCGTTCGAGACGAACCGCGAGGCGATCCCGACG
>DATDKA010000164.1:0-6284 GCA_036520235.1 Gaiellaceae bacterium
GTCGAGGTGTTGAGGACGGGGTTCCTCCCGAATGCCGTCGGCTGGGCCGGAAGCGTGCTTGCGCTGATCCTCGTCGTCGACGTCGGCGGCGCCACGGTCGGCGCGAGCGACGACTTCGGGCCGACGGGCTCCTACGGCGTGTTCACGTTCCTGCTGTTCCTGGTCTGGACGCTCGTGACGAGCCTGTTCCTGTTTCAGCGGATCGCACCTGCCCGCACAGCGCCCGAGACCTAGAGCTCGAGGCCCATCACGGGCAGAACCCGTCCCCACTCGCTCGGCGGGCTGTCCCGCAGGTACCGCCCGCCCATCCGCTCGTAGAAGCCCACCGCGTGCGGCTCGGCCTCCCACTCCAGCGTCCTCGCCCCGAGCGTCCTGGCGCGCTCCTTCGCGGCGCCGAAGAGCGCCGAGCCGACGCGCTTGCCCATCGCGGCCGGCTCGACCCAGAGGTCGTCGAGGACGCAGACCGCCCCTCGTCCGACGAGCGACGCAAAGGCGACGGCCCGCCCGTCCTCCTCGGCGACGAGGAACTCCTTCGCGTCCAGGCCGGCAGCCGAGAAATCGCCCTGGTCGGCCCAGCTTCGCACCTGCTCCAGGGGATACCCCCAGTGCGCTTTCGCGGCGATCGCGATCTCGCGGAGCCGCTCTCCCTCGTCGGGTCGCGGCGGCCGGATCACCCGCCGACGGAAACGGCCTCGATGCCGGCTTCCGCGAGCGCCGCCTGCGCCGCAGCCAGCCGGGCGAGCGGCACACGGTAGGGCGAGCACGAGACGTAGTCGAGCCCGAGCGTGTGGCAGAACGCCACCGAGGCGGGCTCGCCGCCGTGCTCGCCGCAGATCCCCAGCTTCAGGTCCGGCTTCACGCTGCGGCCGCGCTCGACTGCGATCCGCATCAGGTCGCCGACACCGCTCTGGTCGAGCGTCTCGAACGGGTTCCGTTCGAGCACTCCGTCCTGGAGGTAGTACGTCAGGAACTTGCCCTCGGCGTCGTCGCGCGAGAAGCCGAGCGCCGTCTGGGTGAGGTCGTTCGTCCCGAAGGAGAAGAAGTCGGCCTGCTCGGCGATCTCGTCCGCCCGGACACACGCCCGCGGCAGCTCGATCATCGTGCCGACGAGGTACTCGACGTCTCCCTCCGCGGACGCCGTCGCAATCGTCAGCTCACGCAGCCGCCGGAGCTCCTCTTCGAAGCCGACCAGCGGGTGCATGATCTCGACGAGCGGGGCGTCGCCCGTCCGCTCCTGGACCGCTGCGGCCGCGCGGATGATCGCGCGCACCTGCATCTCGTAGATCTCCGGGAACTGGAGGCCGAGGCGGCAGCCTCGCGTTCCGAGCATCGGGTTCGCCTCCTGGAGGGCGCGGATCCGCGTGCGCATGCGCTCGTCGTGCGCCTCCTCGAGCGGCGGCAGGAACTCGTGGAGCGGCGGGTCTAGGAGCCGGATCGTCACCGGCAGGCCGGCCATGGCCTCGAAGATCCCCTCGAAGTCCGACTGCTGGTGCGGGAGCAGCTTGTCGAGCGCGGCGCGGCGCTCGTCCTCGTCCGAGGCCATGATCATCTCGCGGACGACGGGCAGCCGGTCCTCTGCCATGAACATGTGCTCAGTGCGGCAGAGGCCGATCCCCTGCGCGCCGAACTCGCGGGCCTTCGCGGCGTCCTCGGGCGTGTCCGCGTTGGCCCGGACCTTGAGGCGGCGCAGGTCGTCCGCCCACCCGAGCACTGTCTCGAAGTCCTCGTTGATGTCCGGCGGGATCAGCGCGACCTCGCCGACGATCACCTCGCCGGTGCCGCCGTCGATCGTGATCACGTCGCTCTCGCCGAGCTTCGTGCCGTCGATCGACGCAGTCTTCGCCTGGGCGTCGACCGACAGGGCCTCGCACCCGGCGACACACGGCTTGCCCATCCCGCGGGCGACGACGGCGGCGTGGGAGGTCATCCCCCCGTGCGCGGTCAGGATCCCCTGCGCCGCGATCATCCCGTGGATGTCGTCGGGGGTCGTCTCCCAGCGGACGAGGATCACCGCCTCGCCGTCCTTTGCGCGGTCCTCGGCCGTGTCGGCGTCGAAGACGATCTTGCCCGAGGCGGCGCCGGGCGAAGCGTTCAGGCCCTTGGCGATGACCTTGTAGTCGGCGTCGGGGTCGATCCGCGGGTGGAGTAGCTGGTCGAGCTGGCCCGGGTCGATCCGCGCAACGGCCTCCTCCCGGGAGATCAGTCCCTCGTCGACCATGTCGACGGCGGCCTTGAGCGCGGCGGCGGCGGTGCGCTTGGCGCTGCGCGTCTGCAGGAGATAGAGCTTGCCGTCCTCGACGGTGAACTCGATGTCCTGCATGTCCTTGTAGTGCTCCTCGAGCCGCCGCATCGTCTCGAGGAGCTCGTCGTAGGCTGCGGGCAGCCGCTGCTGCATCTCGGAGACGTGCTCGGGCGTGCGGATGCCGGCGACGACGTCCTCGCCCTGCGCGTCCGCCAGGAACTCGCCGTAGAGGCCCTGCTCGCCGGTGGAAGGGTCGCGGGTGAAGGCGACGCCGGTGCCGGACTGGGCGCCCTTGTTGCCGAACACCATCTGCACGACGTTCACGGCGGTGCCGAGGTCGTCCGGGATGTGGTTGTGGCGGCGGTACGCCTTCGCGCGCGGCGTGTCCCAGGACTCGAAGACCGCTCGGACGGCCCGGCCGAGCTGCTCCTTCGCGTCCTGCGGGAACGGCCGGCCCGTCTCCTCCTGGTAGATGCCCTTGAAGAGCTCGATCGTCTTCGCGAGGTCGTCCTCGTCGAGCGCCTCGGAGAAGCGCTGGGCGTCGATGTGGTCGACCGTCTCGCCGTACATCTGGATCAGCCGGCGGTACGAGTCCTGGACGAACCGCTCGCCGCCCGAAAGCGCATCGTCGTTCAGGCCGACGTTCAGGATTGTGTCCATCATCCCGGGCATCGAGACCGCCGCGCCCGACCTGACCGAGACGAGGAGCGGATCCTTCGGGTCGCCGAATCGCTTTCCTGTCGTCTCCTCCAGACGCGCCAGGTGCTCCTCGATCTCCTCTTCGAGCCCATCCGGCAGCTGGCCGCCCGACGTCATGTAGGCGCGGCAGGCGTCGGTCGCGATCGTGAACCCGGCGGGAACCGGAACGCCGAGCTGGGTCATCTCGGCGAGGCCGATGCCCTTGCCGCCGAGGCGCTCCCTGCCGCCCTCGGCGGGCTCGTCGAAGTCGTAGACGTAGCGGCCCATTGGGAAGCGGATTATCGCCCAGCGGCGATACTCCGCACGAATGGCGGAGCGGACGATCGTTCCCATCGGCGGCGGGAAGTTCTCGGACGGCCTGGCTCGGTTCCTCGTCGAGCTGACGGGGCGCGAGCGTCCGGGGGTGCTCTACATCGGCACGGCGATGGCCGAGGATCCTGCGGCAGCGCTGCGGATGTACGACCGGTTCGAGGGGATCGCGGAGGTCTCGCGGCTCGAGTTCTTCCCCTGGCCTCCGGAGGATCTGCGGGAGCGTGTGGTAGAGGCGGATCTCGTGTTCGTCGGCGGCGGGAACACGGCGAACATGCTCGCGATCTGGCGGGTACACGGCGTCGATCGGCTCATGCGGGAGGCGTGGGAGTCGGGCGTCGTCTTGTCGGGGTCGAGCGCGGGCGGCATCTGCTGGTGGGAGCACGGGGTGACCGACTCGTTCGGGCCGCAGCTCGGGCCGATGGACTGCCTCGGCTTCCTGCCGGGCAGCTTCTGCCCGCATTACGACGACGAGGAGAAGCGGCGGCCTGTTTTCCACGGGCTGCTGCGTGATGGGCTTCCGGGCGGGTACGCGGCGGACGCCGGGGTCGGCTTGCTGTTCGTGGACGGCGAGCTGCGCGACGTGGTGGGGGTCGACGACGGGACCTCCGCGTACCGAGTCGGGGTGCGCGACGGCGAGGTGGTCGAGGAGCCGATCGAGGCTCGCGTCCCGTGAGCCTCCATGACGCCTGGGAGGAGCAGGCGCCGAACTGGATCCGGTGGGCGCGCGCCGAGGGTCACGACAGCTATTGGGTCTTCCACCGGGAGGCGTTGCTCGCGTCGCTTCCTCCTCCGGGACGGCTGACGATCGACGTGGGTTGCGGCGAAGGGCGGGTGACACGAGACCTGCGGGCACTCGGGCACAACGTCGTCGGGCTCGACGTCTCCCCGTCGATGGTGATGGCGGCGCGCGAGGCGGATCCCGACGGAAAGTACGTGCTGGCGAGCGCCGCCGACATGCCCTTCGAGGATGGCTCCGCCGATCTTGCCGTCGCGTTCATGACGCTGATGGACATGGACGACATGCCGGCGGCGCTGCGGGAAATCGCGCGTGTGCTGTCGCGCGGCGGGATGCTCGTCGCGCCGGTGGTGCATCCGCTGAACTCGGCCGGCGTCTTCTCGCCCCGGGACGGGGACGAAAGCGCGCCGTTCGTGATCGAGACGTCGTACCGCGAGCAGCGCCGGTACGAGGACGCGTTCGACCGGGACGGCCTTCAGATGACGTTCCACAGCATCCACTTCACGCTCGAGGACTACTCGCGTGCTTTCGAGGAGGCGGGCCTGCAGATCATGCGGATGCGCGAGCTCTACGACGACGAGAACCCGCGCTGGAGCCGCGTGCCGCTGTTCCTCTGGTTCGCGGCGGAGAAGCCGGCGTGATCGAGCTCCGTCCGATGACGCCTGCGTTCCTGGAGGCGGTGCTCGACGGACGGCCGGAGGATGCGGCGGCCGAGCTCGGGATCGAGCTGCCGGGCGAGTTTCCGTCGCCGGGCGAACGCGGGTTCCTCGGACTGCGGCTACGGCAGATGCGCGAGGACGAGCGGTTCGAGGAGTGGTGCCCGCACGCCGTCGTGCTCGGCGGCCAGATGATCGGGCACGCGGGGTACCACGGGCCGCCCGGCGTGAACTCCGCGCAGGCGCCGGATGCCGTCGAATATGGCTACAAGATCTTCCCCGCCTGGCGAGGACGCGGGTTCGCGACTGAGGCGTCGCAGCTCCTGATGGATCAGGCGGAGGCTCGTGCGGGCGTCCGCCACTTCGTCCTCTCGATCGCGCCGACGAACGAGCCATCACTGGCGATCGCCCGCAAGTTCGGCTTCGTCAGGACAGGCGAGCACATGGACGAAGAGGACGGGCTCGAACATGTCTTCGAGCTCCGTCGGGGACCAGGTCCCGAGCGAAGCTAGCGCCGAGAACGGCTCAGCCGCGTGCCTAGGACCGGCCGCCGGGACGTGTCCCGGGACCAGGTCCCGTGTCAAATGTGTGTCAGCTTCTCCCCAGGCGGGCGCGGAGCTCGGCCACCCACGCCGCCGCCCTGAGCCCGAGCCAGATCGGCGCGAGGAGGAAGTAGAAGACGAGGCCGGCGAGGAGGAGCAGCGCCCACCAGGCGCCCCACCGCCAGAGCGGAACCGGCTTCGCGCGCGCGGCCTCTGCGGCGGGGTTCACGAAGCGGTCGCGGTGGCAGCCTCGCGCTGACGCCGCTCGACCATGGCAACGATCCTGGCCGCCGTCTCCTCGATCGAGAGCTCGGAGATCTCGATCACCGGGCACCCAAGCCGCCGATGGAGCTTCTCCGCCTCCTCGAGCTCGTCGTAGATCGCCACCAGCTCCGTGTAGCGCCGGTTGTTCCCGCCGAGCCGCTTCGCGCGGTCGGTGCGGATCTCCGCCAGCCGCTCGGCGTCGATCGTCAGCCCGATGATCTTCGCTTGGTCGATCTCGAAGAGCTCGTCCGGGGGCTCGATGCCCTTCACGACCGGCACGTTCGCCGCCTTGTATCCGAGGTAGCCGAGGTAGATCGAGAGCGGCGTCTTCGACGTCCGCGACACGCCCACCAGCACGATGTCGGCCGCCGGCAGGCCGCCGCCGACCCCGTCGTCGTACTTCACCGCGAACTCGATCGCCGCCATCCGCCGAAAGTAGTTCGTGTCGAGCGGCGGGCGCGCGCCGGGCGTCATCTTCGCCGCCTGACCGGAGACCTTCATCACCGACTCGATCGGCTGACGCAGGATGTCGCAGTAGTGCACCTTCGCGCGGCGGCAGAGCTCGTGCATCGCCTCGCGGAGCTCAGGGTGGACGATCGTGTAGACGATCACCGCCGGCCGCCCCCTGGCACGGTCGACGGCGAGGCGCAGGTCGTCCACCGTCTCGACCATCGGATGGACGATGTCTTCGAACTCCTGGTCGGGGAACTGCGCCTCGAGCGCCTGCACGAGGCGCTTCGCCGTGGCGCCGGTGGCGTCGGAGATCATGTGCAGCTCGACGACCGCCATCGGCACCAGCGTAACGCGCAAGAAGTGCCGTGCCCGGGGGGGGG